>NZ_JAOCCT010000029.1:0-67891 GCF_029840555.1 Stenotrophomonas sp. GD03877 | reverse complement strand
CCGCAACCGGACCCACCCCGCCTTCGACGGTTTTCCGCGATCTGTCGGATCTCATTCGATCAATTTCGATGTCTGAAGGATCTCGACGATGAATGATGTGGATGTTCGATCCGTCATCGGGAACCTGTCGGGGGTGGGGTGGTGTGGGTGGGCAGGACCGTTGGCGCCATGGATGGCGCCATCGAGCCCCCAAGGATGGGTTTACGGCGTGTCCTGCCCACCCACACCGCCCCGCCCAACCAGCAGAAAGCCAGAGCCGCTTTTGACGTTGTCGTTGCCGTTACATTGAGCGGGTGCAGGGCTGCAAGCCCTGCCGAACCCCCCACTACGGTAGGGTGGACCGATGCCGCGCTGCAGCTTGGCGCCGCCGCAGATTTGATTACACTTGAAACTTGTTTGCCCACGACTCCGGACACCCACCCATGAAGCTTGGTTCTTTGAAGGAAGGCGGCCGCGACGGCACCCTGATCGTCGTCTCGCGCGACCTGCGCCACGGCGTGCGCGCCACCGGCATTGCCGCCACCCTGCAGCAGGCCCTGGAAGACTGGAGCCACATCGCGCCGCGCCTGAACGCCCTGTATGAATCGCTCAACGCCGGCGACGCCGATGGCGTGTTCGACCTTGACCCGCAGGCACTGGCCGCGCCGATGCCGCGCGCCTATGAGTTCGTCGATGGCAGCGCGTACCTGCCGCACGTCGAACGCGTGCGCCGTGCCCGTGGCGCCGAGGTGCCGGAGAGCTTCTACACCGATCCGCTGATGTACCAGGCCACCAGCGCCGGCTTCCACGGCCCGCGCGACGCGGTCAAGGTGGTCAGCGAGGACTACGGCATCGACCTGGAAGCGGAGATCGTGGTGATCACCGACGACGTGCCGATGGCCGCCACCCCGGAACAGGCGGCGGGCCATATCCAGCTGGTCGGCCTGGTCAACGATGTCTCGCTGCGCAACCTGATCCCGGGCGAGCTGGCCAAGGGCTTCGGCTTCCTGCAGTCCAAGCCGCGTTCGGCGCTGTCGCCGGTGTTCGTCACCCCGGATGAGCTGGGTGCGGCCTGGCAGGACAGCAAGGTGCACCTGCCGCTGCTGACCCACATCAACGGTAAGTGGTTCGGTGCGCCGGAAGCGGGCGTGGACATGCAGTTCAACTTCGCCCAGCTGGTCGCGCATGCGGCCAAGACCCGTCCGCTGGGCGCCGGCACCATCGTCGGCTCGGGCACTATCGCCAACGAAGACACCAGCAAGGGTGCATCGTGCTTCGCCGAGCAGCGCGTGGTGGAAACCCTGCGCGACGGCAAGCCGAGCACGCCGTTCATGTCCTTCGGCGACGTGGTCCGCATCGAGATGCTTGATGCCGCGGGCAACAGTATCTTCGGTGCGATCGAGCAGCGCATCGAACAGGCGGCCAAGCCCTGAGCATGGAGGCGGCGATGGAGATCCTGGTTGACGACGGCCCGGTCGACGACGGCATCGTGCTGTACACCTACTGGCGATCCAGCGCTGCCTACCGCGTGCGCATCGGCCTGGAGCTGAAGGGCCTGGCCTGGGAGGCCCGGCCGGTGCACCTGGTGCGCGAGGGTGGCGAGCAGCACCTGGACGCCTATCGCACGCTCAATCCGCAGCAGCTGGTGCCGACGCTGCTGCATGACGGTCAAGTGCTGACCCAGTCACTGGCGATCGTGGAATATCTGGATGAGCGCTTCCCGCAGGTACCGCTGCTGCCGGCCGACGCCGCCGGCCGCGCGCGGGTGCGGGCGCTGGCCCAGCTGGTGGCCTGCGATATCCATCCGATCAACAACCTGCGGGTGATGCAGTACCTGGAGCGCGACCTGCAGCTGCCGGCCGACGCCCGCGCGCAGTGGACCCTGCACTGGATGGCCGAAGGCTTCCAGGCCATGGAAACGCTGCTGGCCAACAGCGGTGACACAGGCACGTTCTGCCACGGCGATCGTCCGGGCCTGGCCGACCTCTGCCTGCTGCCGCAACTCTACAACGCACACCGCTTCGGCCTGGACCTGACGCCGTACCCGACCCTGCGCCGCATCGAAGCGGCCTGCCAGGCGCTGGACGCGTTCGACCGCGCCCGCCCGGAAAACCAGCCCGACGCCGCCTGACGGGCCGCTTCGCTCGCCGGGCGCGGCCCGGCGCTACCGGTCCCCGGCCCGTGGTAGCGCCGGGCCATGCCCGGCGGATGCCCCATCCCCTCGCAACATCTGCCGAAGGTCTTCCCGGAACAGCCGATAGCCGGCCTCGCGGCGTGCATCGTCGGTCTGCCGCAACACCCACGCCGGGTGCACCGTGGCGTAGCCGCGCGTGCCATCTTCGAGGGTGTGCCAGCGTCCGCGGTCGCGTGAGAGGTCGAAGTCACGACCGAATACCGAGGCTGCCGCGGTTGCGCCGAGGCAGACGATGACCTGCGGCCGCACCCGCGCGATCTCGCCCATCAGCCATGGCCGGCAGGCCTGGATGTGGCGGCTTTCCGGACGCTTGTGCAGCCGGATCTTGCCGCGGCGCTCATGGTGGAAGTGCTTCACCGCATTGGTCAGGTACAGCGTGGCGCGATCGATTCCCAGCTCGGCCAGGGCACGATCCAGCAGCTGGCCGGCCGGGCCGGCGAATGGCTGGCCGCGCAGATCCTCGACGTCGCCCGGCTGCTCGCCGACCACCATGATCGGGGCATCGGCCGGGCCTTCACCGAACACCCCCTGCGTGGCCGCTTCCCACAGCGGGCACTGGCGGCAGGCCAGCGCCTGTTGGCGCAGTGTCTGCAATCCCTTGGCGTCGGCGGCGGGCATTGGCGCCAGCGCCCGCGCAGGTATCTTCCGTTGCGGTGCCTGCGCGGGCCGGTCATGCATTTCCTGCACGCGATCGCCCGCATCGCGCACCAGGCGCGGCAGCAGCTGCGCCTCGGGCAGGTGGCGCCAGTACTTGGCCGGCATCTCCTGCATCATCATCCGGGTATTGAGCCGCGCCGGATTGAAGATGCTGGCGTAATAGGTCTGCCACAGCGCCTCCCGTGCATCCTCTGCCGGGGCGTCCTCGCGCCGTGCGCCGGGGCCGAAGGCCAGCGCTTGTCCATCCCATGCCACGCTGCGCGACGGCGTCAGTATGGCCCAGTGCATGCCGGTGAAGCGACGCGCGAAAAACGGCGCCACCCGATCAACGATGTGGTGCTGTGGCTCGAACCACGCGATGAACGCCTCGGGCTGGCCGGGCACCTCGCGGAAGCGCACGAACGCCTTCATCTTGTGGGTATCGCGGCGAACGGCCTGGGCGAGCGCGGTTGCGCGCAGCACGTCGGCATCGGCGGGATTCGACAGCACCGAGCGCTCGCCATGGGTGATGCGCCACAGCAGCCGGTACAACAGGGCCATGCGCTGCATATCGCGGTGGCACAGGCAGGTGGCCGCCAGTTCAAGGAAGTCGCGCGGTACGTTCGGCACGCCGGCATCGGCCAGCACGGGCGCGGAGCTGACCGCAGGCGCATCCAGCAGTGATGCGTCGCTGCCCTCCAGCCAGTCCAGCTGTTCCGGTGCGATGCCGCGCAACAGGGCATCGCGCGCACCGTTGCGCCAGGCCTCCAGCGACCACGGCGGCTCCACCCGCAGCGACCAGCGCTGTGCGTCAGGCTGGCGGTGGGGCATCGAACAGCGATCCCTGACGGGGCGGTGGGGCCAATTGGGCGCGCAGCGCCGCCGGATCGTCCAGCGCCCTGCGCGGGTGGTGGTCGGCCAGCAGCACGAATGGCAGCAGTTTGCTCATCGGCGCCTTCAGGCGTGCCACATCGGCAACCCGCAGGCGACCGTGGCGGCGCGCCATCAGCACCCGCTTCACATTGCGCACGCCCAGCCCGGGTACGCGCAGCAGCATTTCCTTCGGCGCGCGGTTGAGATCCACGGGGAAGCGTTCGGGGTGGCGGATCGCCCAGGCCATCTTCGGGTCGATGTCCAGATCGAGCATGCCGGCCTGGGTGGTATCGGTGATTTCATCCACGCCATAGCCGTAGAAGCGCAGCAGCCAGTCGGCCTGGTAGAGGCGGTGCTCGCGCTGCAGGGGCGGCGGCTGCAGCGGCAGCTGGCGGCTGGCATCCGGAATCGGGCTGAAGGCGGAGTAGTACACCCGGCGCATCCGGTAGTTGCCGTACAACGCATCGGCGCTGGCGAGGATCTGCCGGTCGTTGGCGCCGTCGGCGCCGACGATCATCTGCGTGCTCTGCCCGGCCGGTGCGAAGCGGGGAGGGCGCGGACGCGCGCTGCGGGTGGACACCGGCGCGACCACCGCTGGCGCCTTGCGCGCTTCCTTGGCTTCCTCGATGCGCCAGCGCAGCTCGCCCATCGCACCGCGGATGGACTGTACGGTCTTCTCCGGTGCCAGCGCGCTCAGCCCGGCTTCGGTGGGCAGCTCCACGTTGATCGACAGCCGGTCGGCGTAACGCCCGGCGCTGGCCAGCAGTTCCGGCGACGCTTCGGGAATGGTCTTGAGGTGGATGTAACCGGCGTAGCGGTGTTCCTCGCGCAGTTGCCGCGCTACTTCCACCATCTGCTCCATGGTGTAGTCCGCATTGCGGATGATGCCGCTGGAAAGGAACAGGCCCTCGATGTAGTTGCGCTTGTAGAAGTCCAGCGTCAGCGCGACCACCTCGTCCACGCTGAAGCGCGCGCGGGGCACATTGCTGGACACGCGGTTCACGCAGTACGCGCAGTCGTAGACGCAGAAGTTGGTCAGCAGGATCTTCAGCAACGAAACGCAACGGCCATCCGGCGTATAGCTGTGGCAGATGCCCATGCCTTCGGTGCTGCCGATGCCGCCGCTGGCGCGTGAGTCGCGCTTGCCCGAGCCGCTGGAGGCGCAGGAGGCATCGTATTTGGCGGCGTCAGCCAGGATGGCAAGCTTGCGGATGGTTTCCATTGCGGAAACCTACGGATCGGCGGTCTCATTGGATGAGACCGCCCCTGAACCCTTCAGGTCAGAACCCGTGGGTGATGCTCGGCGCGCCGGCCGAGAAATCCGCGTACGGGTCGTGCTCGCCGCTGCTGCCTTCGGACAGGCGGAACTTCAGCGCCAGGCCATCGCGCGAGTCGGCCGCGCGCAGGGCCTCCTCCTGCTCGATGGTGCCAGCCTTGGCCAACCGGAACAGGCACTGGTCGAAGCTCTCCATGCCTTCCTCCAGCGAGCCTTCCATTGCCGCCTTGATCTCGTGCACCTGGCCACGACGCAGCAGGTCGCGGATCATCGGCGTGTTGATCAGCACTTCGGTGGCCGGCAGGCGACGGCCTTCCTTGTTCTTCACCAGGCGCTGGCTGATCACCGCACGCAGGTTCAGCGCGAGGTTCATCAGCACGTTCTTGTGCGCGCTCTCCGGGAAGAAGTTGAGGATGCGCTCGATGGTCTGGTCGGCGTTGTTGGAGTGCAGGGTGGCCAGGCACAGGTGGCCGGTCTCGGCGAAAGCGATGGCGGCCTCCATCGTTTCCGCGTCCAGGATCTCGCCGATCAGGATCACGTCCGGCGCTTCACGCATCGCGTTCTTCAGCGCGTTGTGGAAGGCATGGGTGTCCAGCCCGACCTCGCGCTGGTTGACGATCGACATCTTGTGCTTGTGCAGGTACTCGATCGGGTCCTCGATGGTGAGGATGTGACCGGTGGTGGTGCTGTTGCGGTGGTCGATCATCGACGCCAGCGAGGTGGACTTGCCGGAACCGGTGGACCCCACCACCAGCACCAGCCCGCGCGGGGTCATGATGACGTCCTTCAGCACCTGCGGCAGGTTCAGCTCCTCGATGCTCGGGATGCGGCTGCGGATGGCGCGGATGACCATGCCGACCTCGCCCCGCTGCTTGAACACGTTGACGCGGAAGCGCCCGGCATCGGGCAGGGCGATGGCCATGTTGAGCTCCAGCTCGCGCTCGAACTGCGGCACCTGGCCTTCGTCCATCAGCGAGTAGGCGATCTTCTTGACCATGCCCGGCGGCAGGCCGGTGTTGCCCAGCGGATAAAGCTTCCCCTCGATCTTGATGTAGACCGGTGCTCCGGTGGTCAGGAACATGTCCGAAGCGTTCTTTTCGGTCATCAGCTTCAGGAAGTAGCCGATATCCATTGCGAATTTTCCCCAACGAAACGGCCGACGCCCGTTGCCAGCACGGTGTCGGCTTGACGACAATGGCCGTGAACCGACAACCGGTACGGCCTCCCCAATGAAACGACTTAGCTTCGCACGAATGCGCCATGGCCTGTATGTGATGGCGTTTGCATTCGCACTGTCTGCCCCCGCCTGGGCGCAGGACGGCGCACTGGAACTGGCCCAGGCCCGGCAGGCGGTCGACAAGGCCACCCAGGCCGACGCCGACCAGTACGCCCCGGACCTGATCGGGCTGGCCCGGCAGGGGCTGGAGCAGGCCCAGCGTGCTGCCGGCGACCGCCGCGAGCGCAAGAACGCCCCGGCGATCGCCCTGCGCGCCGCCGCCGATGCCGACCTGGCCCGCGTCCGCAGCGAGGAAGCCACCGTGACCGCCCAGCTGCAGCTGCGCCGCAACGAGGTCAACCAGCTGCAACGCCAGCTGTCGACCGGGGAGGACCGCCGGTGAAGCCGATGACTGCCGCAACCCTGGCCGCGCTGCTGGCGCTGCCGCCCCTGGCCGTGGCCGCCGACAACCCGATGGTGGCGCAGCTGAGCCAGCGCCTGATGGCCATCCAGGCCAATCCCGACACCGCTGAGCTGGGCGCCTTCGAGCGCATGCAGGCCCAGCAGGCCATCGCCACCCTGGACAAGGCCAAGCGCCGCGACCAGGAGCTGGCCACCTACCTGGCCGAGCGCCGGGTGGAGATTGCCGAGACCGCCGTGCGTACCGCACTGGCCGCGCGCGAGGTCGACCGCCTGGAGCGGACCCGCAGCGACCTGCTGATCGAGGCCAGCCGCCGCGACGCCGCCCGCGCCCGCCAGGAAGCCGAGCAGCTGCGCATGCAGGCGCAGATGCAGGCGGAGGAGGCCGAGCGCCTGCGCCAGGCCGCCGAGGCCGAAACCCTGGCCCGCCAGGACGCCGAGAACGCCCTGACCAGCGTGGCCGGCAAGCAGCAGCAGCGCCTCAGCGCCGCCCAGCAGAACGCCGCCAAGCTGGCCCGCGAGGAAGCCGAGCTGGTGTCCGGTCAGAAACTGCCGGCCTCGAAGTTCGATGGTCGCGGCGAAGTCTTCACCTTCCGTGGTGACGCGTTCACCGCCGGCGCCTCCAGCCTGTCCGGCGGGGCCCGCAACCAGGCCAAGGCGTTGGCCGAATACCTGAACATCGGCAAGAAGGGCCGCCTGCGCATCGAGGCCTACGACAACGCGAACGGCGTAGGCCAGAAGCGTGCCGAAGCGCTGCGCGATGCCCTGGTCGCGGCCGGTGTCGCCAGCAACCGGATCCAGCTCGCTGGCAAGAAGGCGGCCTCCACCCAGGCGCGTTCGGCCGAGGTCATCATCGCCCCGTAATTGCTTGATATTGTTTGTTTTTCGTTGCGATGAGCATTCAGCCTGAACCCCGCCCCGGCGGGGTTCGGTCTTTTTGCCGCAGGGGTCTTGTACCCCGCCTTGAGCAGGCGTAGGGTCAATCGTCCGGGACGCAATGCCGCGGACCGGACGATGGGAGGGCCGGGCCGATGCAAGCAGGGCGCGAACCGCAGCAGATCGACGTGCGCAGGCCAGTGCCGCAGGTCGTTGCAGGCGTCCAGGTGGCCATCGACCGGCGCTCCTCCATGAACAACGCCCCGTGCCTTTCGGCCGGGGCGTTCGTGTATCTGTCGAAGGAGGTCCATCATGTTTGAAGATCAGCCCCAGAGCGAGATCGACGCCCGTCGCGCGCGTGATCCGGAGTTCAGGGCACTCCATGACCAGCACCGCAAGTTGAACAAGAAGTGCATGGACGCGGAGTTGGGTGTACTCCCGATCGATGATGTCACCCTGGGTCGCATGAAGCGCGAGAAGCTGCTGGCCAAGCAACGTCTTCTGCGAATGTACGAAACACCGCTCCCAACGACGTCCCCCACGCTTTGACGCACATCGTCGCGCCCGGAACGGCGTGACCCGGCCATCGATGGCCCTGCCGGGGGCTCCTGCCCTGGCATCGCGGCCGCGCCGATGAGGCGGCCGCGCCAAGGCACCACAGGCGGTGGTGCCTTGGCCTTCAGGCACAACTCACCGATGCGGGCGGCACCGGTCTCCTCGTCGATCCGGGGCCGTCCGCATCCCTTTTTTGCGGGCTTCCGGCCCCGCGGCGCAACGACCTGACATTCATCGCCATCCGACGGATAATCATCGGTCCGGCCCTGCGCGGCGCGAACCGAAAGTCCTCCGAATGCCCATCCATTCTTCCGTCCTCGAACTCATCGGCCAGACCCCGATCGTCAAGGCCCAGCGCCTGGACACCGGCGTCTGCGAGCTCTACCTGAAGCTGGAGAGCGCCAACCCGGGCGGATCGATCAAGGATCGCATCGGCCTGTCGATGATCGAAGCGGCGGAGAAGCGCGGCGACCTGAAGCCTGGCGCGACCCTGGTCGAGGGCACCGCTGGCAACACCGGCCTGGGCCTGGCCCTGGTGGCCCAGCAGAAGGGCTATAAGCTCATTCTGGTCGTTCCCGACAAGATGAGTCGGGAAAAGATCTTCAACCTGAAGGCGATGGGCGCTGAAGTGCGTCTGACCCGCTCGGACGTGGCCAAGGGCCACCCTGAGTACTATCAGGATCTGGCCAAGACCATTGCCGAGCAGACCCCGGGCGCGTACTTCATCAACCAGTTCGGCAACCCGGACAATCCGGCCGCGCATGAATTCGGTACCGGCCCGGAGATCCTCGAGCAGATGGGCGGCGACCTCGATGCCATCGTGTTCGGCTGTGGCAGCTCCGGCACCATGACCGGCCTGTCGCGCGCCTTCGCCAAGCTGTCGCCGAAGACCGAGCTGGTGCTGGCCGATCCGGTCGGCTCGATCCTGGCCGAGTACATCAACGACGGCAATCTGAACGACAAGTCGGGCAGCTGGCTGGTGGAGGGCATCGGCGAGGACTTCCTGCCGTCGATCTCCGACTTCAGCCGCGTCAAGAAGGCCTATGCCATCAGCGACGCCGAGAGCTTCCACACCGCGCGCGAGCTGCTGGGCAAGGAAGGCATCCTGGGCGGTTCGTCCACCGGCACCCTGCTGGCGGCGGCCCTGAAGTACTGCAAGGAACAGACCACGCCGAAGAAGGTGCTGGTGCTGGTGTGCGACACCGGCAACAAGTACCTGTCGAAGATGTACAACGACTACTGGATGCTGGACAACGGCTTCCTGGAACGCCCGCAGCACGGCGACCTGCGCGACCTGATCCTGCGCCCGTACGGCCAGCGCGACACTGTCGTGATCGGCCCGAACGACCTGCTGACCACCGCGTACCAGCGCATGAAGCTGTATGACGTGTCGCAGCTGCCGGTGATGGACGGCGACCAGCTGGTCGGCATCGTCGACGAAAGCGACGTGCTGCTGCATGTGTATGGCGATGAGGCACGTTTCCGCGACACCGTCGCCACCGCCATGGTCAGCAAGCTGGACCGGCTGGACGTGAAGTCGCCGATCGAGGCCCTGCTGCCGGTGTTCGACCGCGGGCAGGTGGCGATCGTGATGGACGGTGATGCCTTCCTGGGCCTGATCACCCGTATCGACCTGCTGAACTATCTGCGCCGTCGCGTGCAGTAAGCCGCTGATCGCTGCAGATCACCACTGAATTCCGGTTTATTTGCGTCAAAGCTCGTTAAGGCTGCGCTGATAGACTCCCGATCCTTTGACGGCGCCGCACGTCGGCGCCATTCAGGAAACGACATGTCCAACTCCTCTTCGCCCGACCGCGCGCTGGCCCTGGCTACCCTGGCCATTCACGGCGGTCAGTCGCCCGACCCCAGCACCGGCGCGGTGATGCCACCGATCTACGCCACCTCGACCTATGCGCAGTCCAGCCCGGGCGAGCACCAGGGCTTCGAGTACTCGCGTACCCACAACCCGACCCGCTTCGCCTATGAGCGGTGCGTGGCGTCGCTGGAAGGCGGTACCCGTGGTTTCGCCTTCGCTTCGGGCATGGCGGCCAGCTCGACCGTGATCGAACTGCTGGACGCCGGCAGCCACGTGGTGGCGATGGACGATATCTACGGCGGCAGCTTCCGCCTGTTCGAGCGTGTGCGTCGCCGAACCGCCGGCCTGGACTTCAGCTTCGTCGACCTGACCGACTTGGCCGCGTTCGAGGCAGCCATCACGCCAAAGACGAAGATGGTCTGGATCGAGACCCCAACCAATCCGATGCTGAAGATCGTGGACATCGCTGCGGTGGCCGCCATCGCCAAGCGCCACGGCCTGATCGTGGTGGTCGACAACACCTTCGCCTCGCCGATGCTGCAGCGCCCGCTGGAGCTGGGCGCGGACCTGGTGCTGCACTCGGCCACCAAGTACCTCAATGGCCACTCGGACATGGTCGGTGGCATGGTCGTGGTCGGCGACAACGCCGAACTGGCCGAGCAGATGGCCTTCCTGCAGAACTCGGTGGGGGGCGTGCAGGGCCCGTTCGACAGCTTCCTGGCCCTGCGTGGCCTGAAGACCCTGCCGCTGCGCATGAAGGCGCACTGCGCCAACGCGCTGGCCCTGGCCCAGTGGCTGGAAAAGCATCCGGCGGTGGAAAAGGTGATCTACCCGGGCCTGCCGTCGCACCCGCAGCATGAGCTGGCGACCCGCCAGATGGGCGGCTACGGCGGCATCGTCTCGATCGTCCTCAAGGGCGGTTTCGAGGCGGCCAAGCGCTTCTGCGAGAAGACCGAGCTGTTCACCCTGGCCGAGTCGCTGGGTGGCGTGGAAAGCCTGGTCAACCACCCGGCGGTGATGACGCATGCCTCGATTCCGGTCGCGCGGCGGGAACAGCTGGGCATCAGCGATGCGCTGGTGCGGCTGAGCGTGGGCGTGGAGGATCTGGGGGATCTGCAGGTGGATCTGGAACGGGCGCTGGTGCAGCAGGCCGGCTGATGGGAATCCTCTCGGTTTTCGGCAAGCATCGTTCGCTGACGTTCGAACTGAGCCAGCGCGAAGTGCTGGGCCGCTATCGTGGCGCCAGCTTTGGCCTGTTGTGGTCATTGATCAGCCCCTTCCTGATGCTGCTGGTCTACACCCTGGCCTTCGGCTTCGTGATGAAAGGCCGCTGGCCGGGATCGACCGGATCGACCACCGACTTTGCACTGATCCTGTTCGCGGGCCTGACCGTGCACGGGTTCTTTGCTGAGTGCTTCACCCGCGCTCCGCAGTTGATCGTAGCCAACACCGGCTACGTGAAGCGTGTGGTGTTCCCGCTGGACATCCTGGTGTGGAGCATGACCTTCTCGGCGCTGTTCCACCTGTTGATGAACATGGTGGTGCTGCTGCTGCTGCAGCTGGCGATCAAGGGCAGTATCCCGGCTACGGCCATCCTGCTGCCGGTGGTAGTCATCCCGCTTGTGATCCTCACCGCTGGCGTGGGCTGGATCGTCTCGTCGCTGGGCGTATACCTGCGTGACATCGGCCAGTTCGCCGGGGTGATGGCGGCGGCGATGCTGTTCCTGTCTTCGGCCATCGTGCCGGTCGAATCGGTGCCGGAAAGCTATCGCATCGTGTTCGAGCTGAACCCGCTGACCTTCATCATCGACCAGGTACGCGAAGTGGTGATCTGGGGCCGCCTGCCCGACTGGGCCGGCCTCGGTGTCTACACCCTGATCGCCTGCGCGGTGGCTCTGCTGGGCCATCGCATGTTCAACAAGCTGCGCGTGGGGTTTGCCGATGTCCTCTGAGCTGACCGACGGCGACATCGTCATCGATGTGCAGGGCGTGGGCAAGGCGTACCACATGTACGAACGCCCCTCGCACCGCCTGTTGCAGGCCCTGGCCGGCAAGCGCAAATCCTTCTACAAGGATTTCTGGGCGCTGCGTGGCGTCAGTTTCTCGATCCGCCGCGGGCAGACGGTGGGTATTGTCGGCCGCAACGGCTCGGGCAAGTCCACCCTGCTGCAGATGATCGCCGGCACCCTCAACCCGACCGAAGGCCGCATCACAGTCAAAGGGCGGGTCGCGGCCCTGCTTGAGCTGGGTAGCGGCTTCAATCCCGAATTCACCGGGCGTGAGAATGTCTATCTCAACGCCACGATTCTCGGCCTGACCCGGCCGCAGATTGAAGCGCGCATGGACAGCATCCTGGCCTTCGCCGACATCGGTGAATTCATCGACCAGCCAGTGCGCAGCTATTCCAGCGGCATGTCGGTACGCCTGGCCTTTGCCGTGATTGCTCATGTCGATGCCGACATCCTGATCATCGACGAGGCGCTGGCCGTAGGTGACGCCTTCTTCTCGCAGAAATGCATGCGCTTCCTGCGCGAGTTCCAGAAGAACGGAACGCTGCTGTTCGTCAGCCATGACGCGGCCGCGGTAACCAACCTGTGCGAAAGCGCGGTGTGGCTGCAGCACGGCCAGATGCGCCTTTCGGGCACGTCGCAGGAAGTGATCGAAGCGTACATGACCGAGCAGCACGTGGTAGGCCGTCGCGAGGCGGGCGTGGACGACGTGGTGGTCGAAAAGAAACAAAAACGCCTGGCCACAGATGCGCCGGACTTCCGCCTGGAGGCGCTGCAGGCCGCTGGCGCCAGCAACCGCATCGCGTTGTTCCAGTTCGATCCGGACAATGTAGGGCAGGAATTTGGTGCCCAGGGTGCGCGCATCGTTGATGTGGCGCTGAACGATGAGGCGGGGGCGCCGCTGGGCATGGCCGAGGGCGGCGAGCTGGTCCGCCTGCGCATCCGTGTCGAGCTGATGCAGGCGCTGGACAGCGTGATCGTCGGCTTCTACGTCAAGGATCGCTTGGGGCAGCGCCTGTTCGGCGACAACAGCTACTTCGCCTGCAAGGACAGCCCCGTGGGCGGCCAGGCGGGTGAAAGCATCGTCGCCTCGTTCCTGTTCCGCATGCCGGTGATGCCATCCGGCTCCTACATGATCGATGCTGCGGTGGCCTCCGGCGACCAGCACGATCACACCCAGCAGCACTGGATCCACGACGCGCTGGAGTTCCGCGCGATCGACGAGACGATGCGCTTCGGCCTGGTGGGCCTGCCCATGCTGGCCATCGATATCACCAAGGAATCCTGATGATCGAGTTCACCGGCGAACGTTTCGTCCCCACCGAACAGGGTGTCATCCGCCAGGAGCACCTGCACCGATATGCGTGGTGCCTACCCCTGGTGGAAGGCAAGGACGTGCTGGATGTGGCCAGCGGTGAAGGCTATGGCAGCGCGATGCTGGCCAGCCGCGCGCGTTCGGTCAGGGGCGTGGACATTTCCCATGATGCCGTTGCACACGCTGCGGAGCGCTACGCCGACCGCACCAATCTGCAGTACCTGCAGGGGTCGGCTGCAGCGATTCCGCTGCCCGACGACAGTGTTGACGTCGTGATCTCGTTCGAGACGATCGAACACCTGTACGAGCAAGAAGAGATGATGTCCGAGATCCGCCGCGTGCTGCGGCCGGATGGCGTGATGATCATGTCCTCCCCGAACAAGGAGGTCTACTCCGACCGCGCTGGCTACCACAACGAGTACCACGTGAAAGAGCTGTACCTGGGCGAGTTCCAGGCATTGGTCTCGCGGCATTTCCCTGCTTCGCGCCTGTGCGGGCACCGCATGTCGGTCTGTTCGACCATCACCCTGCTCGATGATGGCCCGGCACAGCCGGTGTACCAGGCGTTGACCGATACCGGGGAAGGCGTGCAGGAGCGTGCTGCCGTCATTCCCGATGCGGTCTACTTCGTGGTTGTGGCGGCGGCCGATGCCTCGCTGTTGCCGCAGTTGCCCGCGTCCATCCTGTATACCGAAGCCGAAGACCTCTACGCCCATCATCATGAAGTCGCGCGCTGGGCGCAGGCACAGGATGCTGAAATCGGTGAGCTGCGCGGCCATGTGGTACGCGAGCAGGGCGTGGTGGCTCAACTGCATGGCCAGCTCGATGCGGCGCGCGAGCAGCAACAAGCGCAGCAGGATGCACTGGCTGCCGAGAAGGCCAGGGCCGACCGCCTGGAAAATGCGATGGTCAAAATCTGGGATGCACGCGCGCACCTGCAGCAGCAGATCAACGCCGTGTCCGGTCTGACCGATGCCGCCCGCGGCGCCCTGCAGCAGCATGCGCAGATCGAGCAGCTGATGCAGCGTTCCGGGGTCACCCAGCCGGCAGCGGCAGCGGCAGCGGTAGGGGGGCTGGCTGCGGGGGGAGAGCCGCAGGACGTCTCAGCGGTACTGGAGTCGTATCGAGCCGAGCTCGAGTCGCTGCAGGCCTTGACTGCCTCGCTGATCGCTTCCCGCTCCTGGCGCATCACCAAGCCGATCCGCTTCGCGGGCCGTGTGCTGCGAGGGGAGTGGCATGCAGTATTGCAGTCATTGCGCAACTCCGGGTTGGCTCGCCATCCCTTGATGAAGCCCTTCGTTCCAATGGCCAAACGCATGCTGCTGAGCCAGGGCGCAGCGCTTCCTGCGCCGCTGGATGGGCTGCTGCTGGAAGAAGTACGCCGCGACCCGCAGTCGGTGCAACAGAGCCTGCGTTTTGCCGATGTCGTTGATCCGGTCGTCAGCATCGTCATACCCACCTACGGCAACTACGAGCAGAGCCTGGCCTGCGTGGCCTCGATCGCACGCGTGGGTGCACGCGTATCGTTCGAGGTACTGGTACTGGAGGATGCTTCCGGTGATGCGCGGATCGATGCACTGGGCAGCATTCCGGGCCTGCGCTATCACGTCAATCCGGAGAACCTCGGTTTCCTGCGCTCCTGCAACCAGGCGTTGACGCTGGCCAAGGGCCGTTACGTCTACCTGCTCAACAACGACACCGAAGTGCGGCCGGGCTGGCTGGATGCTTTGGTGGATGTGTTCCAGTCGCATCCGGATGCCGGCCTGGTAGGCTCCAAACTGGTCTACCCGGATGGCCGCCTGCAGGAAGCCGGTGGCATCGTCTGGTCAGATGGCAGCGCGTGGAATTTCGGGCGCCTGCAGGATCCAACCCTGCCGGCTTATAGCTATCTGAAGGAAGCCGACTACATCTCCGGTGCCTCGATCATGCTGCCGCTGCAGCTGTTCCAGGAGCTCGGTGGCTTCGACGAGCATTTTGCGCCGGCCTACTACGAAGACACCGACATCGCCTTCCGTGTGCGCGAGCGTGGGTTGAAGGTCTACATGCAGCCGGCATCGGTCGTGGTGCATTACGAGGGCGTGTCCAGCGGCACCGATGAGAGCAGTGGAGTCAAGGCGTGGCAGGCGGTCAACCGCGACAAGTTCCTCGCGCGCTGGATGCCGATCCTGGAGCAGGGCCAGTTCGCCAATGGCGAACATGTGTTCCTGGCACGGGACCGTTCGCGCAACAAGCGCCACGTGCTGGTGGTGGACCACTATATTCCGCAGCCTGACCGTGATGCCGGCTCGCGCGCGACCTGCCAGGTGATGCATACCCTGCTGGAAGAGGGATGCCAGGTAACCTTCTGGCCCGCCAATGCCTACTACGATGACCAGTACGCGCCGCCATTGCAGCGCAAGGGCATCGAAGTGATGCATGGGGGCGGCTGTGTTGGCGCGGCTGGGTTCGAGGCCTGGATGGCCGCCAATGGCCAGTATCTGGACGTGGTGATTCTCAACCGGCCACATGTGTCGGCTGAGCTGGTAGCCGTCGTGCGCCGCCATAGCCGGGCCACTGTCATCTATTACGGGCACGACATCCATCACCTGCGCATGCAGCAGCAGTTGCAGCTGCAGCCGGACGACGATCTGGCACGTGAGGCCGCGCGCTTCCGTGATTTCGAGTACACCCTCTGGCAGCAGGCGGACGTGGTGCTGTATCCGTCCACGGACGAAACCACCCATGTACGTGCGTGGCTGGCCAGCCATGCGCCATCGGCCGGGACCCGCGCCGAGACCATTCCGCTGTACGCCTATGAGCCTGTTGCCGATGCTGATGTGCCGGGCCCTGAGCAGCGCCGCGACATCCTGTTCGTGGCCGGCTTCGCGCATGCGCCCAATGTGGACGCCGCTCAGTGGTTTGTCAGCGACGTGTTGCCCCGGGTACAGGCACAGGTACCGTCGGTCCGGTTGAGCCTGGTTGGCTCCAGCCCGCGTCCGGAAATCCAGGCGATGGCGTCTGAACGCATCGATGTGACCGGATACGTCAGTGACGAAGTCCTGGCCGGTTGGTACCGGCGCGCGCGCGTGGCGGTTGCACCGTTGCGTTTCGGCGGAGGGGTCAAGGGCAAGGTGCTGGAAAGCCTGCGCAATGGCCTGCCGTGCGTGACCACGCCGATTGGCATGCAGGGCCTGGGAGATGCAACGGCATTCATGCCCACCGCTGAGGACGCTGAAGGCATGGCCGCGCAGATTGTGTCGTTGCTCGGCGATGATGCGCGGTGGCAGCAGGTGTCTGATGGCGGCCGGGCATTTATTGCACAGCATTACTCCGATGACGCACTGCGGCGGATTCTGACCGCCGCTATTGCGGCACGCTGAGGCACCGTTCTGTCCCCGCCCGCATTGACGCTGGCGGGGACGTGGCCAATCGTCGGTCCTGCGGGGGGACGTGAACGCGGGCTTTACGCTGTGGTGCGCATGGGTAAGAATGCCTCGTTTCCGCCGCCCTCCGGTGGCGATCGGTAGGGAGCACTGCATGGGGATTCAATCGCGCGCGTTGCTGGCATGCGTGCTGGCGTTGGCCCTGACGGCCTGTTGTGACGAGGCTGGCCGCCGCCGCGCGGGAGCCGTCGGAACCACGTCCGAGGCGCCGGGCATGCAGGCTGCTGTCACCGACGCGTCCGTTGCCGGCATGAACCTGGTCCATGCCAGTGTTGCTGGCATGGTGGTCGAACCCAGGGTGCTCAAGCTGGATTGCAGCGGCGCGGCCGGAGCGTCCGCCGAAGTGCAGGTGGCGTGGAAGTCCGAGGTTCCGAATGCCGCCTTCGTGCAGATCACGGTTGGCAGCCTCACGCAGACACCCAAGGTCTGGGTGGAAGGTACGGCTGCGGGCACGGAGGCCACCGGACCATGGATCAATGACGGTTCGGTATTGACCTTCAGTGACGGCAACGGCAATACCCTTGCCACTGTTCGCGCGGTAGCCACCGCTTGCCCGTCCCGTTGATGGCATGCGGACCCTGCGTCCTCGTTTCCTGCCCATTGGAGCAGTTCCTTGAAAATGCCTGTGTTTGGATTCGGCGCAAGCCGGTTCGTGCTCGCGTCATTGGTCGCGGCGTCCCACTTGTGGTCGAACATGCCGCATGGATATGCAGCCTACGCGGTATGGGCATTCTTCGTGCTCAGCGGCTTCCTGATGACGCTGGTGTTGACCACCAAGTACGGCTTTGATCGCACCGGCCTGAAGGCGTATGCGTTCAACCGCTTCATGCGGATCTTCCCGCTGTATTGGCTGGCCGCGATCATGGGCCTGCTGACGCTCTGGTACTACGGCAGTGTCGGCATTGACCTGCGCCCGATCAATGGCGAGTTCCACATGCCTCGTGGCCTGCAGGACTGGGCCTACGTAGTCACGCTGTTCCCGGGCATTACCCGCGGAGGCCTGCCGGTTCCGGTGGCGAATGCGCTGGCCATTGAAGTGGGCTTCTATCTGTTGATGCCGATGATGGCAACCTCGCGTGGTGCAGCCGCACTTGGTGTGGTCATCGGCGCCCTTATCAATCTCAAGCTTGGCATCCATCAGGACAGCTTCGGTGAGCGTTACGCGACCTTCCTGCCTTGCCTGCTGCCGTTCGCGACCGGCGCCCTGGTCTGCCATTACCGTGAATCCCTGGCGCGAGTCCGCATGCCGGCCATCAGCTGCGCGGCCTGGTTGCTGCATGGAGCAGTCTGGTTCTTCGTGCCGAGCTGGCCGTGGGACTGGGGCCTGTATGCGTCCTTGTTGCTTTCGGCGTGGATGGTGGTGTCACTGCATCAGCAACGTGGCGGCAAGCTGGACAAGATGCTGGGCGATCTGAGCTATCCGATCTATCTGATCCACACCACGGTGGCAGCCTGGTTCGTCTGTGCCTGTGGATTTACCCGCCCGTTCACGACCTTCTTCCTGCCAGCGTTCGCGGCCACGGTCGCGCTGTCCTGGCTGATCGTCGTGTTGATCGATCGCCCCTTGTCGCGCCTGAAGCGCAAGCCGCCTGCGCACGTGGTTGAGGCGCGCTGAGAAAGGGCAGCGCCAGGAAGACTGAAGAAAGCCGGTGCGGTGAAGTCCGCACCGGCTTTTTTTCGGCCGGGGTTGTTGTGGCTCAGCGTCAGTGTGCCGTGGAGCTGCTTGTGCAAGAAGGCAGATCGAGCTGCTGCTGGGCCAGGACCCCTTGGCTGTCCGAGCGGACCAATGACAGTACCGAGTGATCGGGGAGCGCATGCTCCACGGTCAGCGCTGGCTCCGCCGGAGCGGTGCTGGCCAGCAGCGTGCGTTGTGCACCGATCGAATCGACCCACAACTGGGCGCCGAACGGTGCCAGGTCATGGGTTTCAAAATGGATGCGAACCGGTTGCGCTGCGGAGGTGCCACCGGCGCAGCTTCCGGAAAGCGGCTCTGCCAGCAGCGAGGCATTGACCGGCGCACCAGCGATTCGATGATCGAAGCGCTGCTCCTGTACTGCCCCAGGGCCAAAACCCGGCACCGTTGCCAGTGACGGATACAGGCGGTTCCGGATCTGGAAGCGGTTGGAGAAGATGTTCAGCTGCTTGTCCACCAGCAGCGAAATCAACTTGACCCGCTCTTCCTCGGGGTAACCGCACACCGTCATGATGTCGGGGCAGGCGGTTGGCGGCGTGCGCGGATCGGTGGCCAGGCGCTGCATGGCCAGGGCGGTGTTCTGCCAGTAGGGGATCAGGTAATGCGGCAGTTTCCAGTTGTAGCGCGATGCCTGCCACTGCACGGCCAGCAGGCCGGCGATCAGCAGCAGGATGGCGCCCTGCTCGACGAACCGGGCCTTGGGTGATGTGTGCGCCGAAGCCGGCGCGGACGCGGATGTACCGGAACGGGTCAGCCGGTAGTGGAACATCACCGCGATGGCGACCAGATTGATCTGGTAGGACATCACATAACGGGGCTGATGCAGGTAGTTCCAATCGAATGCCGGCACGCGGCTGAGGATGATGCCGGCGGTCAGTGCATACGCGACCAGCATCAGGAATGTGGCCATCGCCAGTGTCCGGTTGTAGGTACGTCTCCGCCAGGCGCCGAATACGGTCACCCAGAAGAACACCTGCAGGGCCAGAACGGCTCCGGCGCAGACCAGGACCGCTGTCTGCGTGGCCTTGGGGAATCGAGCCGACAACAGTTCCAGATGGATCAGGCCGTCCGAGAACGGAATCAGCAATCCTTTCAGCGCATCGGCGGTCAACAGTGATTCGGCAAGGCCACGGCTGGGCAGCATGGTGGCGCCCGTGCCTGCCCGCATGGCAACCCACCACAGGAAACCCCGGACCAGGATCAGGGCGACCACCGCAGCAACGAGGGCGATTGCCTTGTCACGCCGTGAGGCGATCAGCAGGGGCACGCAGGCGAGCGCGGTTGCGATCACCAGGACCAGCGCGATCTCGTCGGTACACAGCCCCAGCAGCAGTGTGGCAGCAAACACGAGCCACGGGCGGGCCTGCTGCAGCTGGGTCATCACCAGCGAGAAATACAACGCGCCCAGCAGCAGTGGGATGTATCCAAGCGTTGCCAGCGGCCAGGTGAAGATATTGGAGCTGTTGAGCGACAGGCCCAGCGCGAAGACCAGGCCGATGCACAACCAGGCGTAGGCATTGCGCATCGGGCTGGCCAGTGCGTGGCGTGGCATTTCACGTGCCACGGCACAGCACCAGGCGATACCGATGAGGATGCCGATCAGGCCTTCAACACGGAAGTCCATGTCGAAGTACTTGGTGTGAAACAGCAGTACCAGTTTCTGCAGCGGTTGTGCATGGTCGCCCACGCCGCGCTGCATGAACAGGTCCAGGAAAGTCAGCGAGCCGTCGAAGTAGCGCGGCAGGAAACTTTCCAGGAAATACCAGGCATCGGACTGCACCAGCGGTGTAGCAACAGCATCACTGAACAACAGCGCGTTGCAGGAGGCGGCGATTGCAAGCAGCACGCCGAACGCGCGCAGCATGAACGCGAGCGACCCGATGCCAGGCCGGGTCAGCGGCCTGGCGGGTGCCTTGTGGGCCTCACTCATGCGTACTGCCTCAGTGCCGCGTCGGCTGCCTCCATGACCGCGTCCAGTTGCGGTTCCACGCCAATCCATAGCGGCATGCGCACCAGCCGCTGGCTGATGTCATCGGTCACGGTCATCGGCGAGCCGGTGCGACCGTAGGTCGTGCCCGCCGGCGAGGAGTGCAGGGGGATGTAGTGGAATACGGTCTGCACGCCCCGCGCCTTCATCTCCTGGATGAACTGGCTGCGAGCTTCCAATGACGGCAGCAGCATGTAGTACATGTGCGCATTGTGGCTGCAGTGCGCCGGAATCGTCGGACGGGTCAGGCGCCCTTCTGCTTCGTGCGCGGCCGCCCACTGGTGGTAGCGCTCCCAGATAGCAAGGCGGCGCTGGGTGATGTCCTCGGCCGAGTCCATCTGCGCAGCCAGGAATGCAGCGGTGATCTCACCGGGCAGGAAGGAAGAACCCACATCCACCCAGGTGTACTTGTCGACCTGCCCACGGAAGAAGCGGCTGCGGTTGGTGCCCTTCTCGCGGATGATCTCGGCGCGCTCGGCATGCTGGCGGTCGCGGCACAGCAGCGCGCCACCTTCGCCGGAAATGATGTTCTTGGTCTCGTGGAAGCTCAGTGCGCCGAGATCGCCGATGGTGCCCAGCGGGCGCCCCTTGTAGGTGGACATGATGCCTTGCGCGGCGTCTTCCACCACTGCCAGGCCGTGCCGTGCCGCAATGTCCAGGATTGCATCCATTTCGCATGAGACGCCGGCGTAGTGCACTACGCAGATGGCCTTGGTGCGAGGCGTGATTGCCGCTTCGATCAGGGTCTTGTCGATGTTCAGCGTGTCGGCGCGGATGTCCACGAACACCGGCACCGCGCCACGAAGCACGAATGCGTTGGAGGTGGAAACGAACGTGTAGGACGGCATGATCACTTCGTCGCCCGGAACCAGGTCCAGCAGCAGGGCCGCCATTTCCAGCGCAGCAGTGCACGAGTGCGTCAGCAGCGAAGCCTGAGCGCCGGTACGCTCGTTCAACCAGGCGTGGCACTGCTTGGTGAACGGGCCGTCGCCACTGAGATGACCATTGGCATGGGCGTGGGTGATGTTGACCAGCTCCTGGCCGGTCATGTACGGCTTGTTGAACGGAATCACTGCTGCTCCTGAACGTGACTGGGCCGCAGCTCAGCGCACGCATTCCATGATGTAGTGGGTGTAGGGTACGTAAAGCATATCGCCCCTGACCCGGCCCGATACCGCCGAGAATTCGGCTTCGGCCAAGGCCCGATAGGCGTCGGGGGTGCGGATGCTCTGCCCGCGGTCACGGGCGATCAACGCGTGCGCGATGGCTGATTGGCCTTCGACATAGGCACCGTCAAGGGAGATGAAGCGGCCGCCTGGCTTGAGCGCCGCGCGCGCGGTACGCATCAGCGCACGGGCGCGGTCGTCGTCGAGGTGGTGGAGGATGCCGATGGCCAGTACCAGATCGGCCTGCTGCTGCTCGCCCCCGGCCAGCTGGTAGTCAGCCACGTCCATGCACTCAAAGCGTGCACGTCCATCAAAGCGCCGGCGGGCTGCCTGGATGTAGGCTTCGGAGAGATCGAAGCCGACGTAGTGCAGGCCATCGGGCATCTGGCTGAAAAGCTCACCCGTGCCGCAGCCGATGTCCAGGATCCGGTCACCGGCACGGGGCCGTATGTGATCGCGGATCAGCCGGGCGCGGGAGCGGCGGGCCCCCAGCAGGTTCTGCAGCAGGTCGTAGACCGCTGGGTGTGATAGCACTGCGTGCAACCCATCGGTCTTCTGCGACATGGTTCAGGCTCCGGAGCGAGACAGGACGATGACGCCCAGGATGATCAAGGCGGTGCCGGCGATCTTATGCGAGTCGAAGGACTCGCGGAAGAGCCATACCGCAAGGGTTGCCACCAGTGGGAAACTCAATGCGGTGAAGGGATAGGCCTTGCTCAGCGGCATCCGGCCGATGGCCGCCATCCAGCACAGTGAAGCGCCGAAAGCCGCCGCGAACGCACTGATCACCCAGGGATTGAGCAGCAGGGTGATGACCGCGCGCGGGTTCAGGCCGTCGATGGTCGCCCCGGGATTGAGGCTGACCTGCCACTTCAGCATGAGCTGGCCGTAGACGGTCAGCAGGATGGTCAGGGCAATGAAAACGTAGCTCATCGGATCAGGTCGCAGGCAGGGTGATCTTGCGGGTAAGGACATCGAGCAGGTCGGTGCCGTCCCAGACCGGATGGAAGTCCAGGGCGCGGCCGAAGGGTACGACGCGGTCGATGGCACGATTGCGGAGGCCGCACAGGAAGCCGCGCAGGTCCGACGCCGTGAAGCCATGCTGGACAAGCGTCTGGTCGCGGTCGTCGAGCTGTGGCGCCAACGCATCCAGCGTAGGCAGCTCGATCTCCACCACCAGGCCGTGGCCAGACTGGATCTCGCGGATCCCGCCATCGGCACGCGAGGCCTCCAGGCGCAGCGGATACAGGCCGATGGCATCGGCGGAGTGCACGCCATGCCCGGTGGCCGCCAGCAGGTTGGCATCGGTCACCCGGGCCATCAGCGCTGCGGGTTCGTCGTCCAGGCTGGCGGCCTGGGTGCGTACCGCCGGCCAGAAACGTGCCTTGGCCGCTGCGGTCTCTGCCTCGTCACCAACCCAGTACAGGGTGCGCGGCGAAGAGCAGGCCTGCTGGCCGAACCAGAGCACGTCGTTGCAGAAGCGATGGGCGAGTTCCTGCAGATCGGCATCGTTGGCTTCGACCAGCGTGCCTGCGCGCATGACCGCCACGCCGAACCGGTCCGGGAAGGCCAGCTCGAGAGCCAGTGGCGCGATCGGCAATGAACGGATCTTGGCGACCGTGGCGTCGCCGCCCCAGATGATGCGCGCATGGCAGTGACGGGAGATCGCCGTGGTGATCGCATCGTCATGCGGATACGTCAACAGTACCGCACGTTCCAGCACCTGCGGATGCAGGCCTTCATGCTGCATGTCATGCAGGATCGAGACCAGCGCATCGCGCTGGGTGCTCTGCTTCTGCGACAGGCGGGCCACATTGGTGTTGCCTGACAGCACCGACATCAGCCAGGCGTACGCGAACAGGACGTCCACGTTGGCCGGAGCAAGATGGAAGACCAGTCCGCGGGCCAGATCCAGCTCGGTCGGGCGCGTTCCGATGCGCTGCGAAAGCTGGTTGACCGCGGCGCCGCGGAACCAGTGGGCAAGGGTGGCCAGCTCGGGATGCTGGCGCAGCTGCGGCAGCGTGAATACGCGGCGGGAGAAATCTGCAACGAACTCGCGCAGTGGCGCGCTGAACGGCAGCAGCGGTGGCAGTGCCGACAGGCGCGCCAGTTCCGCATCCAGCGTGGCGTCCGGGTGGATCGAGAAGAGCAGTCTGGTCATGCGTTGGGTACCGTGCGGGTATCGCTGCAGCCGCGGATTTCCACGTTCTTGATGCGGCCCAGCACGGCGAAGTGCTTGCCGGGGCGGCCGCAGGCGCAGTCGTCCTCGCCATGAATCACGCCAAGATCTTCGGTCAGCAGGCTGTGGCCGGGGTAGCTTTCGGGCAGCAGGCTCAGTACCTGGATCGCACCGGTGGTGCCATGTGGCACCGGATGCAGGTCCTGCAGGTCGCGAACGATCACGTCGGCGTAGGCCGGCGCGTGCAGGTGTCCATGTTCACATTCGAAGAAGATCGAGCCGACCTGCTCGACCATGCCGTAGTAGTTGTGAACGCGTTCGATGCCAAAGGTCTGCGACAGTGCGGCCTTGTAGGCAATATTGTCGACCTTCTGCTCGTCCATTTTCTTCCAGCCGCCGCCGTGCACCAGCATGCTGCCGGCCGGGAAGCGGATCTGTCGGCCATCACGGCGCGCTGCCTGCACGAACGACTGCCAGACGATGAAAGTGAAGCCGAACAGCAGCACCGGCTCATCTGGATGTGCCTGCAGCCATTGCTCCAGTGCAGTCCAGTCCGGTTGCAGGTCTTCGTCCAGCAGATACAGATGGTCACGGCCGAAATTGGAGAAGCCGAGGATGCCTGCGGCGCGCGCGTTGAAGCGGCTGCGATCACGCAGGAAGCTGGAGTCGTCGACCACCAGCATGCGCAGGCGCCTGCTGCCCGCGAAATGGGAGAAGATGCGGGTCAGTGCGCGGGTCTGCGCGCGCGCGGTGTCGGCATCGAGGAAGATGCGGGAAACCGCAGCGCCGGTGGTGCCACTGGACACCAGTGTGCGCGACACCTTGTCGTCGTCGATGCTCTTGAGGTCCAGCAGCTTGAACATGCGGACCGGTAACCACGGCACCTGCTCCAGACTGGCCGCATCGTCGGCCGGCCACAGGCCGTCGAGGATGCGTGCATACGGCGCGCACTGCGCTTGATGGTGGCGGGTCAGGCGATTGAGGCCTTCCAGCAGCCAGGAACGCTTCTGGCTGCGGTCCAGGCCGAAGACATCGACTTCCAGGGCAGCGGCCGCGTTGGCAGCCGGCGTGGCAGGCAGGGTCACCTTGCAGCTCCTTGTCCGGCCATCTGCCGGAGACTCTGGTAATCCACCTTGCCGCTGGCCATCAGGGGCAGCGCATCCAGATGGAGGGTACGGACGTGGCCACCGAACAGCTTGTAGCGTTCCTGCACCAGCTGGCGTACCTGCGCCTGCTCGGCGACCTGGGCACCGTGGCTGAAGGCCACCAGATCGTCATCGCTGCCCGAGCAGACGATCTGCTGGCTCAGCACTGCCGACAGCATGGCCTCGACTTCGTCGAGGTTGACCCGGTTGCCGGAGATCTTCAGGAAGCGCTTGGCGCGTCCGGTGATGTAATGGAAACCGTCCTCGTCGACGCGGGCCAGGTCACCGGTGTGCAGCACTCCCTTCAGCTCGTCACCCTTGGCCAGGTCGGCACGCGTGGTGGCATAGCCCATCATCACGTTGGGGCCGGAATAGACCAGTTCGCCGCTCGCTGCATCCACTTCCATGCGGCCTCCAGGAACCGGTACACCGATGCTGCCGACCTTGTCGATGATGCGTGCAGCCGGAACATAGCTGATGCGCGGAGAGGCCTCTGTCTGTCCGTACATCACGAAGAACTCCAGGCCATGGGCCTGGCTGGATTCGGCGAAATGGGCGACCAGTTCATCGCGCAGGCGGCCGCCGGCCTGGGTCAGCATGCGCAGGCTGGGCAGCTGCAGGCGAGCCAGACCCATGCGCCGCAGGATCTCGAAGGTGGCCGGAACGCCGGACAACGAAGTGATGCCGTGGCGACGGGCGCTGTCCCAGAACTCCCGGGTCATCAGGCTGTCCTCGCTCAGCACCACCGAGCCGCCAGCGGCGAGGTGGCTGTTGAGGATGGACATGCCGAAAGAATAAGCCAGCGGTAGCGTAGTGATCGCACGATCATCGGCACGCAGGCCCAGGTACTGGACAATGGCGTTGGCATTGGTGTCCAGACCCGCCGCAGACAATCGCACCAGCTTTGACGAGCCGGTACTGCCGGACGTACTCAGCAGTAGCGCCAGATCGGCGTGTGGTACTTCGTTGACCGGGCCCGCGCCGCGCAGATGCAAGGCCAGCGCCTGGCCCTGATGCACGGTCTGGTAGCCATCCGGCGCAGGACCCGTGGCGGCGACCCAGTCAGGCTGGTAATGCACAACCAGCGCTGCCAGCAGTTCCGGATCGGTGTCGGGTTGCAGCAGTAATGGAACCTGGCGCCCGCTGCGCAGAGCGCCCAGGTAAAGCGCCACGGCCTCGGTATGGCTGGGCATGCACAGCAGGCCCATGCCGCGTCCTTCGGGCAGCCGCGCGGCGTACTGGTCGGAAAGGTGGGCCAGCGACGCGAAGTCCAGCGTCTGCCCGCCATCGATCAGCGCGATCTGCGACCCGTGTTGTTCAAGGTTCCAGAACGGCATTCAGACCACCATTTGTCCGTCGATGCCAATTACCTGCCCGGTGACATAGGCGGAGGCATCACTGAGCAGGAAGCCGACCAGTTCGGCCACCTCTGCAGGGGTGCCGGCGCGTCCCATCGCAATCGACGCGACACGCTTGGCGTGCGCGGCCTCCGGCATGCCGCGCGTCATGTCGGTATCGATGAAGCCCGGCGAGACCGCGTTGACGCGGATGCCACGTGGGGCCAGTTCCTTGGAGGCCGAGCGGGTGGCGCCGACCAGTGCGGCCTTGCTGGCGGCGTACAGGCTGAGCCCGGCGGCACCGTTGACGCCCATGATCGAGACCAGATTGACGATGCTGCCCTTGCCGGCACGCGCCATCAGCCGCGAGGCGTACTGCATTGCCATCAGCGGTGCTTTGACGTTGACAGCCAGGACCTGGTCGATGTCCTCGGCACGGATCATGCCGAGCAGGCCTTCGTGCAGCACACCTGCATTGTTGACCAGCCCATCCAGCCGGCCGAAGCGGGCGAAGATCTGCTTGAACAGCCCCGCGATGGCATCGGCATCGGTCAGGTCGAGCGCGGCACAGAGCGCAGCCGGCGCACCCAGCGCCTGGATCTGTGCATCCAGCCCGGCCAGTGCCTCTCCATCGCGGGCCACCAGTACCAGCTGCGCCTGCCGCGAGGCCTGCTGCAAGGCGATCTCGCGACCGATGCCGCGCGATGATCCGGTGACCAGGATGACGGGTGCGGCGCCGGCCATGCTCAAACGGCTGCGCCGTGCTTGCGCAGGATTTCGCGCGCTTTGCCCACCGAGCTCATGTCGATCACTTCATCCATGTCGATCATCACGCCAAAGGCTTCTTCCAGTGCGGCAACCACCGACATATGGGCGATCGAATCCCACTGCGGGATGGTGTTGTAACGCAGATCGTCGCTCACGCTGTCGGCGGCGATGCCCAGCACGCGGGCGAATACGGCAACGACCTGATCTTCGGTAACGGTATCGTTCATAGGAATTTCCTGAACCCAAACAGGGTGCTGTTGAAGTGGAAGCCAAGCCGGGCATACAGATTGATGATGCCCGTATTCGCGGCGGAAACGAGGGTCGTGCAGTGCGGGATGCCACGCGCGCCCAACGACTCGAGCGCGGTGATCCACAACGGGAGGGCCAGCATGGCGTAAGGGCCTGAAGCGCCGGTCAACAGCAGTTCGCAATTGCTGCGGTCTGCAGCAACCCGTTCGGCATGGAAGCCGATGACGCGGCCGCGCGATTCGGCCACGTAGGCCAGGCCCCCGGTAACCATGTCTTCGATCCAGTTGGCGGTGCGTAACGCGGCCCGCTGAGGATCGATGGCGGGATCTTCCAGGAAGCGGCCGTGCGCGAAGTCGCTGGCGGCAATCTGCCGCAGCTCGGTCACATCGCCAGCGGTCGCGGGACGCAGCGTCGGCAGCATGCCGCGCGGAACCTGGGGCAGGTTGGCGAAGCCGCTGCGCGAAACGGTCAATGAGGTCTCAACGAAGGCGAATCCGTGCTGGAGCAGGACCGCCTTGGCCACCGGTTGTGTGGCATCGATGCGGCCGAACAGGTAGTGCACCGAGTGGGTGGCGCACCAACGCTCGAGTTCGACCAGCAATGGCGCTGCATGTGCCGAGGTGACGACGTCCAGTGCGGTCACCTCTGCGGTGACGAAGCCCAGGGCGCGCTCGTCCCAGGGGGTCAGGCGCGCGGTGATCCGTCCTTCGCCGTTGTCGATGTGCAGGTTCATCGGGCTTCCTGTGCATCGTTCACCGCGTCGGCGACGATGTAGTACGGGCGCTTCTGCACATTGCGGAACACCTGGCCGACATACAGGCCGACGACGCCCAGGCAGAACATCACCAGGCCGCCGATCAGCCACACCGAGCCGATGATGGATGTGTAACCGGCCACTTCGATATCACCGTCCCACCAGCGCAGCAGGCTCAGCGCCACCAGCACGAAGGCGACCAGCGAACAGGCAATCCCGGTGCCGGCCACCATGCGCAGCGGCTTTTCCGAGTAGCCCAGCGCAATGTTGGTCGACAGGGTGAGCAGCTTGCGCAGGGTGTACGAGGTTTCGCCCACGGTACGGGCCTGGTGCTGGACCGGCAGCTTGCCGGTACGGAAGCCGGCCCACTTGACCATCAACGGGAACGAACGGTCGCGTTCGGGCATCCTGCATACCGCATTGATGACCTTGCGATGGTAGATGCCGAAGTTGGCCGTGCTGGGATCCTGCGGTACGCCGGTGAGCCAACCCAGCAGACCGAAAAAGGCCCACGAAGACAGCCGCTTGAGCGCTTTGTCCTGACGTTCCAGGCGTTGTGCGAACACAACATCGAGTTGTTCTTCGTTGGCCTTGCGGTACAACGCGGGAATTTCGCGGGGAACGTCCTGCAGGTCGCAGTCCATCACTACCGTCCAACGACCACGTGCGTGTTCTATGCCGGCCGAAATGGCCGAATGCTGGCCAAAGTTGCGCGACAGGCGCAGGCCGCGCAGCCAGGGCCGGGTAGCGGCCAGTTCGGCGATCCGGGCCCAGGCGCCGTCGGGGCTGGCGTCGTCGACCAGGATCATTTCAAAGCTGACGCCCAGTGTTGCGATCGCGGCCTCGACCTGGTCCACGAGGTCTTCCAGGCATCCCTGGCAGCCATAGACAGGCGCCACGACCGAGATTTCCAGTGGGAGTTCTCCACCACACGGCGGAGAGGGCGTCGCTTCTGTCATGGCGTAGAGGGATCCTTGGGCGCCCTGCCTCGGCACGTGAATGTCCCCATCTCGGCCGCTGACGCGATGCACGGGCATTGGCGTGCCCCGGCATCCGCCCGCGCGACGATCAGTGGCGGCAGTCGCCGATTATAGCTTTACCGGCTGTCCCACACCGTTGACGCCTCATCTTTGCCCGAAAGGCGCCGGGGCCGCGCGTTCAGGTACCGCACAGCTGTGTCAGTGGTTGGCCTCAAGCTGGATGGTGCCCAGTTTCACGGCGGTCTGCCCCGGGCAGGCGATCGATACCTGCAATGCGGCTGGCTTGGCGAACAGCGCGGGATCGCTGAAGGCCGCAGTGACCAGCAGATTCCCATACGCGCTGGCACCGGTGGCGGTGCCGATACGCACCTGCGGCTGACCCTGCAGCTGCTTCATGGTGATCCACACACCGCTGCTGCCGTCGGGCTGCAGATTGAAGCCCTGTGCTGCGGTGCCCGTACGCGGGCCCCATTGGTCGACGCTGAAGCTGCACGCGTCGGCGGCCGTAGGCGGAGCCGGTTGCGGGCCGGGGGAAACGTCGAACATGCCCACCTGCACCGGCGGCTGGCCGGGGCAGGTCAGGGTGACCGGCGTCGGGCCGGCAAGGCCGGCGATGGCGGCGGGGGCGAAGGCGGCTGTCAGCAGCTGTTCGCCCGCGTTGGCCTCACCGACGACAGTGCCCAGTTTCACCTGGGGCGTGCCGCGCAGATGCTTCATCGCAAACCACATGGCGCTGGAGCCGTCGGGCTGCAGGTTGAATCCCTGTCCCGGCATGGCCTGCTGCGGGCCCCACTGTTCGACCTCGAACTCACAGTCGGCATGCCGTGCTTCCAGCGCCATCGGAACCAGGCGGGGTACGCTCAACGCCTTGGCATGCTGCGCGCGCAGGTAGTGGCCATTACCGAGGACGATGTCCTGGCGCAGGGCGCGCAACTGGTCGAACTGCTTCCAGGCGGCATTGCAGGTGGGGGTGCGAGGTGCACTGTCGCGGCCGGCGCAGTCGGTCCAGCTGCCGTCGTTGCCGGCAAGCAGGTGCCCACGGAACGGGCGCAGTGTCATCGGGCCACGCTGGGCCGACTGTGGCAGCAGGGCCGCGTTGCCCAGCAGCTGGCCGATCAGGCCGGGCAGTTCGTACATCGGTATGTCAGTGCCCGTGCGCAGGGCACCGCGGCTGCCGTCGAGGATCAACAGCGGTGTGCGGCTGATGCCGACCCGGCGCCGGGTTGCCGGGTTGTCGAAGGCTGACTTGTCAGCACTGTTCACGGCGGTGTAGGGGTCCGGATCCACGTCGAGCGATGGCGAGTGATCGCCGAAGGCAATGATCAGCGCGTCCGGATCGCGGACCAGGATGGCTTCGGCCCAGTCCATGAACGCCTTGGTGGTGTAGGCCACTGCATTGGCGTAGGCCTGCAGCACCGGCGCATCGGCCGGGCTGATCGTCACCAGATCGGGGCGGCGTTCGGTATTGCGCACAAACCCCCAGTGCGAGGACAGAGACACCAGGTAATTGAACAGCGGGCCCTCGGCCCGATTCTCATCCAGATACTGCAGGTTCTGCCGGAAGAACGAACCATCGGCCAGCAGCCCGCCTTCCAGATCATCCAGTTCGAAAGCGCTGATCGGTCGATACAGATCGAAGCCGGCATTGTCGTAGGCGCGTACCCGGTTCCAGTTGCTGGCGAGGTTGGCGTGGCTGGCCACCGTGCGGTAACCCAAGCGCGCCAGCATTGCAGGCAGGCACGGCGAGGGATTGCGCATCAGATTGACGAACGCGACCGAGTTGCGCGGGGCGGGCAGGCCACACAGCGCTTCGAATTCGGCGTTGGCGGTCGCGCCGCCCATTTCCGGGGACAGCACGTACGGCCGCCCGGCGCTTTCCCACAATGCCAGGAAGCGTGGGTCGAGCGGGCTGCGGGAGCTGCGGTAGCGGTCCAGGAGGGTGATGTCCCAGACGCTTTCGAGCAGCACGACATGTACGTTGCGATGCACGTCGATACTGCCCGGGCGCCATGCCTGCAGCGCCAGCGCATCGATCTCGGCGGCGCTGGGAACCTTGCGGATGTCCTCGCGCATCACCCGCCAGTCTTCAAGCAGGTACAGCAGCGGCCCGCGCATCTGCAGCAGACTGATCTGATCTTCGCGGCCCGGCAGTTCCACGATCTCGCCATTGGGCATCTTCAGTTCTTCGATTCCCACCGGCAGCAGGGTCTGGGAAATCGGGCGCAGCAGGTCGGCCGTGGTGGCCAGCAGGGCGACAAAGGCGGTTGTCGCGGCCAGCGTCAGCAGGCTGCGCCAGCGCGGACGGAGGCTGGCCAGCGGCAGCAGGACAGCCACGGCAATGAGGACCGTCGCCAGCAGCAGGGGGCGACCAGACAGGGTGGCAAGCAGGGTTGGTAGCGCCTGGGCATCTGCAATGGACAGCGGGACGTGCAGCATTGCCACCTTGGCGGCGTTGCCGACCAGCAGCAGGCTGGCCAGCCCGGCCGCCAGCGCCGCACCCCACCAGCGGTTGCGCAGGCCAGGGCCCAGCAACCACAGCGCACACCCCAGCAGCAGCCCGGTGGCAGTGATCGCTCTGGCGCCGTAGGTGAATCCGAAGCCGATCCACGCCACCGCGGCCATTATCCCACAGGCCAACAGCGCAATCGGCAGGTACGTCCACGAGGCCGCCAGGTCCTTGGCAAACAAACGGGCAGCCGCCCCTGCTCCTGATTTCATCAAATATGACAAGCGCGTGAAAACGCACACATTCTGGTCAGCAACGCAGCGCTGGGTAACCCCACGCACGTACCGCTATGTACCAAACCTTGTCGCGCGCGGCGCGGCGCAGGCACAACAACGCCGCCGGCGCGAGTGCGACGCCGGCCAGGGAATGCATGGAATACCTGCAGGCCTTGCAACCTGCAGGTATCAGGCGCGGATCAGCCCAGCGCGGCTTCCAGTTCCGGCAGGATCGCAAACAGATCCCCCACCAGGCCGATATCCGCAATTTCGAAGATCGGCGCATCGCCGTCCTTGTTGATCGCGACAATCGTGCCGGCATCCTTGATGCCGGTCAGATGCTGGATGGCACCGCTGATGCCGACGGCCACGTACAGTTCCGGCGCGATGATCTTGCCGGTCTGGCCGACCTGCAGGTCGCTGGGCACGTAACCGGCATCGACCGCCGCACGCGAGGCACCGACGGCAGCACCGAGCTTGTCGGCCAGCTGGAAGATGACCTTGAAGTTCTCTTCCGAACCGACGCCACGGCCACCGGAGACCACGCGCTTGGCGGCCTGCAGGTCCGGGCGGTCGCTGGCACCGGCGGCGAGGCCGATGAAGCGGGTGTGGGTCGGCAGGGCAGCGTCGACGCTGGCTGCTTCAATGGTGGCATTGCCACCCTGGGCGGCTTCCGGCCATGAGGCGGCACGCACGGTGGCGACCACGATCTGGTCAGCAGGGGCTTCCACGGTGATGATCGCGTTGCCGGCGTAGATCGGGCGCTTGAAGGTGTGGCTGCCTTCCACGCTCATCAGGTCGGACACCTGGTTGACGCCGAGCAGGGCCGCCACGCACGGCATCAGGTCCTTGCCGAAGGTGGTCGACGGGCCGAACACATGGGTATAGCCCTTGGCCAGCTGCGCGATCTGCGGTGCCAGTACCTGGGCGATGGCCTGCGTGTTGGCGGCATTGGCCACGGTCAGGACCTTGGCGACGCCGGCGATCTTCGCGGCTTCGGCGGCGACGGCGGCCGGATCGGCGGCCAGCACCACCACGTCGATGCTGGCACCGCTGATGGCGGCAGCGGCACTGACGGTCTTGGCGGTGGCGGCGTTGAGCTTGCCGTCGTGGTGCTCGGCGATGACGAGAATCTTGCTCATTACAGCAGCCCCTTCTGCTTGAGTGCGGCAACCAGTTCGGCCGCGTCCTTGACCATCACACCCTTGCTGCGCTTGGACGGCGCGGCGTACTGGGTGGTCTTGAAGGTATCGGCGGCTTCAACGCCGAGGTCGGCCAGCTGCAGGGTCTCCAGCGGCTTGGCCTTGGCCTTCATGATGTCCGGCAGCTTGATGAAGCGCGGCTCGTTCAGGCGCAGGTCGGTGGTGACCACCGCCGGCAGGTCCACTTCCAGCGTTTCCAGGCCGGCGTCGACCTCGCGGGTCACTGTGGCCTTGCCATCGGCAATCTCGAGCTTGCTGGCGAAGGTGGCCTGCGGGCGGCCCCAGATCGTGGCCAGCATCTGGCCGGTCTGGTTGGCGTCGTCGTCAATGGCCTGCTTGCCGAGGATCACCAGGTCCGGCTGTTCCTTCTCGATCAGCTTGAGCAGGGTGCGCGACGCGGTCAGCGGCTGGATGGCCTGGTCGGTTACGACATGGATGGCGCGGTTGGCGCCCATGGCCAGGCCGTTACGCAGGTGCGCCTGGGCGTCGGCCGGGGCGATGGTGGCAACCACGACTTCGCTGGCGATGCCCTTGTCGCGCAGGCGCAGGGCTTCTTCCAGGGCGATTTCATCGAAGGGGTTAGGGGACAGCTTGACGCCGTCGGTGACCACGCCGGAACCGTCCGGCTTGACCTGAATGCGGACGTTGTAGTCCACCACGCGCTTGTACGCGACGAGGATTTTCATCTGGTACGGGGTCCTTCAGTAACAGGGAGAACGTCCGGTCCTGGAACAGCAACCGGTTCGGGGGTGGGACCCCGATTCTAGCTGGCTTGAGGTGACCATGCGAATGCGTATGGTTATGTTGCGGCGCGGCAAAAATGCACCTCCGCGAGCTCGTGTTCACGTCACGCAGGCGGTCGTGAAGGCCATCGGGATGTATCCTGTCACGCTGCGCTGGGGCGCCCGTGGGCGCTCCTTGGATGAATTTCGATCAGGAGAACAGGTAGTGCCCACATGGCTTGTCACCGGCGGCGCCGGATTCATTGGCGGTAACTTCGTTCTCGAGGCTGTCGCGCGCGGCGTCAAGGTCATCAACCTCGATGTGCTGACCTACGCCGGCAACCTGAAGACCCTGTCCAGCCTGGACGGCAACCCCAACCACCTGTTCGTGCAGGGCGACATCGGCGACCGTGATCTGGTCGCCCGCCTGCTGGCCGAGCATCAGCCGGACGCGGTCGTGAACTTCGCCGCTGAAAGCCACGTTGACCGCTCCATCGATGGTCCCGGCGCCTTTATCCAGACCAATGTGGTGGGCACCCTGGGCCTGCTGGAAGCGGTCCGTGACTACTGGAAGGCGCTGCCGGCCGAACAGGGCGCGGCCTTCCGCTTCCTGCACGTGTCCACCGACGAGGTGTACGGCACCCTGGGCGAGACCGGCAAGTTCAGCGAAACCACCCCGTACGCCCCGAATTCGCCATACTCGGCGTCGAAGGCCGCTTCGGACCACCTGGTCCGTGCCTTCCACCACACCTACGGGCTGCCGGTACTGACCACCAACTGCTCCAACAACTACGGCCCGTACCACTTCCCCGAGAAGCTGATCCCGCTGGTGATCGCCAAGGCGCTGGCTGGCGAGCCGCTGCCGGTGTACGGCGATGGCAAGCAGGTGCGCGACTGGCTGTTCGTGTCCGACCACTGCGAAGCGATCCGCACCGTGCTGGCCAAGGGCCAGGTCGGCGAGACCTACAACGTCGGCGGCAACTCGGAAAAGCAGAACATCGAAGTGGTGCAGGCGATCTGCGCACTGCTGGACCAGCGCCGCCCGCGCGCGGATGGCCAGCCGCGCAGCAGCCAGATCACCTATGTCACCGATCGCCCCGGCCATGACCGCCGCTATGCGATCGATGCCTCCAAGCTGAAGAACGACCTGGGCTGGGAACCGGCCTACACCTTCGAGCAGGGCATCACGTTCACCGTCGACTGGTACCTGGACAACCAGGAATGGGTCAACGGCGTGCTGGATGGCAGCTACCGCCTGCAGCGCATCGGCACTGCCGCCTGAGGCCGGGAGATAACATGACGCAACGCAAGGGCATCATCCTGGCCGGCGGTTCCGGCACCCGGCTGTATCCGATCACCAAGGGCGTCAGCAAGCAGCTGCTGCCGGTGTACGACAAGCCGATGATCTACTACCCGCTCAGCGTGCTGATGCTGGCGGGCATCCGCGAAGTGTTGATCATCAATACTCCGCACGAACAGGCGCTGTTCCAGCAGCTGCTGGGCGACGGTTCGCAATGGGGCATGGACATCCAGTACGCGGTGCAGCCGAGTCCGGATGGCCTGGCCCAGGCCTACCTGATCGGCCGCGACTTCGTCGCCGGCAAGCCGAGCTGCCTGGTGCTGGGCGACAACATCTTCCACGGCCACGGCCTGCGCGAGGTGCTCAAGCGTGCAGACGAACGCGTGCACGGCTCGACCGTGTTCGGCTACTGGGTGAATGATCCGGAGCGCTACGGCGTGGCCGAGTTCGACCAGAGCGGCAAGGTGATCGATCTGGTGGAGAAGCCGGAGAAACCGCGCTCCAACTATGCGGTGACCGGCCTGTACTTCTATGACGGCAAGGCCAGCGATTACGCGGCCGAACTGAAGCCGTCGCCGCGTGGTGAGCTGGAGATTACCGATCTCAACAAGCGCTACCTGGAAGAAGGGAATCTTCACCTGGAAGCGCTCGGCCGTGGCTATGCGTGGCTGGATACGGGCACCCACCAGTCGTTGCTGGAAGCCTCCAACTTCATCGAGACCATCCAGACCCGCCAGGGCCTGCAGGTCTGCTGCCCGGAAGAAATCGCGTTCGGCCAAGGCTGGATCAATGCCGAGCAGCTGGAGGCGCTGGCTGCGCCGCTGATCAAGAATGGCTACGGCCAGTACCTGCACACGCTCGCCCAGCGTGGAGTCGTTCCGTGAAAGTAATTGAAACCAAGTTGCCCGGCTGCGTGGTGATCGAGCCGGCCGTGTTCGGCGATGCCCGCGGTTACTTCTTCGAAACCTGGAATGCCGAGCGTTTCGCCGCGCTGGGCCTGCCGGATCGTTTCGTGCAGAGCAATGTGTCCACCTCGGCGCAGGGCGTGCTGCGTGGCCTGCATTACCAGTGGCCGCGCCCGCAGGGCAAGCTGGTCAGCGTGCTGGAAGGCGAGGTCTATGACGTGGCCGTGGACATCCGCCGCGGCTCGCCGACCTTCGGCCAGTGGGAAGCGGTGGTGCTGAGCGCTGAAAACAGGAAGCAGTTCTGGATTCCGGAAGGCTTCGCGCACGGGTTTGCCGTGCTCTCCGAACGTGCACTGTTCAGCTATCTGTGCACGGACGTCTACGTCAAGGAAGCGGATGCAGGTATCCGCTGGAATGACGCCGATATCGCGGTGGACTGGCCGGTGAGTGCACCGACCCTGTCGGCCAAGGACGAGACCGCGCCCTTCCTGAAGGACATTGCCGAAGACCGCCTGCCGGTCTACGTGCCATGACCGTTCTGGTGTTCGGCGGCAATGGCCAGGTCGGCCAGGAACTGCTGCGCGCGCTGGCGCCACTGGGCAAAGTAATCGCGACCACCCGCAGCGGGCAACTGCCCGACGGAAGTGCCTGCGAGATGGCTGATTTCGGCCAGCCCGACAGCCTGCCGACGCTGCTGGATCGCCTGCAGCCATCGGTGGTGGTCAACGCGGCCGCCTACACGGCGGTGGACCGTGCCGAGCAGGAGGTCGATGCGGCCTTCGCCGCCAACGCGCAGGCGCCGGGCGTGATCGCGCGCTGGTGCGCGGCCCATGGCGTGCCCTTGGTGCATTACTCCACCGACTACGTGTTCGACGGCCAGGGCCGTGCGCCCTACCGCGAAGACGAGCCGACCGCGCCGCTGGGCGTCTATGGCACCAGCAAGCGCGATGGTGAGGATGCAGTGCGTTTGGCCGGTGGCCGCCACCTGATCTTCCGCACGGCGTGGGTCTATGCCTCACATGGCGCCAATTTCCTGCGCACCATGCTGCGGGTGGGATCAGAACGCGAACAGTTGCGGGTAGTGGCTGACCAGATCGGTACGCCCACTTCGGCTGCGCTGATCGCCGATGTCACCGCGCAGGCGCTGCAGCATCCGGGCCACTTGTCCGGAACCTGGCATCTGACGGCCAGTGGCCAGACCAGCTGGCATGGGTTTGCCGAGGCGATCTTCGCCGAAGCGCTGGCTAACGGTGTGCTGGCGAAGGTGCCGGCCGTCGAGGCGATTCCCAGTTCCGAGTATCCGACGCCGGCCAAGCGCCCGGCCTGGTCGGTGCTGGACAACCGCAAGCTGCAGCAGGATTTCGGCATCGTGCTGCCGGCATGGCAGGACGGGTTGAAGCGGGTGATGGCGGAGATTGCCTGACCGGGTAGGCGACCACCGTTGGTGGTCGCGTGCATCCACAGTGTGCCGACCAACGGTCGGCACCCACCCCGACCAACGGTCGGCACTCGCTGCAGGGCGTCGGCTCAACTGCGCCCGTACGTGTCCTCGAACCGCACGATGTCATCCTCGCCCAGGTAGCTGCCCGACTGTACTTCGATCAGTTCTAGCGGCAGTTTTCCGGGGTTGCGCAGGCGATGCGTCACGCCCAGCGGGATGTAGGTGCTCTGGTTCTCGCTGAGCAGGATCACTTCGTCGCCGCGGGTCACTTCAGCGGTGCCGCTGACCACGATCCAGTGCTCGGCGCGATGGTGATGCATCTGCAGGCTGAGCGTGCCGCCGGGCTTGACCGTGATGCGCTTGACCTGGAAACGCTCGCCGTTGTCGATTGAATCGTAGGCGCCCCACGGGCGGTAGACCTTGCGATGCCAGGCGGCCTCGCTGCGGCCTTCGGCCTTCAGTTGGGCGACAACGGTCTTGACCTCCTGCATGCGATCGGCCTTGCCGACCAGCACTGCATCGTCCGTCTCGACCACGATCACATCGTCCAGGCCGACCAGTGCTACCAGACGCTGTGCATAGGCATAGGTGTTGCGGCAGTCGATGGCAATCACATCACCCTGATGCGCATTGCCATCACCGTCCTGCTGCGAGACATCGCGCAGGGCGGTCCACGAACCGACATCGTTCCAGCCGGCGTCCAGCGGAATCACCACGGCGTCTGCGGTTTTTTCCATCACCGCGTAGTCGATGGAGTCGGAAGGAACCGCAGCGAAGGCGTCCTTGTCCAGACGGGTGAAATCCGAATCGCGACGGGCCTGCTGCCAGGCCTGGCGGCTGCCGGCCAGCATGTCGGGCTGGAAGTGCTCAAGTTCCTGCAGGTAGCGCGAGGCCTTGAACAGGAACATGCCGCTGTTCCAGTAATACTGGCCGCTGCTGACGTAACCGGTGGCGGTCTCAAGGTCGGGCTTTTCGACAAAGCGCTCGACCGCACGCAGGCCCTGCCCATCGGCGGCCTTGATATAGCCGTAGCCGGTTTCCGGACCGGTCGGCACGATGCCGAAGGTCACCAGCTTGCCGGCCTCGGCAGCGCCGGCTGCAGCCTGCACGACTGCGCGGAACGCGGCCTCATCGGTGATCACATGGTCCGAGGGCAGCACCAGCAGCAGCGCATCGGCGCCGTCGCGGGTGGCCTCCAGGGCTGCGACCGCGATCGCCGGTGCCGTATTGCGGCCCACCGGCTCCAGGATGATGGCAGCCGGCTCGGCGCCGACCTGCTGCAGCTGCTCGGCAGCAACGAAGCGATGCTCCTCGTTGGCGATCACCAGCGGGCCGTGCGTGGCGATGGCGGCGACGCGCTGCCAGGTGGCCTGCAGCATCGTCTGTTCGCCTGCCAGCGGCAGGAACTGCTTGGGGTAGGACTCGCGCGACAGCGGCCACAGGCGGGTGCCGGAGCCACCGGACAGAATGACGGGCTGGATGATGCTCATGGTCGTCCTTGGTTACTGCTGAAGGAGGTGGGAAATTTCATCAGTGCGGGCCTGCATCAGCCCTGCGTCGCCGCGGGCTTCAACGTTCAGGCGCAGCAGCGGCTCGGTGTTGGAGCTGCGCAGGTTGAAGCGCCAGTCGCCGAAGTCGGCACTGATGCCGTCGGTGTGGTCCAGTACCGGCGCTTGCGCCGCGAAGTGCGCCATGACGCGGGCCACAGCGGCCTTGGCATCGGCCACCTTGAAGTTGATCTCGCCACTGCACGGATAGGCCGCCATGCGGTCTTCGACCCAGTCGGCCAGCGAGCGGCCGCTTTCGGAAATCAGCTGGGCGATCAGCAGCCACGGGATCATGCCGGAGTCGGCATAGGCGAATTCGCGGAAGTAGTGGTGGGCGCTCATCTCACCGCCATACACCGCATCCTCGGCGCGCATCTTTTCCTTGATGAAGGCATGGCCGCTCTTGCACAGCACCGGTACGCCGCCCGCCTGCTCCACCATCTCCACGGTGTTCCAGACCAGGCGAGGGTCATGCACGACCTTGCCGCCGGGATTGCGCGCGAGGATAGCCTTGGCCAGCAGGCCGACCAGGTAATAGCCCTCGATGAAGCGGCCGGTGTGATCGAAGAAGAAGCAGCGATCAAAGTCGCCGTCCCAGGCGATGCCGAAGTCAGCACCATGCTCGCGCACGGCGTCGGCAGTGGCGGCACGGTTTTCCGGCAGCAGCGGGTTGGGAATGCCGTTGGGGAAGCTGCCGTCGGGTTCGTGGCAGATGCGGATGAACTCGAACGGCAGGTGCGGGGCCAGCAGGTCGACGATGGCGCCCGCGCCGCCATTGCCGGCATTCACCACCAGCTTCAGCGGCGTGAGCTTGCTGGCATCGACATAGCTGAGCAGGTGCTGGATGTAGGCGCTCTTGTCATGCTGGGCGGTCTGCCCGGCACGCGGCGGCTGGGCCTCGGACATATCGACGGCGACCGCGTCGGAAATCGCGAACAGGCCGGTATCGGAGCTGATCGGACGGGCATTCTCCTTGACCAGCTTCATGCCGTTGTAATCCATCGGGTTGTGGCTGGCGGTCACCATCACGCCGCCGGCCGCGCCGAGGTGATCGGTCTGGAAGTAGACCTCTTCGGTACCGCACAGGCCGATGTCGATCACCTCGCGGCCGGTACCACGCAGGCCTGCGGCCAGCGCATCCTGCAGCGCCGGGCTGGTCAGGCGCACATCGTGGCCGAGGACCACCGGACCGGGAGCGAGCTGTGCGGCCAGGGCGACGCCGATGCGGCGGGCCAGGTCTTCGTTCAGTTCTTCCGGCACACGGCCGCGGATATCGTAGGCCTTGAAGGCGGGCAGGGGCATCGATCAGATCCTTTGTGAGCTCAGCCCCCAATTGTAGTCCCAGTCCCGTATGGGAATCGTTTCCATCGGGGAACGCCACCTGACTGGCGTTCGGGGGTCAGGCTCGCGTCGACCGTTTGCCCGCTTTACGGGAACGTTTGCCGGGCAGGCCCGGCAACGGCGCCAGCAGCGCCTGCACGTCTTCCTCGCTGAAGCGTGGCCACGTAGCACCGCCGCCTTCGAGAATCGAGTCGGCCAGCGTGGCCTTGCGTTCCTGCAGCTCGGCGATCCGTTCTTCAATGCTGCCTGCGGCGATCAGCCGGTAAACGAACACCGGCTGCTGCTGGCCGATGCGATGGGCGCGGTCACTGGCCTGGTTTTCGGCCGCCGGGTTCCACCAGGGGTCGAAGTGGATGACGGTGTCGGCGGCGGTCAGGTTCAACCCGACGCCACCTGCCTTCAGGCTGATCAGGAACACCGGCACCTCGCCCTGCATGAAGCGCTGCACCGGCGTAGCCCGGTCCTGGGTGTCGCCGGTCAGGGTCACATAGGCCAGCCCGAGCTCCTCCAGCGCCTGCGCGATCAGTGCCAGCATGCCGGTGAACTGCGAGAACACCAGGACCCGCCGGCCTTCCTCGACCATCGACGGCAGCATGTCGCGCAGCAGCTCCAGCTTGGCCGAGCCGGCATTGCGTGCCGGGGCGTCGCCCGGCAGCAGGCGCGGATCGCAGCAGACCTGGCGCAGCTTCAGCAGGGCATCCAGCACCACGATATGGCTGCGCGCCAGCCCGCTGCCGCTGATGGCCTCGCGCACCTGCTTTTCCATCGCTGCACGCACGGTTTCATAGAGATCACGCTGGCCGCCCTCCATGTCCACCGCGCGGGTAATGAGGGTCTTGGGCGGAAGCTCTGACGCGACCTGGTCCTTGCGCCGGCGCAGGATGAAGGGACGCAGGCGCTGCGCCAGCAACGTGGCGCGACGGTGGTCGCTGCCACGTTCGATCGGATGGCGCCAATGCTGGTTGAACTGCTTCTCGCTGCCGAGCAGGCCGGGCAGCAGGAAGTCGAACTGCGTCCACAGCTCGCCCAGATGGTTCTCCAGTGGCGTGCCGGTCAGGCACAGGCGATGGCGGGCCTGCAGCGTGCGCAGGGTGATGGCCGCGCGTGACTTCGGATTCTTCACCTGCTGGGCTTCATCCAGAATCAGCAGATGGTAGGCATGTGCCTGCAGCGCCTGCTCGTCGCGCCACAGCAGGGGATACGTGGTCAGCACAAGATCATGCTCGGGAATCGCCTCGAACAGTGCTTCGCGCGTCGGTCCGTGCAGGGTCAGCACCCGCAGGCCAGGGGTGAAGCGTGCGGCTTCGCTCTGCCAGTTGTGCAGCAGCGAGGTCGGCACCACCAGCAGCGCCGGCTGGTCCAGGCGGCCACTTTCCTTTTCGACCAGCAGATGCGCCAGCGTCTGCAGGGTCTTGCCCAGCCCCATGTCATCGGCCAGCACGCCGCCCAGACCCTGCTGGCGCAGGTACTGCAGCCACGACAGGCCTTCACGCTGATAGGGACGCAGCGTCGCCACCAGTCCCGCCGGTGGCGGCACTTCACCCAGTGCGGGTGCCTGCATCAGGCGCTGCACCAGCGCCTGGGTGTCCTTGCGCCCCCGGAACTGCAGGCGCGCCGTATCCCGCAGCGCCTGCAGGCGGCCACGGTCAAGCGCTGACAAGCGCAGCGGCGCGCCACGCTGGGCGAACAGGTCCGCCAACAGCGCCATGATCGGTTTCAATCGAGCGGCCCGCAGTGCCAGGCGGGTGCTGTCGCCTGCCATCAACAGGATGTTCTCGTCATCGCCGATGGCGTCCAGCTGGCCACGCATCCAGCGGGGATCGGACTGCAGCACCTGCTGCAGCAGCGGAACCATCGACACGTTGCGGCCTTCCACCTGGATGTCCAGGCCCAGGTTGAACCAGCCCGCATCCGCCGGGTCGGCTTGGATGTCCAGACCGATCTCATCCACCCGGGTGATGCGATGGCGGAAATCGTCGTCCGTCTCCACCTTCCAGCCCAGGGCTTCCAGGCGCGGCACGTCGTCCAGCAGGAACCGTGTCCAGTCATGGGTGCGCAGCTGGAACTGCGGGCCTGCGCCGTCCAATGGCGCCCGTGGTTCCACGTCGCGATGCAGTCCCACCGTGCGCAGCTCGGCCTCGCGCCGTGACTCCTCAACCAGGTCGCGGGGCAGCAGGGCGAGCTGGCCCCCCGGATCGTGTGCGAACAGGCTCGGATCATCCAGGAACCGCACGTGTTCGTCGTATTCGAAGGCCACGGTCGCGATATCGGCCCATTGCGACGGGTCGCGGGGGCCGAGCCACGGCGGACGGAACTCGACCGTGTGCAGGCGCAGGACGGGCGTCATCGAACGGATCAGCAGCGTTGGCAGCGTGCTGCTGTCGTCGGGCATGGGGGGCGTATGGTCGATCTGCTGCAGCATCTGCGCCAGCACAGCCGCCACGTGCATGCAGTCGTGGCCGAGCAGGCAGGAACACCGGTTGCGCAGCAGGCTGCGCGGATGGCGAAGGCTGGCGGCCAGGTCGATCTCCACCCGGTAGGAGTACTTGGCCGGGATCTTTACCTCAGCGACCAGAATGTCACCGAACAGACGCATGTTGTGGACTTCCGACAGGCCATGGTCGCTCATTTCCAGCGTCCGGCCTTTCATCCAGCGGAGCAGGTCTTCTTCGGTGTAGGTATGGGCCATCAACGAGGGTGGGGCGGGCACGGGGCCGGCCATTGGCAGGGGAACCCGGCATTCTACGGAACCCTGTGCGATGCCCGTGCAATGCTGCGGCGCATCCAGGCCCTTCGCCGCCCTCCAGCTAGAATGCGGTCATCCTCAACGTGCAGGGTAGTACAGCAATGCAGCAATCGACTTCCACCGGCAAGCGCAGCAAGCGCTTCGCCAGTGCGGCGGAGGCCCTGCAAGGGGTGGTCGCCGATGGCCAGACGCTGGCCGTGGGCGGCTTCGGCCTGTGTGGCATTCCCGAGGCACTGATCGCCGCGCTGCGCGACAGCGGCGCCAAGGGCCTGACCGTGATCTCCAACAATGCCGGCGTTGATGGTTTCGGCCTGGGCCAGCTGCTGGAAACCCGGCAGATCAGGAAGATGATTTCGTCCTATGTGGGCGAGAACAAGGAATTCGAGCGCCAGTTCTTGGCCGGCGAGCTCGAGCTGGAATTCAACCCGCAGGGCACCCTGGCCGAGCGCCTGCGTGCCGGCGGTGCAGGCATTCCGGCGTTCTTCACCGCCACCGGCTATGGCACCGTGGTGGCTGAAGGAAAGGAAACCCGCGAGTTCGACGGCAAGCACTACGTGATGGAAACCGCTCTGCGCGCCGACGTGGCGCTGGTCAAGGCGTGGAAGGCCGACGAAGCGGGCAACCTGGTGTTCCGCAAGACCGCGCGCAACTTCAATCCGGCTTGCGCGATGGCCGGCAAGGTCTGCATCGTGGAAGTGGAGGAGGTGGTGCCGGTCGGCGCGATTGATCCGGACCAGGTGCACCTGCCGGGCATCTACGTACACCGCATCGTGCACAACCCGCATCCTGAAAAGCGTATCGAACAGCGCACCATCCGCGCGGAGGGCAACTGACATGGCGTGGACCCGCGATGAGATGGCGGCACGTGCCGCCCGCGAACTGACCGATGGTGCGTACGTGAACCTGGGCATCGGCCTGCCGACCCTGGTTGCCAACCACATCCCCGAAGGGGTGGACGTGTGGCTGCAGTCGGAAAACGGCCTGCTCGGCATCGGTCCGTTCCCGACCGATGCCGAAGTGGACGCCGACCTGATCAATGCCGGCAAGCAGACCGTCACCGCGCGTGCCGGTGCCAGCTATTTCGGCAGCCACGACAGCTTCGCGATGATCCGCGGTGGCCATGTGAACCTGGCTATCCTCGGCGCTATGCAGGTCACCGACAAGGGTGACCTGGCCAACTGGATGGTGCCCGGCAAGATGGTCAAGGGCATGGGCGGTGCGATGGACCTGGTGGCCGGCGTGCAGCGCGTGGTGGTGCTGATGGAGCACACCGCCAAGAACGGCGAGCACAAGATCCTGACCGAATGCACGCTGCCGTTGACCGGTGTCGGCGTGGTCGACCGCATCATCACCGACCTGGCCGTGTTCGATGTCACCGACAAGGGGTTGCTGCTGGTGGAAGCCGCACCCGGTGTCAGCGATGACGAGTTGAAGGAAAAGACCGGCGTTGCGTTCCAGCGCGCTTGATGTCCCGGGGCGGCTGCAGGCCGCCCCTTTCCGGAAGGCACGCGATGCTGTTCCCCGACGATCTTCCTGATGCTGACGTCCAGCACCTGCGGGGTTGGCTGGCCCCGGCCGACGCGGACGCGCTGATGTCCGTGCTGCAGGCTGATGTGCCTTGGGAGGTCCATCGCATCCGCATGTTCGGCAACTGGGTGGATTCGCCGCGGCTGAGCTGCTGGATCGGCGATCCGCAGGCGCGCTACCGCTATTCCGGGGCTGAATTCGTGCCGCACCCCTGGCCACCCGCGTTGCAGGCCATGCGCGGGCGCCTGCAGGCGGAGGGCATCGGCCGCTTCAACAGCGTGCTGCTGAACCGCTATCGCGGCGGTGGCGACTACATGGGCTGGCACAGCGATGACGAGCCAGAGCTGGGGCCGACCCCGGTGATTGCTTCGCTGAGCCTGGGCGCGGCGCGCCGCTTCCTGCTGCGCCGGCGCGATGACCCGGCGCGGAAGGCCGAGTACCTGCTCGGCCATGGCGATCTGCTGGTGATGGCGGGGCAGACACAGCGGTTCTACCAGCACGCGCTGCCGAAGATGGCACGGGTGCAGGGCGAACGGATCAACCTGACGTTCCGCTGGATTACGCCACGCTGACGGTCAGCGCGCGACGGTCGGCTGGTCGGCCTGTCCGCTTGTCAGCGTCCAGCCCACCATCTCCTGTGCCAGCTGCTGCAGGCCGCGCTCGAACGCAGCGGCAACCGCCGGCACGTCGGTACTGCCGACCGGCTGCGCCTGGCGGAAGGTACGGTCGGCGACCACGCGCTGGTCGGCCACATGGATCAGCTTGGCGTTGACCTCGATCACCACGGTCGGCGTGGCCTGGCCCAGGTAGTCCGATTCAAAGCGGCGCACGTCGGTGGACAGCTTGTAGTCGGCACGGATGCCGGCACTGCTGCGCGCCACGCCACGGATGCGGCCGGAGTCCTCAAAGCCACGCAGCAGGGTGTCCTCGATCATGTCGGTGGCCGGCTGTGCCCAGCTGGCCCCCTTGTAGATCTCCATCTGCGACGGCGTCGGCCGCACGTTGATACGCGGGCTGTCGACCATGCGCGCGGCGCTGGGCTTGGCCAGCACCAGCTGCCAGCCCACCTGTGGCCACGCCGGGTCGGCCTTCACCTGCACGGACGGCGAGTACAGCGTCACTGCGGTTTTCTCGCTGCTGCCAAGGATGGAGCAGCCGCCCAGCAGGGTGACCATCGAAGCGGCCAGCAGCAGGCGCGGAAGGGCGGTCGGGCTCATTTGGGTTCGAACTCCTTCGGTGCGTCGCGGCCCAGCAGGTAGCGCGCGGGGTTGTTCTCGAGGCGGTCGCTGACCCGGCGCAGATCGCGGATCAGGCCGCGCAGTTCGGTCAGCGTCGGGCCGAGCTGGCCGAGGCCATCGTTGGCGAAGCTGTTGATCGCGGCACGGTTCTCGCCAAGGATCGAGTCGGCGTTGCCAGCGGCCGAATCAAGCTTGGCCAGGGTGGCGTCGAGCTTGTCGATGATGCCCGGCAGCTGCTGCACCAGGTTCTTGTCCAGGCGCTCGATGGTGCCATTGGTGGTCTTCAGCGTGGTGTCCAGGCTGCGGGCGGCATCGCGCGCGCTGAGCAGCAGCGCCTGCGTGCCCTGGTCGCGGTCGGCCAGGCCGCCGCTGATCGTTTCCAGGTTGGCCAGCGTCGCGTTGATCGAGGCCACGTTGCGGTCGCTGAGGATCTGGTCCATGCGCTCGACGATGCGGTTGGCAACGTCAGTGATGTTCTGCAGCGCCGACGGCGTGGTTGGAATGATCGGCGCCGGATCCTTGTTGACCGTGGTCAGTGCCGGCGACTGCGGCGTACCACCGCTGAGCTGGATGATCGACGGGCCGGTCAGGCTGGTGATCGCCAGCTTTGCACGGGTATCGGTCTTGACCGGGGTGGTCGAGTTCAGGCGGATGCGTGCGACCACCTGGCGCGGGTCGTCCGGAACCAGGTTCAGTTCGATGATCGAACCCACCGCGATGCCGTTGTACTGCACCGGGCTGCCCACCGACAGGCCGGTTACTGCCTCGCGGAACACCACGCGGTATTCCTGCCAGGTACGGTCGGAGGAGTACTTGGCCGCCCACAGGCCGAAGGCCAGCAGGGCCAGGCCGGTGATCAGGGTGAACGCGCCGATCAGCACGTAGTTGGCTTTGGTTTCCATGGCTCAGGCACTCTCGATCTGTTCGCCGCGCGCGGCACGCGCACGCGGTCCGTGGAAGTATTCCTGGATCCACGGATGATCCAGTTTCTCGATGTCCGGCAGTGGCGCGTTGGCCACCACTTTGCGGTCGGCGATCACCGCCACCCGGTCGCAGATCGCATACAGCGTGTCCAGGTCGTGGGTGATCAGGAACACGGTCAACCCCAGTGCTTCCTGCAGGGTCTTGATCAGTCGGTCGAAGGCGGCCGCGCCGATCGGGTCGAGTCCGGCGGTCGGTTCATCCAGGAACAGCAGCGGCGGGTCCAGTGCCAACGCGCGGGCCAGGCCGGCGCGCTTGCGCATGCCGCCGGACAGCTGCGAGGGCAGTTTGTTGATCGCATCGGCGGGCAGGCCGGCCAGCTTCACCTTCAGCAGCGCCAGTTCGTAGTGCCAGCGCTCGGGCAGTTCGCGGTGGTGCTCCTTCAACGGTACCTGCACGTTCTCGCCTACGGTCAGCGACGAGAACAACGCACCGTCCTGGAACAGCACGCCGGTGTTGCGCTCGATGTGCAGGCGGCTCTCGGCATCGTCGGCACGCGCGTCGCGGCCCAGCACCTCGATCCGGCCTTCGTCGGGCGTGCGCAGGCCGAGGATCGAGCGCATCAGTACCGACTTGCCGGTACCCGAACCACCCACCACGCCGAGAATTTCGCCGCGGCGCACGTCCAGGTCCAGGTCCTCGTGCACGGTCTGGCTGCCGAAGCGGTTGACCAGCCCGCGCACGCGGATGGCCAGGTCGTGGCCATCGTCGTCCTGCATGGGAATGTCGTCGGGCGTCGGATGCGTGCTCATGTCACCAGTCCATGTGCATGAACCACAACGCCGCGAAGGCGTCGATGATGATCACCAGCGAGATGGTCTGCACCACGCTGGAGGTGGTGCGTTCGCCCACCGACTGCGCCGTGCCTTCCACCTTCAGGCCTTCCAGGCAGCCGATCAGGCCGATCACCAGCGCGAACACCGGCGCCTTCGACAGGCCGACCAGCATGTGCCGCACTTCCATCGTCTCGTGCATGCGCGCGATGTACATCTGCGGCGGGATGTCGAGGTCGAACGCACCGACGGTGATGCCGCCGGCCAGGCCGGCGACCATCGCAATGAAGGTCAGCAGCGGCAGGGTGACCAGCAGCGCCAGCAGCCGTGGCAGCACCAGCAGGTCGATCGGATCCAGGCCCAGGGTGCGCATCGCATCGATTTCCTCGCGCGCTTTCATCGCACCGATCTGTGCGGTGAAGGCGCTGGCGGTGCGGCCGGCCAGCACGATGGCGGTCAGCAGCACCGCGAACTCGCGCAGGAAGGCGATGTTGACCAGCTCGACCACGTAGATCTCGGCGCCGAAGTCGCGAAGGATGGTCGAGCCGAGGAAGGCGATCACCGCGCCCACCAGGTAGGACAGCAGCGCCACCAGCGGTACCGCGTCCAGCCCGACCTGCTCCATCTGGTGCACGGTGGCGGTCAGGCGGAAGCGACGGGGTTCCTTGACCAGGCGAGCTCCCTTGACCAGGTTCTCGCCGAGGAAACTGCACAGCGCCTTGATGTTGTGGCCGGTGGCATGGACGCTGACACCCAGCCGTTCCAGCGCCGCCAGCACGCCGAAGTCGCGCTTGGGCTTGGGCCGGTCGTCGGCCACTTCCTCGATGGTGCACACCAGCGCCTGGTGATCCGGGCGGAACTTCAGTGCGTCCTCGCCGAGGTCGGCGCGATGGGCTACGCGCAGCACCTGCAGCACGCCGGCCGAATCCATTTTCTCGATGGCGGTGGCATCGATGCCGGTCAGCGTGTCGGGAACGCCGCGCAGGACTTCGGCCGCAGCCAGCGCGGTCTTCAAGGTCCAGGTGCCGGACAGGCGGATCACGCCCGGGTCATGGGCATCCTGTTCGAGCTGGGGGGCGTGGTTCGGGGTCACTTGGGCCATTCGGGTCGCAGCATAACCGTTCTGTATTGGGCTTCGCGTCGAACTCGGATGAATTTCTCCGGTAAGGCCCAGCCTAGGTAATACTACGGCGCATGTCCGCAGACGCTCACACGATCCCCACGCCCCAGGCCAGCTACGCACAGCGCGTGGCCTTCGTTTCCGAGATCGCCGGACGCCTGCACAGCTATGGCACAACGGCCCAGCGCCTGGAAACAGCGGTGGTGGCACTGGCCCGCCAGCTCGATCTGGATTGTGAACCGTGGTCGAATCCCACCGGTATCATCCTCAGCTTCAGCGACCCGGCGCAGGCGATCGGCTCCAGTGACATCACCCGCGTGATCCGCTTGGCGCCCGGCGAGAACGACCTGCACAAGCTCAGCGTCGCCGACCATATCGCCGAGGAAGTGGCCAATGGGCGGATGAGCATCGCCCAGGGCCACACCGCATTGCGCCAGCTGGACAAGGATCCGGGCCGGCGCGGCAAGCTGCGCACCATCCTTTCGTTCACCCTCGGCGCGGCCGGCGTGGCCGGCATGTGGAAGCTGCCGTGGCTGGACATCGCCACCGCCGGTGTCATCGGCCTGATGATCGGCCTGCTCGGCATGGTCACCGACCGTCGCCCGGCCACCCGCGAAGCCGCCGAGGCACTGGCCGCGCTGCTGGCCGGCCTGGTCGCCACGCTGGTCGCGTCCTTCATCGGCGCGCTCAACCTCAACACCGTGATCATCGCCTCGCTGGTGGTGCTGCTGCCGGGCATGTCGCTGACCAATGCGGTCAATGAACTGGCCAGCCAGCACTGGGTGTCGGGGACCGCGCGCTTCGCCGGTGCGCTGACCACCATCATGAAACTCAGTGTGGGCGCGATGATCGCGGTGACCTTGGCCGACGTGCTCGGCCTCGACCCGGTGATCCGCGCGGCGCGGCCGCAGGGGCCCTGGGTGGAGTGGGGCTCGCTGCTGACCGCGGCGTTCGCCTTCGCGATGCTGTTCAAGGCCAACCGCCGCGATTACCCGTGGGTGATCGCCGCCTCGGTGGCCGGCTATGCGATCTCCAAGTTCGGTGGCCACGCCTGGGGCGCGCCGGCCGGCATCTTCCTGTCGGCGATGCTGCTGACCGCCGGTGGCAATCTGTTCGGCCGTCTCGTTGGCCGCCCGGGTGCGATCATCCGCCTGCCTGGCATCATCATGATGGTGCCAGGCAGCACCAGCCTGCGCGGCGTGCTGACCCTGGTCCAGCAGCAGGACGTGGGTGCCGGCCAGAGCGTGTTCCTCACCGTGCTCAACGTGGTGATGGCCCTGGTCGCCGGCCTGCTGTTCGGCAACCTGCTGATGCCCGCTCGCAAAACCCTGTAATGATGTCGGTGAGTGTGGACCGTTGGTCCACACGCCGGGAGGGCTGCTTGCTGTGGGTGTGGACCTCGGTCCACCGAAGAATGAAAAACGCCGGCTTTCGCCGGCGTTTTTCATCGCATTCCAATCCGGCCTCAGGCCTTCTTGATCAGGAAATCTTCCGGCTTCTTGTTGCCCTTGGCGGTCAGCTCGGCCATCCAGCGCGGCTGCTTGCCACGGCCGGTCCAGGTTTCCTTGGGGTTGGCCGGGTTGCGGTACTTCGGGGCAACCTTGCCCAGCTTGCGGCCGGCGGTCTTCGACGGGGCCTTGGCGGCCGGAGCGGCCTTGCGGGCACGCGTGGCCGGGGCGCTGCCGAACAGTTCTTCGATGGTGTAACCCTCGGTCTTGGCCAGCTTGGTCAGCTGGGCCCGGACCTTGGTGATCGGCCGGCGCTTGGCGACGATGGTCTGCTGCTTCTTGGCGGTACGGATCAGGGCGCCCAGCTCGCGTGCCGACAGGCCGGTCAGGTCAATGCTCATTTACGGTTACTCCGGAAACTAATAAGTGGACGGGACGAGCCAGTCCATGGCGTCGCGGGACAGAATAAAGATGAATTAATCCCAGCACAAATGCAGGCGGGTCATGGCCTGGCAGCATCCCGGCTGCATTGCGTCTATTTTGACCGGATTATGTCCGCTGCAATATTGCTCAAATGGGCGTCAGCTAGAAAAAGACCGGGGCATGCCCCGGTCTTTTCCTGATCAGTCCTGCAGACGCTGCAGCAGGGTGGCCTTGTCCAGGTTCTCGGCTTCGCTGGCGCGGCGCGAGCGGTACTCGTAGGTACCGGCGGCCAGGCCACGTTCGCTGACCACCACGCGGTGCGGGATGCCGATCAGTTCCATGTCGGCGAACATCGCGCCCGGGCGCAGGCCACGGTCGTCCAGCGCGGCATCGAGGCCGGCGTCGCGAAGTTCCTGCAGCAGGTTGGACGCTGCATCGGCGACGGCAGCGTCGCCCTTCGGGTTGATCACGCACACCACCACCTGCCACGGCGCCATCGCGTCCGGCCAGATGATGCCGGCATCGTCATGGTTCTGTTCGATCGCGGCAGCCACCACGCGCGAGATGCCGATGCCATAGCAGCCCATCGCCATCACCGCCGCCTTGCCGTTTTCATCCAGCACGGTGGCATCCAGCGCTTCGGCGTACTTGCGACCGAGCTGGAACACGTGGCCGACTTCGATGCCACGGGCGATCTTCAGTTCGCCACCGTCCAGTGCGCGGTCACCGGCACGCACGTTGCGGATGTCCGCCACTTCCGGTTCCGGCAGGTCGCGGCCCCAGTTGACGCCGGCCAGGTGGAAGCCGGTTTCGTTGGCGCCGACGACGAAGTCCGACATCGCCGCCACTTCGCGATCGGCGACCACGCGGATGGGCTTGGCCGGGGCGACCGGGCCAAGGAAGCCCGGCACGCTGCCCAGGTGCTCGGCGATCTCCGCCTCGCTGGCGAAGCGCTGCTCGTCCAGGCCGGCAACCTTGGCCAGCTTGATCTCGTTGACTTCATGGTCACCGCGCACCAGTACCAGCACGAACTGCTGTGCCTTGCCTTCGCCAGCGATCAGCGCCACCGACTTCACCGTGCGCTGCAGGGCGATGCCGAGCAGGGCCGCGACGTCCTCGCAGGTCTTCTGGGTGGGGGTGTCGACCTTGCGCATGGCTTCGCTGGCGGCGGCACGCGGTGCCGGATCGGCGGCAATCGCCGCTTCCATGTTGGCCGCGTAGTCCGAACCGGTGGAGAACACCAGCGCGTCCTCGCCGGAATCGGCGATCACGTGGAATTCCTGCGACGCATCACCGCCGATCGCACCGGAGTCGGCCTGCACCATGCGGAAATCCAGGCCGAGGCGGGTGAAGATGCGGCTGTAGGCGGACTTCATGTTCTCGTACTCGCGCACCAGGCACTCATCGTGCAGGTGGAACGAATAGGCGTCCTTCATCAGGAACTCGCGCGAACGCATCACGCCGAAGCGCGGACGGATCTCGTCGCGGAACTTGGTCTGCACCTGGTAGAAGTTCACCGGCAGCTGCTTGTAGCTGGATAGCTCAGCGCGAGCGAAGTCGCAGGCGGCTTCTTCGGCGGTCGGGCTGTAGCAGAACACCTGGTCCTTGCGGTCCTTGATCTTCAGCAGCTGCGGGCCGAACTTCTGCCAGCGCCCGGTCTGCTCCCACAGTTCCTTCGGCTGGATGGTCGGGATCTGGAATTCCACGGCACCGGCGCGGTCCATTTCCTCGCGCACGATGCGCTCGACCTTGCGCAGCACGCGCAGGCCCAGCGGCGACCAGGTGTACAGGCCCGATGCCAGCTTGCGGATCATGCCCGCGCGCAGCATCAGCCGGTGGCTGGTGAGCTCGGCGTCGCTGGGGGTTTCCTTGGTGGTGTGCAGGTGGAACTGGGAGAGGCGCATCGTCGGCTTCGGATAACGGCAGAGACGCCTATTCTGCCAGCCCGGCCGGGGGGAGGGGTATCGGCAGGGCTGCGCCCTGCACCCGCCTCAAGCAACGTCAACTGCAACTTCCGAAGCGACGGCAAAGGCGAGTTTACTGGGGGATGGCGGGGTGGGCCCGGTTGCGGGAGACGCCGTAAACCCACAGTGCCCCGCCATCCCTCAGGAAGCCGCTTTGGCGTTTGACGTTGCCGTTGCTTGAAGCAGGTGCAGGGCTGCAAGCCCTGCCGATACCCTCACTCCGCCGGGCAGTAAGCCTTGATGGCGGCTTCAGCCAATCCCTTCTGCGCACTGCGCTGCTCCGGAGCCAACGGGGTATCGGCCTTGCCATCGCCATCGGTGTCCTGCATCACCTGGCCGCCACCGTCCAGCAGGGCCAGGTTGGCCCGGGCCGTGCTGCACTGCTCAGGCACCGGTGCGGCGGGGGTCTCGGCGCTGGCCGCAGCCTGTGGGCTGCGCGCCTGCGCACGGGTCTCGAATTTCCTGCCCGCCGGAGGGGTCTCCGAATACTGGGTCACGCCATTGGCGTCCTTCCATTTATAGACCGGGCCGGCCACGACGTTGGCACTGGCCAACAGCAGCAGGCATCCAAGGCAGGACAGGGCACGCATGGCAAACTCCACGGAATGGGCGTAGAACGCCGATTGCAGCATTGGCGCCGAGCACTGGCAAGTCGATTAAACTGGATTCCATGGACCCGATCACACCGCCGCCGCGTTCGCGCACGATTTACCTGCTGCCCAACCTGTTCACCACCGCCGGCCTGTTTGCCGGCTTCTACGCGATCATCGCCGCGGCCAACGGGGACTTCGTCAACGCCAGCATCGCCGTGTTCGTGGCAGCGGTGATGGATGGCCTGGATGGGCGCGTGGCGCGCCTGACCGGTACCAGCAGCGAATTCGGCGTGCAGTACGACTCGCTGGCCGATCTGGTCAGCTTCGGCATGGCCCCGGCACTGGTGATGTACCACTGGTCGCTGTCGTGGCTGAAGTTCGATGACCCGCTGCTCGGCCGCGTCGGCTGGGCCGTGGCCTTCCTGTATGCCGCCTGCGCGGCGCTGCGCCTGGCCCGCTTCAACACCCAGGTGGCGGTGGTCGACAAGCGCTGGTTCGTCGGCCTGGCCAGCCCGGCCGCGGCCGGCCTGATGATGTCCTTCGTCTGGGCGTTCGCCGATGGCAACCTGGGCTGGGACGGCAACCAGCTGCGCTACGTGGCGCTGGCGGTGACGATCATCGCGGCGCTGCTGATGGTCAGCCGCATCCGCTTCTGGAGCTTCAAGGGCGGCGCTGCCAAGGGCACCCGTTCGGACCGCGTGCCGTTCCTGGTGCTGGCACTGGTACCGGTGGCCATCGCCATCGCGGTCATCGATCTGCCGCGCGTGCTGTTCGCGGTGGGCATCCTGTACGCCTTGTCCGGCCCGGTGATGTGGGCCGTGCAGCGCCTGCGCAAGAAGCCCGAGGCCGCGTGAGCCAGGATCTGCCCGTGCTGTGGTCACCGGCCCAGCAGGCCTGGCTGCAGGCCATGGGCTACACCGTCTACCACGACGGCCAGTTGGCCGCGGAACTGGATGCCGCGCTGCAGCTGAGCGTGGCCGAAGCCGAGACGGCTGCCGCGCCAGCGGCGGAGCAGGCGCGGGCATCCACCGCACCCGCGAGTGAGCCTCTGGCTGCGGCCACACCGGTTTCCCGCCAGGAGCGTCCGGCACCCCCGCGTCGCGAGACCCCGGTCAGCGCACCGGACACCGCGCCCGCCGCTGCCCGCCCGCTGCCCGGCGGCAATGCCCGGCAGCCGGTGGTGCGGCTGCCGGATCGCCTGCAGATCGCCTTGCTGCGCGCGTCCGGCTGCAACCCCAACGATCCGGCCACGCAGGCGCTGATGGACAGCTGGCCGCTGGACCAGTTGCGCCAGGACCCGGCCGCCAAGCGCGCGCTGTGGCCGCAGCTGCGCACCCTGCGCAAGCGGGGCACGCCATGAGTGCGGTCAGCCAGCCCGGTCCGGTCAGCCTGCGTGCGCTGCGCGAGAGCGACCTCAACGCGGTGATGGCGATTGAAGTACGCGGCTATCCGTTTCCCTGGACCCGCGGCATCTTCGTTGACTGCCTGCGTGCCGGTTATCCCGGCCTGGCGATGGAGCGCGATGGCCAGCTGATCGGCTACGGCGTGCTCAGCATCGCCGCCGACGAGGCCCATGTGCTGAACATCTGCATCGATCCGTTCACGCAGTCGCGTGGCCTCGGGCGGCAACTGCTGCGGGCGCTGGTGCAGCTGGCCGGCGACCGTGGCGCGCAGCGGGTGTTCCTGGAAGTGCGTCCGTCCAACGCGCCGGCGCTGGCGCTGTACCACAGCGAAGGCTTCAACGAGATCGGCCGCCGCCCGCGTTACTACCCGGCCGCACAGGGCCGCGAGGACGCGGTGGTGATGGCGATCGAACTGGTCGACGGCGACCTGCAGGCGATGCCGCCGCTGTAACCGGGAAGGGTTGGCGGCCAGCGGCCGGCACTACCGATGGATCTCCGCTGTCATCGACACATCACCTGCCGTGGTAGGTGCCAACCTTGGTTGGCACGCATTGCTCACGCCAACCGCAGTGCCAATACACCGCCTACGATGAGCGCCGCCGCCAGCCAGCGCGCACGCGGAATGCGCTCGCGCAGCAGGAACACCGAGATCAGCAGCGCGAACAGGATCGAAGACTCACGCAGCGCGGAGACCATCGCCACCGGCGCCTGGGTCATCGCCCACAACGCCATCGCATAGGACGCCGTGGTGCCGACACCACCGGCCAGACCGAGAGGCCAATGCTGCCGCGCATAGGCCAGCACCGCGCCGCGCCGGGTGTACAGCGCCCACAACGGCAGGGGAATGCCCGACAGCAGGAACAGCCACAGCGTGTAGCTGAGCGCACTGCCGGACTGGCGTGCACCCTGTGCATCGACCAGGGTGTAGGTGGCGATCATCGCCGCGGTCAGCAGTGGCAGGCGCAGTTGGCCGCCACGTGCACCCAGTGCCATGCACAGGATGCCGGTGCTCACCAGCACCACGCCCAGCCACGCGGCAGGTGCCAATGGTTCGCCCAGCAGGGTGCCGGCCAGCGCAACCAAGATCGGCGCGCTGCCACGCATCAGCGGGTAGGCCAGGCTCATGTCGACCTGCTGGTAACAGCGTGCGACCAGCCCGTAATAGGTCACCTGCAGCAGCACCGAAGCGGCCAGCCACGGCCAGCTGTGCGCGCCGGGGAAGGGCAGGAAGGGCAGGGCGGCGGCGGACAGCAGCGCCGCGCTGCCGGTGACCAGCACGGTACCGAGGAATTTGTCTGGTCCGCGCTTGACGATCGCATTCCAGCTGGCGTGCAGGGCCGCAGCCGCGAGGACCAGCAGGAAAATGGAAAGAGGCATCGGGCGATGATGCCATGTCGGGAAAATGGAAACGCCAGGCATTGCCCGGCGTTTCCGATTCCGCATCGGTAGATGCCAACCTCTCCCGCCGTGGTAGGTGCCAACCTTGGCTGGCACGCACCAGAGCGCGGCGCTTACAGCTTCGCGCGCTGCTCGCGCAGGCCGGCCAGCTGGGTGTTCCAGTCGACCAGGCGCACGCGTTCCTGCTCGACCACCGCCGGTGGCACCTTGTCGGTGAACCTGGCCAGCTTGGTCTCGCTCTTTTCCTTTTCGGCTTCGACGCGGGCGATTTCCTTGTCCAGGCGCACGCGCTCGGCGTCGAGATCGACCAGGCCTTCCAGCGGCACCAGCAGCTTCAGCTCGCCCACGATCGCAGCGGCAGCCGGCGGTGCGCTTTCGCCTTCGGCCAGCCACTGGATGCTGTCCAGCTTCAGCAGGAACGACAGCGAAGCGCTGAAGCGTTCGATGCGCACGCGGTCCTGTTCCAGGCCGGCCTGCAGGCGCAGCGGCACCAGCTTGGACGGGGCGACGTTCAATTCGCTGCGCACGCGGCGCACGGCACTGATCACCGCCTTCAGCCATTCCACGTCGGCCTCGGCCTGGGCGAAATCGCCCTCGAACTCGGCCGCGGTCGGATACGGGCGCAGCGACAGCGTGGTTTCGGCCAGGCCCAGGCGCGGGGCCAGCTGCTGCCACAGCTGTTCGGTGATGAACGGCGTGAGCGGGTGCAGCAGGCGCAGCAGCGCTTCCAGCACGTACAGCAGGGTGTGGCGGGTGCTTTCGGCATCGGCGCCGTCGGCACCGTTCAGGGCCGGCTTGCTCAGTTCCAGGAACCAGTCGCAGAACGCGTTCCAGGCGAACTCGTACAGGCACTGTGCCAGCAGATCGAAGCGGTAGGCGGCGAAATGGCCCTGCGCTTCGGCAGTAGTGGCGGCTAGGCGCGCGAGGATCCAGCGCTCGGCATCGGTGCGCGGCTTGGGCACGCCGGTGAACGCGGCACCTTCAGTGTTCATCAGCGCGAAGCGGCTGGCATTCCACAGCTTGTTGCAGAAGTTCTTGTAGCCCTCGGCGCGGTTCATGTCGAACTTGATGTCGCGGCCGTGGGTGGCCAGCGCGGCGATGGTGAAGCGCAGCGCATCGGCACCGTGGGCAGCAATGCCGTCCGGGAATTCCTTGCGGGTGGCCTTTTCGATCTTCTCCACCATCTTCGGCTGCATCAGGCCGCCGGTACGCTTGGCGACCAGGTCGTCGATGGTGATGCCGTCGATGATGTCCAGCGGGTCGAGCACGTTGCCCTTGCTCTTGGACATCTTCTGGCCCTGGCCGTCGCGGATCAGGCCGGTGAAGTAGACGTCCTTGAACGGGATCTTCCCGACCAGGTTGTCGGTGGCCATGATCATGCGCGCCACCCAGAAGAAGATGATGTCGAAGCCGGTGATCAGCACCGACGACGGCAGGTAGCGGTCGAAGCCGCGCTCGGCCATCGCCTGTTCGTTCGGCCAGCCCAGGGTGGAGAATGGCCACAGCTGCGAGGAGAACCAGGTCTCCAGCACGTCGCTTTCCTGGTTCAGCACCACGTCGCTGCCGAGGTTGTTCTTCGCGCGCACTTCGTCTTCGCTGCGACCGACGTAGCAGTTGCCGGTGGCGGCGTCGAACCACGCCGGAATGCGGTGGCCCCACCACAGCTGGCGGCTGATGCACCAGTCCTGGATGTTGTTCATCCAGTGGCGGTAAGTGTTGATCCAGTTCGGCGGAACGAAGGCGATGCTTCCGTCCTCGACCAGTTCCAGGCCACGCTTGGCCAGGTCGTCCATCTTCACGAACCACTGGTCGGTCAGGTACGGCTCGATCACCTGGCCGGTGCGATCACCGCGCGGCACCTGCAGCTTGTGCGCCTTGGTCTCGACCAGGATGCCCAGGTCTTCCAGCTCGGCCAGCACGGCCTTGCGCGCGGCGTAGCGGTCCAGGCCCTGGAAGCGTTCGGGTGCGTTTTCATTCAGCGCCGCCACCGGGGTGAACAGGTTGATCATCGGCAGGCTGTGGCGCACGCCCACTTCATAGTCGTTGAAATCGTGCGCCGGGGTGACCTTGACCACGCCGGTGCCGAACGCACGGTCCACGTAATCGTCGGCGATCACCGGCACGCGGCGGCCGGTCAACGGCAGCACCACCTGCTTGCCGATCAGGTGCGCATAGCGCTCGTCTTCCGGATGCACCATCACCGCCGTATCACCCAGCAGGGTTTCCGGGCGCGTGGTGGCGACCACCAGGTAGTCGCGGGTTTCGCGCAGGGTTTCCACGCCGTCGGCATCGCGCTCGACGTGCTCGTAGCTCAGGCCTTCATCCAGCGTGTAGGCGATCGACCACAGGAAGCCGTCTTCCTCGGCGCTCTCCACTTCCAGGTCGGAAATGGCGGTCTTCAGCACCGGGTCCCAGTTGACCAGGCGCTGGCCACGGTAGATCAGGCCCTGCTCGTACCAGCGCACGAAGGCTTCGTTGACGGCGGCCGACGGCTGCGGGTCCATGGTGAAGGTGCTGCGCGACCAGTCGGCGGAGGTGCCGAGGCGGCGCATCTGGCGCTCGATGGTGTCGCCGGACTGCTGCTTCCACTCCCAGACCTTGCCGATGAAGCCCTCGCGGCCCAGCGAATCGCGGGTCTCGCCCTTGCCTTCCAGCGCCAGGTTGCGGCTGACCACCATTTCGGTGGCAATGCCGGCATGGTCGGTACCGACCTGCCACAGCGTGTCGTAGCCACGCATGCGGTGGTAGCGCACCAGCGCATCCATCAGGGTCTGCTGGAACGCGTGGCCCATGTGCAGGGTGCCGGTTACGTTCGGCGGCGGCAGCAGGATGGTGTACGGCTCGCCCGTGCCGGACGGCTTGAAGTGGCCGGCCTTCTCCCAGGCCTCGTAGAGGTCGGTCTCGAAGGACTTCGGGTCGTAGCTGGAGGCGAGTTGGGTCATGCGGGGGAACCAGGAGGTAATCGTTGAAGGATCAGGGCGCGGCGGCGGCCCATCAAGGGGGCCGGGGCGCGCTTACATGTCGTGCTTGTTCAGGTCGTAACCGGCGGCCTTGTACTGGCGCCAGCGTTCGCGCAGCGGTTCGCGTGCTTCCGGGTCGGCCGGAACCACTTCCAGCACGCGCTCGCACTCGCCCAGCCAGGGCTCATCACGCAGGTTGATCACCAGCGGACGCGCCGGTGCCCCGGTGCCGGGTACGGCGATCAGCACCAGCGCCTCTTCCTCGTCCATGTCCTCGCCGGCGATCTGGTGCGGGATGTAGGCATCGTTGTCGAACGCCCACAGCAGCTCGTCCAGCTCCTCGGCCTGGGCCTGGTCGCGGGCCAGTACCAGGGTGAACAACCCGGCGTCGTTGGCCTTGCGCGCCAGTTCGCAGACCAGGCGCAACGGCTCGGTCAGGAAACGGGGCTTGGCGATCAGGTAGAAGTCGGCGCGGGGCATGGCAGGGTCCGGGTCAGGCAGGGTTCCGGCGGTGCCGGGCGAGGCCCCGGCCGGCGGGCGCCAGCCAGGGTCGGGTACGGCATCAGGCGCGGGCGGCCTGGTCCAGCAGCCACTGGCTCAGCAGGCCGACCGGGCGGCCGGTGGCCATGCCACGCTTGCCTTCATCGCTGGCCACGCCGGCGATGTCCAGGTGGGCCCAGCGCTGGCCTTCGGTGAAGCGCGACAGGAAGCAGCCAGCGGTGATCGCGCCGGCCCAGCGGCCGCCGATGTTGTAGACGTCGGCGAAGGTCGAATCCAGCATCGGCTGGTACTCGTCCCACAGCGGCAGGCGCCAGGCGCGGTCGAACACGTGCTCGCCGGCGGCCAGCAGCTCGTTGGCCAGGTCGTCGTGCTTGCTCATCAGGCCGGCGGTCTGGTGGCCCAGGGCGACCATGCAGGCACCGGTCAGGGTGGCCACGTCGACCAGCGCGGCCGGCTCGAAGCGCTGCGCGTAAGTCAGCGCGTCGCACAGGATCAGGCGGCCTTCGGCGTCGGTGTTGCCCACTTCGATGGTCTTGCCCGACATCGAGGTGATCACGTCGGACGGACGGTAGGCGTTGCCGTCGATGGCGTTTTCCACCGCCGGCACCACCACCACCAGGTTCAGCGGCAGCTTGGCCTTGACCGCAGCGACGAAGGTGCCGATGACGTTGGCGCCACCGCACATGTCGTACTTCATTTCTTCGATGCCGCCCTGGGTCTTCAGGTTGACGCCACCGGTATCGAAGGTGATGCCCTTGCCGACCAGTACATAGGGCTTGGCGTCGCCAGCACCGGTCCACTTCAGCACCACCAGGCGCGGGCGGTTGGCCGAACCACGGGCCACGGCCAGCAGCGAACCCATGCCCAGCGCTTCCATCTGGTGCTCGTCGAGGATCTCGGCTTCGGCACCGTCATGCTCGCCGGCGAACTTCACGCCCACCTCGGCCAGGTAGGCCGGGGTGCAGTAGTTCGGCGGCAGGTTGCCCAGCTCGCGGGCGAACTCGACACCGGCGGCGATGGCCTGGCCCTGGGCCAGGGCCTGCGCGTCGTCACCGGCGATGGCCAGCTGGGCCAGGCCGGCGTCGTCGGCCTTCTTCTTGCCCAGGGTGGCGGTGTAGCGGTAGGCGGCGTGATCGGCGGCGATCACCGCCTGGCGGATCGCCCAGGCCGCGTCGCGGTCCTTGATGGCCACTTCGGACAGGGTGAACAGTGCGCTGCGGGCAGCACCGGCCTTCAGCGCGCGCACGGCGTCGCCGACGGCCTTCAGGTACTGCGGCACGCCGAAACGGGCGACTTCGCCCAGGCCGACCACCAGCACGCGCGGGGCGGTCACGCCCGGCAGGTCATGCAGCAGGGTGGTGGCGCCGGTCTTGCCGGACAGGTCGCCGCGCTGGGCCAGGGCGGCCAGGCGGCCACCGCTGGCGGCGTCCAGGGCCTGTGCGGCCGGGGTCAGGGTATGGTCGGCATAGGCGCCGACCACCAGGCAATCAACGGCGGCGGCGGCCGGAGCAACGTGGTTCAGGGTGAATTCGAGGGCCATTGAGCAGATTCCATTGGCGAGTCCGTACAATCGCAGGCCGTTTACGCCCAGACAGTAGACTGGGCGGCACCGCGAACGAACCCCAGAGTTTAAACCACCGCCCCATGCTGAAGCTCGACCGATACCTGCTGGGCGATTTCGTCCAGAGTTTCCTGGCTACCCTGATCGTCCTGCTGGTGGTCAGCGTGGGCGGCGTGCTGGTGGACATCCTCGGCAACATCGCCGACGGGCGGCTGCCGGCCAAGCTGCTGTTCTCGCAGCTGGGCCTGCAGTTCATCGCCTACCTGCCGCTGATCCTGCCGCTGGCACTGATGCTGGGCCTGCTGCTGGCCATCGCCCGCCTGTACCGCGATTCGGAAATGGCGGTCATCACCGCCATTGGCGTGGGCCCCAAGCGCCTGCTGCGGCCGCTGTTGATGCTGGTGGTGCCGGTGGTGGTGCTGGTCGGCACCTGCTCGCTGTGGCTGGGCCCCTGGGCCGGCCGGGTGGCCGAGCAGATGATCATCGAGGCCAACCGCAGCGTGCTGATGGCCGGCTTGGAGCCGGGCCGCTTCACCCCGCTGCCCAATGGCGGCGTGGTCTACCTGTCCTCGATCTCGCCCGATGGCACCCAGCTGGGCAACGTGTTTCTGCAGCGCCAGAAGGATGACCGCCTGGAGGTGGTGTCGGCCAATGGCGGTCGCATGTTCTTCGAGGGTACCCGCCAGCGCTTCCTGGAGCTGGATGACGGCCACCAGGTGGAAGGGCCGGTGGCCGGTGCGCTGGACTACCGCCTGGCGACCTTCGCCCGCAATGACGTGGCCCTGCCCGATGGCGCGCAGACCCGCACCGAGGATGACCCGGAACTGATGCCGACCCTGCAGCTGATCGGCGATGAGCGTCCGCAGGCGCAGGCGCAGCTGCACCGCCGCCTGGCCCCGCCGCTGATCGCGCTGGCGTTCGCCCTGCTGACCGTGCCGCTGGGCCGCAGCTCGCCGCGCCAGCAGCGCTACGGCCGCATGATGCTGGCGCTGATGGCCTACATGGTCGGCACCAACCTGATGTTCATCGGCAGCGGCTGGATCGCCAACGGCAAGATCCCCCCTGCGCTCGGCCTGTGGTGGTTGACCCTGCCGCTGCTGGCGTTGGCCATCTGGATGTATGCACGTGATGGCCGCCTGGGCCGCCCGAAGGGAGCCCGCGCATGAGGCTGCGCCCGATGCGTTTCGACCTGTACCTGGGCCGGTCGGTGTTCACCACCGTGTTGCTGACCTGGGCCGTACTGGTCGGTCTGGACGTGGTGATGGCGTTCTCCGGCGAGTTCAAGGACATCGGCAAGAACGGCTACACCCTGGGCCATGCCGCCGCCTGGGTGCTGTATACGGTGCCACGCCGCGCTTACACCATGTTCCCCACCGCCGCGGTGATCGGCGCACTGATGGGCCTGGGCCAGCTGGCGGCGACCTCGGAGCTGACCGCGCTGCGTGCACTGGGGCTGTCGCGCAAGCGCCTGAGCGTTTCAGTGGCGATCGCGCTGTCGCTGCTGACCGCGGTGATGGTGCTCAGCGCCGAGACCCTGGGCCCCTGGGGCCAGGACCGTGCCGATGCGTTGAAGTCCAGTGCCAAGTGGGGGCGGGATATCGCCACCAGCCGTTATTCGGGCCTGTGGGCACGCGAGGGCGATACCTTCCTCAATGCGCAGAGTGGCGAGGAGCAGCTGGTTGGCGACAAGGGCACGCGCCTGATCCTGCGCGACGTGCGCCTGTATCACATCGCTGAAGACGGCCGGATCGCCTCGCTGACCCATGCTGCCACCGTCGAGCATGACAAGGATGGCTGGGTATTGACGGGCGTGCGCCGGGACACCTTTGGTGAACGCTCGGCCACGCGTGAGGAAGTGGCGCGCGAAGCGTGGAATTCTTCGCTGGATCCGGCCGCGCTGGCCACCGGCATCGCCAAGCCGCGCAACCTCAGCGTGGCCGAACTGAGCACCAGCATCGCCTATCGCCAGCGCAACGGGCTGGATGCGCGCGACTTCGAGGATGTGTACTGGAGCCGCTGGTTCTACCCGGTGAACGTGCTGGCGCTGTGCCTGGCGGCGGTGCCGTTCGCGTTCGGTTCGCTGCGCAGCGGCGGCATGGGCAAGCGCCTGTTCCTGGGCATCCTGTTCGCGCTGGGCTTCTGGCTGCTGCAGCTGTTCTTCGGGCGCATGGCCGGCGCGTTGAAGTTCGATTACCGCATTGCCTATGCGCTGCCACCGATCGTGATGCTGGCGGTGTCCGGACTGCTGTTCCGGCGCAAGTCGGGCTGATTCTGATTGTTGTAGAGCCGAGCCTGTGCTCGGCTGTCGCGTACAGTGCGGAAAGCAGCCGAGCACGGGCTCGGCTCTACAGACAGCGCCTTACCGTTTCGGCATCCGCACCAGGCGGGTGCCGCTGGCGCGGTCATGCCAGGTCAGGCGTTCGCGATCGACCCACGCCCACCAGAAGCCCAGTCCACCCAGCAGCAGGGATAGCGTGCCCACGGCGAAACGCAGCCACAGCTGGCTGCGCCGCAGCGGCGCGCCATCGCTGGCGTGCAGTTTCAGCCGCCACGGCCGCATGCCCAGCGTCTGCCCGCCGCGGCGCCAGCTTGCCGTCGCATACCACCCCGTGATCGCCCAGCACACCGCCCACAGCAGCCACTGCCAGGCACTGAACGGCGCGATGTTCTCGCGCTGGGCATGGCCGCTGAAGGTGTAGGCAAGGGTGAACAGGGTGCCGGCCAGCATCCACAGCGCCAGCACCGGCAGCGCGTCGTAGACCATCGCCAGCGCGCGCCACAGCAGCAATGCGCGCGGGCGGGGCAGTTCGGTAGCGGCCGCAGGGGCCGTATCAATGGCGGGGCGGGACATGCGCCGAGCATACGCAATGCTGGCCGCATCCGCAGTGGCCCTCGTATCCTCTACGCATGGCCTCTGTTTCCACCCCCGCCGAACGCCGCCAGCTGGTGCAGCAACTGCCGGAACTGCGCGCCGATGACAGCGTGCGGATCCAGCGTTTCCTCGATGCGATCTGGGCCGAGAACGGCCTCGCGCGCGCCACGCTCGACAGCTACCGGCGCGACCTGGAAGGGTTGGCGCGGTGGATGGATGGACGCGAGGGCGGGCTGGCCGGCATCGAGCGCCCCGGCCTGTTCGACTACCTGGCCTGGCGTACCCGTCATGGCTGGTCGCCGCGCAGCAACGCGCGCCTGCTGTCGGCACTGCGCGCGTTCTTCGCCGACGGCGTGCGTCGTGGTGAGCGCAGCGAAGACCCCAGCGCGCTGCTCGATCCGCCCAAGCTGCCACGTTTGTTGCCCAAGGCGCTGGCCGAGAGCCAGATCGACGCGCTGTTGGCAGCACCGGATGTCGACAGCCCGCTGGGCCTGCGCGATCGGGCCATGCTGGAGCTGATGTATGCCGCCGGCCTGCGCGTGAGCGAGCTGGTGCTGCTGCCCGCCACCGCGGTCAACCTGCGCCAGGGCGTGCTGCGGGTGACCGGCAAGGGCAGCAAGGAACGGCTGGTGCCGCTGGGTGAGGAGTCGCAGCACTGGCTGGAGCGTTACCTGCAGCAGTCGCGCCCGCTGCTGGTCGGCAAGGGCAAGGTGCACGCGTTGGCAGACGGGCAGACACCGTTGTTCGTCGAGCCGACGCTGCATGCGCTGACCCGCCAGGCGTTCTGGCATCTGGTCAAGCGCCACGCCCAGGTGGCCGGCATCGATCCGGCGCGGATCAGCCCGCATGGCCTGCGGCACAGCTTTGCCACGCATCTGCTCAACCGCGGTGCCGACCTGCGCGCGCTGCAGATGCTGCTCGGCCACAGCTCGCTGTCGACCACCCAGATCTACACCTTGGTGGCCCGCGAACACCTGCAGAAGCTGCATGCACGCCACCATCCGCGCGGCTGAGCGCAGGCCTGAACCCCGGCCTCAAGCGTCGGGCGGTGTCGCGGCCCGGTCGCGGCAGCTGTGTCAGAATCCGGGGTCTTCTTCTGCCGCGGACCGCTCCATGCTCCGATTTGCCATCGCCGCCGTGTTCGGTGCGCTCAGCCTGACCGCCTGCGCCCAGCCGGCCCCGCCAGCTGCCAAGGCACCCGCCACCGCTGCGGCCAAGGCCAGCCCGGCCGCCAACGCGTCGGCCGATCAGGCCGTGCGCGCCGCGCTGACCGCGCTGAACCCCGGTTTCCAGGTGGACTACATCGGTGCTGCACCGTTCCCCGGCTTCCGTGAGGTCGTCGTGTCCGGCCAGCTGCTGTACGTGTCCGATGATGGCCGCTACCTGTTCCAGTCGCAGCCCTACGACACCCGCGCCAAGGGCCCGGCCAACAGCGAAGGCCTGCTCGGCTACCGCCGCGATCTGCTGGCCAAGGCCAACCATGGCGACCGCATCGTGTTCGCCGCGCCGAATGCCAAGTACACCATCAGCGTGTTTACCGACATCGAGTGCGGTTACTGCCGCAAGCTGCACCAGGACATCGCCGAGCTCAACCGCAACGGCATCAGCGTCGAGTACCTGGCGTTCCCGCGCATGGGGCTGGGCAGCAAGGACTACACCGACATGATTTCGGTCTGGTGTGCGGCGGATCGCCGCCAGGCGCTGACCAATGCCAAGCGCGGTGGCAATGTGCCGGCCAAGAACTGCACCAACCCGGTGGCGATGCAGTACGCACTGGGCCAGCAGCTGGGCGTGAACGGCACGCCGGCGATCTTCGCGCCGGACGGTACCCAGCTGGGCGGCTACCTGCCGCCGGCGCAGCTGCGCGCGGCGCTGGAAAAGCTGTCGGCCAAGCGCTGATCGCCGCCGACCTTGTTTCTGTAGAGCCGGGCCCATGCTCGGCTGATGTTTCCGCAGCCGAGCATGGGCTCGGCTCTACAGGTAGGAAGCCGGGGGCGCGCAGCACCCCCGGCTTTTTTCTTACTTCAGGCCATCACTGACCGCCTTGGTCAGCGTGCCCTGTGCATCGTCACCACTGAACTCCCAGACGAACGCGCCGCCCAGGCCCTGGGTCTTCACGTAGCCCATCTTGCGGGTGATGTTGGCCGGGGTATCGAAGCTCCACAGCGTGCTGCCGTTGTAGATCCAGGTGGCACCGGCGGTGTTGTCGGTGTAGCCCGGCCACGCCAGGTTCTTCAGCACCTTCCAGTCTTCGATGCCGGCCTCGTAGGTACCCGGCGCGGCGCCGGTGGCGGTCTGGTACAGGCCGTTGTTGGCGTTGGCCACACCGGTCCAGCCGCGCCCGTAGTAGCCGATGCCCAGGTTGAGCTTGGCGGCGGGCACGCCTCGGCTGATGAAGGCCTCGATGGCGTCGTTGCTGTTGTACAGCTTCTGGTCGCCGGTGGACGGATCATTCGGCGAATCGAACAGCGCCGACTGGTGATTGGTCTTCGCATCCCACGCACCGTGGAAGTCGTAGGTCATCACGTTGATGTAGTCCAGGTACGGGTGGTACGCGGCCGGATCGGTGACGCGGATCTTGTCGATGCCGGCGCCCACCGCCACCGTCAGCAACAGGCCCGGACGCACCGCATCGAGCTGGCGGCGGAACTCGGCCATCAGTGCGGTGAAGTTGGCGTTGTCTTCCGGCTTGCCGCATTCGATGCCGCAGGCCACCGGGTATTCCCAGTCGATGTCGATGCCGTCGAACACGCCCAGCGCGGCACCGGCGCCACCGGCACCGTCGGTCACCGGCAGGTTGCCCTTGATGTAGGCGTCGATGCACGAGGCGACAAAGGCCTGGCGGTTTTCCGGGCGCGCCGCGCTGGAGAAGCCGCGCGACCAGGTCCAGCCACCCAGCGAGATCAGCACCTTCATGCCCGGGTACTTGGCCTTGAGCTGCTTGAGCTGGTTCCAGTTGCCGCGCAGCGGCTGGTCCCAGGTATCGGCGCTGCCGCTGACACTCTCGGCGGCACTGAAGGCCTTGGTGTAGTCGGCGAAGGCGTCGCCACCGGCACCGCTGTTCGGATCCGACGGCTGGGTGATGCCCACTTCGCAGCGGTTGTTGCGCACGTTGCCGAACGCGTAGTTGATGTGGGTCAGGCGTGCGGCCGAGCCGCTGCTGTCGATGTTCTTGACCCGGTAGTTGCGGCCGTAGATGCCCCACTGGGTGAAGTAGCCGATGACCCGCTTGCCGGTGGTGCCACCGTCACCGGCCAGCGTGGTGGCGCTGATCTCGGTGCCCTGTGCCGACGCGTTGCCGGCGTTGTCGCGGGCGCGCACGCGGTAGCGGTAGGTGGTGGAGGCAGTCAGCCCGCCGTCGACATAGCTGGCACTGGACGGTGAACCGACCAGGCTGCCGTTGCGGTACACGTCGTAGCCGGCCACGCCGCTGCCACCGGTGTTGTCGGTGGCCGGGTTCCAGCTGAGTGCGATGCTGTTGGCGGTGCGCGTACCGACCGCCAGCCCGCCCGGCACGCTGGGCGCGGTGGTATCGCCACCGGCGGCGTTGACGGTGATGGTGATGGTCGCGGTGCTGCTGGTGGCGTTGTTGTTGTCGGTGGCCACCGCGCGCAGGGTGTGGCTGCCGGCGCTGGCATTGGCCCAGCTGGCCGCATACGGCGCACTGGTGGCCACGCCGAGCGTGCTGCCATCGCGGAAGAACTCGACCTTGGCGACACTGCCGTCCGGATCACTGGCGGTGGCAGTCACGTTGACCGTGCTGCCGGCACTGAAGGTGGCGCCGTTGGCCGGCGAGGTCAGGCTGACCACCGGCGGCTGGTTGGCGCCGCTGCCATCGCAGGCGCCGAGGTTGGTGTAGTAGGGCGCACCGGCCGGATGGTCCGGCGGCGCGTTCCAGATGTCCTGGTTCGCCCGATAGAGGACGCCTCCTTTCTGCAGGGTATCGCCGGCCCGGTAGATCCTGGCCTGGTCCCATTGGGCCACCCCGGCACAACTGGCGGCCTGCGCCAGGCCGGGCAGGGCGGCGGCACCGGCGGCCAGGGCAAGCAGCCAGGCCAGGCGGTGGGGACGACAGCTTCGGGTCGCACGTTCGGCACTGCGCACAATCGGGTCGTACATGGGTAAGTCTCCGATCAAAGGGCGCGCGGGCCCCGATGGCGCCGCGCGTGACGCAGGTCCGGGCGTCGCCCGGGAAGGCGACGGAGGGGCCGGACGGAGGTACCTGGGAGGCCGGGGAGAGAGTCCGGCGCCAGGTAGGGACAACGTTGTCATCAATCGTGTGGTCAATCCGTGAGCAAGCGCATGGTTCCGGGAATCGGGCGGAGAGCGGCGCTGCGCGCGGCCGGCGGCCATCGGCGG
>NZ_JAOCCT010000028.1:0-70871 GCF_029840555.1 Stenotrophomonas sp. GD03877 | reverse complement strand
ACATCCGCCATCCTTATGGGGTCTCCATGGGGTGCGCGCGTGACTTTGTCCGTCGACTCAACACCGACCTTCGCTCGACGCCTCAAACAAGCCCGCCTGCACACGGGTTTGTCGCAGAAGGAGTTGGGCATCCGGGCCGGTCTGGATCCTCACGTGGCCAGCCCCCGAATCAACCAGTACGAGCGTGGCAAGCACGAGCCCATGCTGGAGATTGCTGAGTGGTTGGCCCAAGCGTTGGGGATCCCCGCCGCCTTCCTTTACACCGACGATGATCTGCTGGCCAAGTTGCTCCTGCGCTGGGGCTCGCTAAGCAAGCAGCAGAAGCGCGAGTTGGTGAAGCTGATCGAGGCCACGCCCGAGAAGTAAACCGAACAAGCGCTCGCCCTATGGGCAACTCTTCGCCTCAACCCGCCCTTTGGGCGCTTCTGGAGGGAGCTGCAGTGTCCGCGGCTAGTGCGACTGACAAGTCGCGACATCTCAGGCTTACTTGAGATTTTGTTCACGACCGATACACACGCGCCTTGTCTAAAGTGATATACCATGTCGCCCGTGTCAGCCTCCTCACTTCTACTGCGACTGTTCCTGATCGCCATGCTCGTGCTTAACGGCGCGTGGTCGGCGTTTGCGTCCGTCAGTATGAACCCGGTCATGGAAGAGCAGGCCAGCGAAGTGGCTGCCGCGGTGCAAGTCGACGAAGACTGCTTCGCCCATCACAGTGCTGAGCATCATCCCGATGCCACATCGATTGAAAAGGCTGGCACTGGGCATGGCGACCATGCCGGTCCCGACTGTTGCAAGTCTTCTGCGTGCCGGTGCGCCTGCGTACACGCTTGCGCGAGCGCACTTCCTGCGCGCCTGCATGTTTCGGTGCAACTGGCCTTGGGCCTGGATGTCATGCCGCTGCCCCTAGGGCATGCGGCACCTGCCTTGCCTCATCTGATCCGACCACCGATCGGCTAAGCGTCCCTAGGCGCCGCAATGGCGCCGTTGGTGTGGCTTGCATGCCTGTTTAGGCCAGCCGCCCGCTCTGTACCACCGCCCGCCGGTGGCAACACGACGCTTGGAGCATTTTCATGTCGCATGATGATTTTCGTGGTCCACGCGGTGGACCGCTGCTGCCTTCGCGGCGGCGATTTGTCCAAGGCTTGGCCTTGGGAGGCGCAGTCGCAGGATTAGGTTTCTGGCCCAAAGCCAGTTGGGCGCTCAAGGGGCCGGGACAACCCAACGTACTATCGGGCACTGAGTTTGACCTGACCATTGGCGAGACGCCGATGAACTTCACCGGCAAGACCCGCACCGCGATCACGGTCAACGGGTCCGTTCCGGCGCCGTTGCTGCGGTGGCGGGAAGGCACCACGGTCAACTTGCGCGTCTCTAATGCATTGCCCGCTAACTCCATCCATGGCGCGGACACCTCCATCCATTGGCACGGCATCATTTTGCCGGCCAACATGGACGGCGTGCCGGGTCTGAGCTTTGACGGTATCGGACGTGGTGAGACCTACCACTACCGGTTCACCCTGCATCAGGGCGGAACCTACTGGTACCACAGCCACTCAGGGTTCCAGGAACAAGCCGGGCTCTATGGCCCGATCGTCATCGACCCATTGGAGCCGGAGCCCTTCAGTTTCGATCGCGACTACGTCGTGATGCTGAGCGATTGGACAGACCTGGACCCGACGGCCCTGTTCGATCGTTTGAAGAAGATGCCGGGCCATGACAATTACTACAAGCGCACGGTCGGCGATTTTGCGCGCGATGTGAAGCGCAACGGCCTGTCGGCCACGTTGGAAGATCGCAAGATGTGGGGCGTGATGCGGATGACGCCCACGGACCTGTCCGACGTCAACGCCAACACCTACACCTACCTGATGAACGGCACGACCTCACTGGGCAACTGGACCGGTTTGTTCCGCAGTGGCGAGAAGGTGCGCCTGCGTTTCATCAATGGCTCTGCCATGACGTACTTCGATGTGCGTATTCCGGGGCTGAAGATGACCGTGGTGGCGGCAGATGGCTTGTATGTCCATCCGGTTTCCGTCGACGAGTTCCGCATCGCGGTAGCAGAAACCTTCGATGTGATCGTGGAGCCCTCCGGGCAGGACGCATTCACCATCTTTGCCCAAGACTCCGGTCGCACCGGCTACATCAGCGGCACGCTCGCTGTGCGCGAAGGATTACGCGCGCCCGTTCCGTCTGTGGATCCCCGGCCGCTGCTGACGATGGCAGACATGGGCATGGATCATGGGTCGATGGATATGTCTGGCGGCAGCAAGGGCATGGAAGGCGGCTGTGGTGCGGCCATGGGCATGCCTGGCATGACCCCACCTGTCAGCGGTAACGCGACCTCGGCCCATGCAGGCCATGCGATGCCCGCCGCCGGCGATGGTGCCATGGCAGGCATGCAGCACGGGGGCATGCAATCACACCCTGCTAGCGAGACCAACAATCCCCTGTTGGACAACCAAGCCATGAGTGTGAGTTCGCGCTTGGATGATCCGGGCAATGGCCTGCGCGATAACGGCCGTCATGTGCTGACGTATTCCATGCTCAAGAGCACCTTTGAAGACCCTGACGGACGCGACCCCGGTCGCGAGATCGAGCTGCATCTGACCGGACACATGGAGAAATTCTCCTGGGGCTTCAACGGTCAGAAGTTTTCCGATGTCGAGCCGCTGCGGCTGAACTACGGCGAGCGTATGCGCATCGTATTGGTTAACGACACGATGATGACCCATCCCATCCATTTGCACGGCATGTGGAGTGACGTGGAGGACGACAACGGCAACTTCATGGTGCGCAAGCACACGGTGGATATGCCGCCAGGTAGCCGACGCACGTATCGCGTGCGTGCCGATGCGTTGGGCAGCTGGGCGTTCCATTGCCACCTGCTTTATCACATGGAAGCCGGAATGATGCGCACGGTGAGGGTCGACGAATGAACATCAATAGACGCGATACCACCCTGACTGCGCTGACGGCTATCTCGCTGGCCCTGGCCAATGCGGCCAGCGCCCAATCTATGCAGCACGGCTCCATGCAGATGGAGCAGGGCGCGCAGACCCAGACTCAGGATCACTCTGCACATCAGGCACCGACATCAAAACCTGCGCCAGCCCAAAAGCCTGCAACACCGGCCAAGACGAGCGAAGCGACGATCGATCATGCGGCGATGGGCCACGCCGAGCCGCAGGCTAACGCAGCCGAGCCTGCCATGCAGGGCATGGACCATTCGCAGATGGGGCACGGCTCGCCCGCGAGCACACCTGCGGCGCCCACAGCGCAGGCGCAGTCGATGCAGGGCATGGATCACAGTCAGATGGCACAGCCCGCTGCAGCCGACACCTCCGGCACGGCCACGCCTGCGATGCAGGGGATGGACCATTCGCAGATGGGCCATGATTCGCCCGCGCCCGCTACACCAGAAGCGGGAATGCAATCGATGGAGGGCATGGACCACAGTCAGATGGGACACGGGCCTGCAGCGCCAACGCAGCCGCGCACCCCGATTCCCGCGGTGACGGACGCGGATCGCAAGGCGGCCATCGCGCCGGAACACGCGCATCCGGTGCATGACAACTCGATCAAGAGCTACGTGCTGCTCAATCGCCTGGAAACCTGGGATGCCGATCCGGGCACCGGGCTGGGCTGGGAGGGCCAGGGCTGGATCGGTACGGACCTCAATCGCGTCTGGCTCCGCAGTGAAGGCGAACGCACGGATGGTCAGACCGAGTCGGCTGATCTGGAAGTGCTTTACGGCCGCAGTATCTCCACGTGGTGGGATGTGGTGGCCGGTGTGCGTCATGACTTCAAGCCTGGGGCATCGCAGAACTTCGCCGCTATCGGTGTACAGGGCTTGGCGCCGATGAAGTTCGAAGTGTCCGCCACAGCCTATCTCGGCGAAGGGGGCCAGACTGCCGCCAATGTCGAGGCCGAGTACGAATTGCTGCTAACCAACCGGCTGATCTTGCAGCCGCTGGTGGAAGTCACCGCCTATGGCAAGAACGATCCATTGCGCGGGATAGGTTCGGGTCTGAGTGCCGCTGAGGCGGGGCTACGACTTCGCTATGAGTTCACCCGAAAGTTCGCTCCCTACATCGGCGTGGTGTACGAGCGCGCGTTTGGCAATACCGCAGACATGCGACGCGAGCATGGCGAGTCCTTTGAAGACACGCGCTTGGTCATCGGCCTTCGTACCTGGTTCTAAGGGGAACTGACAATGAAATCCAACAAAAAGATGTGGGTATGGCTCGGTGCCGGCGTGGCATTGGTTGCGGTGGTCGCAACCGCCACGCTCTCTCTGGGCGTGTACAACGTGGCCGCCGACGATCCGCATAGTCGCCCGGTGTATGCGCTACTTGAAACGGCGCGCGAGCGTTCCATTGAGGTGCGCGCCGCCAAGCTTCAGCTACCCACGAACCTTGATGATCCTGAGCGTATCCGCCAGGGTGCGGGCAACTACAACGCCATGTGCGTGACCTGCCATCTTTCACCAGACGCGGCGGCCACCGAGATGAGCAAGGGCCTGTACCCCGCGCCACCGAACCTAAGCAAACAGCCGGTCGCTCCAGCTGAGGCGTTCTGGGTGATCAAGCACGGCATCAAGGCCAGCGGCATGCCCGCTTGGGGCGGCAGCATGGACGATGAGTTCATATGGAACATGTCGGCCTTCCTGCAGAAGTTGCCCACGCTGGACGCGACTGCGTACAAGGAACTTGTCGACAGCAGCGAGGGCCATTCGCATGGCGGCGGCGAGACGCAAGGCCACCATGACGACGAAAAGGCCGAGGATCACCCTGCCTTATTCGAGCCGGGCAACAACTCCATGCCGCATGCGCACCCGCCGGGCGTGGACGACGATCACCACGGCCCGACACCCAGCGACACGGAAGTCGGGTTGGTGAGCCACGGCCATCCCGACGGCAAGGTGGAGTCGCACCCTGCACCACACACGCCCGTGGCCGATGACGGCCATGCGCACCCCCATTGATCTTCTTGGAGCCCACGCAATGAACGCAACAGCAATCTCGTTCACCCTCGCACTGGCACTGGCCGTCGTGTCCCCCGCAATGGCGCAGGCGACACAGCCGCACGCACATCACCCCGCTGCCGCGGCATCTGCGGACGTCGACGTCCCAGTCACTGCAGAGGCCGCGGTCGCCGTAGCGGAGCGTTTCAACAGGGCCCTGTCTAGCGGCGATCTGGCCACGGTCGAAGCCCTGCTCGCTGCCGACGTTCTCATCCTCGAGTCCGGGGGCGCCGAACGCAGCCGCGAGGAATACATGGGCCATCACGCAGTCAGCGATGCGGCGTTCCTCAAGGGCGCCCATCGCCAGCTGCTCCGTCAGCGCGCACGAGCCGCTGGCGAGTTCGCGTGGGTCGGAACCGAAAGCGAGTTGCATGCCCAGAAGGACGGCCAGCCACTGACCGTCCAGAGCGACGAGACGATGGTGCTGAAGGAGACCGCGGACGGCTGGCGGATCGTCCACATCCACTGGTCCTCGCGGACCAAGCGCTGAGTCGAGAGATTGAAATGACTACGCTCACATTGCACCGTCTGACTTTTGTGGTCCTTGCCGTGGCTGGTCTGGGTGCTTGCACCCAGGATGCTTCATCCGCGCAACCCACAACCTCGCCCTCCGCACAGGTTGTCGTCCAATCAGCCGACGCGACTCCAGCAGCCCTGCCACGCATGACCGTCCACAAGACCCCGACCTGCGGGTGCTGCGGTGTCTGGATCGACCACGTGCAGAAGGCGGGATTCACCGTGGATGTGCACGACATGGATGACCTGGGTCTGGTCAAGGAGCGGTTGGGTGTCCCCTATGCAAAGGGCTCCTGCCACACGGCCGAGATCGGCGGATACGTCATCGAAGGCCACGTTCCGGCCGCGGACATCAAGCGTCTCCTCGAAGAAAAGCCGAACGCACGCGGCCTGGTCCTCCCAGGGATGCCGCTTGGTTCTCCGGGCATGGAGGTCCCGGAGGGACGCCAGCAGCCGTTCACGGTCGAGCTGATACATCGCGACGGAACCACTGAACCGTTCGCACAGCACTGATCCGTCGCAGCAACAGGGGACGGTGTTGCGGGCGCGCCGATTCTCGCCCGCGAGGAAGAAGGAGAACTACATGACTCACCATTCCGCAGCACACCGGCCCCAGGCCATGAACGAGTGCATCGACAACTGCACGCAATGCCATGCGATCTGCCTGGAGACCATCAACTACTGCCTGACCAAAGGAGGTGTTCACGCGGCCCCGGAGCACATCGCCCTGTTGGCGACGTGTGCCGATACCTGCGCAACCAGTGCCGACGCGATGCTGCGCGGTGCCAGCGTTCACGACGTGGTTTGCGGTGCCTGCGCGGAGATCTGCCGCCAGTGCGCCGATGCATGCGACGCCATGAACGACCCTGAGATGACGCGCTGCGCCGAAGTTTGTCGCCGCTGCGCGGAAAGCTGCAGCGCCATGGCAGCGTAATGCGTCGAGGATCCCGCCTGAGCCGGTGGGATCCTCGTCTCGCGAAAGCGGAAGTATCAAGAAAATCCGACAAATCGTGGTTTCAGTGACAGTCCGACATCTAACGCTTGTCGCATCGAACACAGCGCGGCCCCTCCCGAACGGGCTTTGCATCACATTCCAATGAGGATTTATCCATATGAAGTCGTCCAACGTCATTCGCTCCTTCGCGCTCGTCCTCGCAATCGCGGCCGGGCAGTTTTCGCTGCAGGTCGCGCACGCCCACGCCGCGCTGCAGCAGTCCACACCGGCGGCAAATGCGGTGGTGGCCTCGCCAGGCCAGATCGATCTCGTGTTCAACGAGACATTGATTCCGCGGGCGTCGCGTCTCAAGTTGCTCATGAAGCACGGCAGTTCCACCATGCCGATCGAGAATTTCACGACCGAGATCGTCAACAACGGCAAGACCCTGCGTGCCAAGTTGCCTGGACCGCTGGCTCCGGGCGTCTATACCGTGGAATACCGCGCCGTCGGTGGTGACAACCACCCCATGCCGGGCAGCTTCAGCTTCACGGTGCGCTGAGGAGTCGCGAATGTTCGACCTGTCGGCTTATGCACTGAGATTCTTGGAATACCTTGTCATCATGGTTCTTTTCGGGGTTCCACTCTTCGGTTGGTACGGGTCGCGTCGATCGGCACTCGCCGACGCCTTGGCCGGGTGGTCACTCATGGGCGTTCTATTGGCGGGTGCCGTAGCCGGTCTCGTGCTCACCGGGCTCGATGTCGTCTTCAAGACCGCGGGCATCATGGGAATGCCGCTTGCCGAGGTTGATCGCGCATCGCTTGGCTGGTATCTGCTCGAGACGTCCGCGGGCCGGGCAGCCATGGCGAGAGGCGCGCTGCTGGTCGCCCTGATGTTCGTGCTCGGATGGCATCGTCGCCGCGGGAAGGTGGAGACCGCCTTCCCGCTGGGGGCGATGCTGGCGGGCGGCGCACTCGCTTCGCTGGCATGGAACGGCCACGCCGCCGCTGGCGAGGGCTTGGCAGGCGCGGTCCGGCTTGCTGCAGGCATCGTCCATCTTCTCGCGGCAGGCGGCTGGATCGCAGCGGTCCTGATGTTCCTTGCCATGCTGCTGCGCGGCAAAGAGACGAACGGCAGCGGGCGTCTGCGATCAACGCATGACTTTCTGCATGGTTTTTCGACGCTGGGAACGATCTTCGTTGGTGCGCTCATCGTGTCCGGCATCGCGCACTACGGGGATCTCACCGCGTGGTCGTTTTCGGCCCTGTTCCAGAGCACCTACGGGAAGTTGCTGCTTTTCAAACTGGCCCTGTTCGCTGGAATGCTGGGTTTGGGAGCGCTGCACCGATGGACGCTGGTGCCGCGCTTGGAACGAGCGCTGACCAGCGGAGATCCCGCGCAGGAGGTGCGGGCTTTGCGGCAGAGTGTTACGGCTGAGGCCGCGCTGGCCATCTTGATCCTGATTGTTGTTTCAGTGCTCGGGACGCTCAGCCCCGAATAGCTGTGTAACCCGCAATGGCACACTGCCTTGGCAGTCCATCCCCACTAAAGCGAGCATCGGCATGAACTCACCGTCGTCCCATGACCATCACCATTCTGCAGGCGCAGCCCCTGTCGAGGCTGCGGATGGACGGGTCATCACCAATCCCGTCCGCTATACGGACGATGCTCCCCAGCAAGTTGAAGTGACCGCCCCAGCAGCGGTGGCCCAACCCAGCGGTACCCACGCCACGGTCTACACCTGCCCGATGCATCCGCAGATTCGTCAGCCAGGTCCCGGCACCTGTCCGATCTGCGGCATGGCGCTGGAGCCGGAGATGCCCTCGCTGGAGGAGGACGACAATCCAGAGTTACGCGATTTCACCCGAAGGTTCTGGTGGACGTTGCCTTTGACGTTGATCGTCCTGGTCTTGGCCATGCTGGGACACCGTCTGCCCGGCTTGTCCACGCAGGCGCGCACCTGGATTGAGCTCGTGCTGAGCGCCCCGGTGGTGCTCTGGGCGGGGTGGCCTTTCTTTGAGCGCTGCCTACAGTCCATCGGCAATCGCAGCCCCAACATGTGGACGCTGATCGGCATCGGCGTGGCCGCCGCGTTTGGCTACAGCGTGGTGGCCACCGTGGCACCGGACCTGTTTCCGGACTCTTTCCGCGAGCATGGACGGGTAGGGGTCTACTTCGAGGCGGCAGCGGTCATCGTCTCGCTCACCCTGCTCGGACAGCTGCTGGAACTGCGGGCGCGTTCCAAAACCTCGGCGGCCATCAAGTCCCTGCTGGGATTGGCGCCCAAGACGGCTCGCCGCGTCAAACCCGATGGGGGCGAAGAGGACGTTGCGCTGGATCACGTGCACGTGGGTGATCTGCTTCGCGTACGACCGGGCGAGAAGGTGCCGGTCGATGGGGAAGTCATCGAAGGCCGCGCCAGTGTCGATGAGTCGATGCTGACCGGTGAACCCATTCCGGTGGAGAAGGCTGTCGGTGATCACGTTATAGGCGCCACGCTCAACGGGACGGGCGCCTTAGTCATCCGGGCGGACAAAGTCGGATCCGGGACGGTACTGGCGCAGATTGTGCAGTTGGTAGCCCAAGCCCAGCGCTCCCGCGCGCCGATGCAGCGTATGGCGGACAAGGTGGCGTACTGGTTTGTCCTGGCCGTGCTGGCCACGGCGGTGCTCACGTTCTTCGGATGGGGTCTGTTTGGACCCGAACCGTCCTGGACCTTTGCCGTCCTCAATGCCGTATCGGTTCTGATCATTGCTTGCCCGTGTGCCTTGGGTTTGGCTACCCCCATGTCGATCATGGTCGCCACTGGCCGCGCTGCGCAGGTCGGGGTCCTGTTCCGCGATGCTCAGGCGATCGAGCAGCTACGTCTGATCGACACGTTGATCGTGGACAAGACCGGTACGTTGACCGAGGGGCGTCCAGCCTTTCGCGACACGCTCTCCAACGCCGGCTTCGACGCCGATCAGATCCTTTGTTTGGCCGGCAGCTTGGAGCAGGGCAGTGAGCACCCCTTGGCCGAGGCCATCGTGGCTGAAGCCCAGCGACGTGGCTTGAACCTGGTGGCCGCCCAAGATTTTGATTCGCTCACCGGCCAAGGCGTCCGCGGGCGCGTGTCCGATCAGGATGTCGTGCTCGGCAACCAAAGCCTGATGGCGTCGGTTGGCGCCGATGTAGCACCTTTGCAAAGCAGCGCCGAGCGTCTTCGGAAAGAAGGCGCTAGCGTGATGTTCCTGGCGGTCAATGGTCGGTTGGCCGGCGCCATTGCGGTGGCTGATCCCATCAAAGCCACGACCTTGCCTGCCTTGAACCTGCTACGTGCCGATGGCCTGCACGTGGTGATGGCCTCCGGTGACGCACAGGCGACGGCCGAGGCCGTGGGGCGCACGCTGGGCATCGAGGATGTGCGTGGTGGCGTCAAGCCGCAGGACAAGGCCGACCTGGTCCAGCAACTCAAAGCCCAGGGTCGTCGCGTGGCCATGGCTGGCGATGGCATCAACGATGCGCCGGCCCTGGCGGCAGCCGATGTGGGCATCGCGATGGGGACGGGCACGGATGTGGCCATGTCCAGCGCCCAGCTCACCCTGGTCAAGGGTGATTTGAGGCGCATCGTGCAAGCCCGTGCCATCTCGTCTTTGACGGTGGCCAATATGAAGCAGAACCTGGGCTTCGCCTTCGTCTACAACGCCATCGGCGTGCCTATCGCCGCCGGCTTGCTGTATCCCAGCTTCGGCCTTTTGCTCAGTCCGATGATGGCGGCCCTGGCCATGAGCCTGAGCTCGGTTTCGGTGGTCACCAATGCCCTGCGTTTGTCCGGCTCCACCGTTGTTGCCACCCCCCACCCTGACCGCGCCGATGAGCCTGCGCGCGGCCATTCCTGTCACTGATGGCTCATATCCCACAAGGAGTACTGCAATGAAGCGTTATGCCTCCCTCTCGATGATGGCCTTATTCCTGATGGCGGGCGCGGCCTTCGCCGGCGGCCAGACCACCACGCCCACCACCGACCACGGTCAGCACAAGCCGGCGGCGGCCGATGCCGATTTCACCAAGCTCGATGCCAACAAGGACGGCTCGCTGTCCAAGGAAGAACTGGCCAAGCACAAGCTGGCGCCGCACTTTGGCATGCTCGATAGCAACAAAGATGGCAAGCTGAGCCCGCAGGAATTCGCTGCCGGCAAGGGTATGTAAGTGTTCTCAGCCCGGGAGCTGTTCCAACAGTTCGCGGGTTCTTCCGCCGTTCTGCCATTCCCACGGAGATTGTTATGTCCTCTTCGCACGGTACGCACGAAAACGCGCAAGACCCGCAGTCCCAGCACGCAAAACCGCACGCCTCACACCAACCTGCCCACCAGGCACAACAAGGGCATCAAGGCCATTACGGCCGCCTGTTGTTGATGATGGGCCTGTCTTTCGTGGCCATGTACGCATTGATGTACGCAATGGTCGATCAGTGGGCTAACGTCTATAACAACGTGAACCAGTTCTACATGGCGGGCCTGATGGCCGCTCCCATGCTGCTGATCGAGCTGTGGCTAATGTCCAGCATGTACCCCGATCGCCGACGCAATCTGATTCTGGCTGGTCTGACGGTGGCGTTCATGCTGTTCTGCTGGTGGGGCATTCGCACTCAAGCAGCGGTCACTGACAAACAGTTCATCCGTTCGATGATTCCCCACCACGCTGGCGCCATCCTGATGTGTGAGGAGAATCGTCTGAAGGATCCTGAGTTGGTGAAGCTCTGCCAGGACATTATTACCTCGCAGACACAGGAGATCGCGCAAATGAAGCAGTTGCTGGCTGAGCGTTCCCATTAGCTCACTGCCTTTTGCCAGCCGATATCACTTCACTGAGCCTGCGCACTGACCATTCGGTGGATCAAACGCGCGGCCACACGTGCGGTGGCTTGATCCGGATCCAGGGGCGGACACAGTTCCGCCACGTCGACCACACGTACCTTGCCCGAGGCCATGACCAGATCCAGCAGGGCTTCCAGGACCTCCAGACTCACCCCGCGTGGGTTGGGGGCGCTCACGCCCGGGGCCACCACCATTGAGTACGCCGGCAAGATCACCAGCGGCTTGGGTAGCTACACCCAGTGGCGTGGCTTGGGCTCACTGCGTATGGGCAAGAACCGTTGGACCGGCGTCTATTCGGCGCAGTACATCGGCAGCGCGGACGACATCATCGCCGTGCCCGACACGATCGGCTCGCATGTGTCCAGCGTGGTGTACCACAGCCTGCAACTGAGCTACGGCATCAAGAAGAAGTGGGATATCTCCGCCGGCGTTGAAAAAGTGCTCGATAAGAAGGCGCCGTTCGTGAAGAACAACCCCAACACCGACACCGACACCATGACGTACGACTTGCTGGGTCGTCGCTGGAATGTCCGCTTTGGTTACCACTGGTAAGCCACGATCACGAGGAGCTACACATCATGAGAAACACGCAACTATCCGCCACACTACTGCTGTTCGCTGTGGCCGGCAGTGCCGGTGCGCACGACCTGTTTGTCGCTTTCTCCAAGCCTGGCACCGCAGCGGGCGAGGCGAACACAGCGTTGGTGAACAATGGCACCTTCGATGAAAGTGCAGGTGCAGTCACCCGAGCGCGTCTACAGGACGTTTCGCTGAGTCAGGGCGGCGCTAAGGCTGCACCGGACTTGGCCAGTTGGAAAGAGGTCGGCAAGCAGAGCCAGCTCACCGTGCATCCGGCGGGCGAGGGCACCTATCTGCTGGGGGTCTCGACGATGGCCTCCACCAGCACGCGTACGGCCAGCGAGTTCGGCAAGTACCTGGAGTTGGAAGACTTGCCCGATACCCTGGCCACCTATGATGCGAGCAAGTTTCCCAAAGGGGTCACCTATAGCTATACCAAGCATGCTCGTACCATTGGACAGGTGGGCACAAAACTGACCGACGATTTCGCTGCCTCGCTGGGCTATCCGCTGGAGATCCGCTTGGCCCGCAATCCTGGAAGCGTGAAGGTCGGCGAACAGCTGTCGTTCCAGGTGCTGCAGCAGGGCACGCCAGTGCCCAACCTACGCGTGTACGTCGGTCATCGTGCTGACGCACCGGTCAAGGGTGGGCACGGTAGCGCTACGCTCCTGCGCACCGATGCCCAAGGCCAAGCCAGTTTCCAGGTGACCACCGCCAAGACCTGGTACATCCACACCAATCACATTGTGCCCTCTACACAAAAGGGTTTGGATTTTGTGTCGGATCGGGCGTCGCTGAGCTTTGAGATTTCCCCGCACGCCGGGCACTGATAAGTAAGCATGTAGGCGGTACTCTCCCCTTTGACGCCAGTCATGACTTCTTCCATGACTGGCGTCTTTTTGTGGGGACTTACCTCAAGTGCTCAGTCTGTCTCTCATTGGTCGCCCCGCGCCGCGCGCAATCCACGTCGCCGCACTAGATAGAACGCTGCGGGAATCACCACCATAGAGAGCACCGGTGCGGTGAGCATGCCACCCAGCATCGGCGCGGCGATACGTTGCATGACCTCCGAGCCGGCACCGGCACCGACGAAAAGCGGAAACAACCCGGCTAGGATGACGGCTACCGTCATCGCCTTCGGGCGCACCCGTTGCACGGCGCCTTCGTAGATAGCCTCTTGCAGGGTAGACACATCTTCCGGCGCACCGCTGGCCAAGCGCTGCTCCCAGGCATGACGCAGGTACAGCAGCATGATGACGCCGAACTCAGCCGCAACGCCGCCCAGGGCGATGAATCCGATCATGCTGGCCACCGAAATCGCATGGCCCAGCCCCCAGATCAACCAGAAACCGCCCACCAACGCCAAGGGCAAGCTGAGCAGGATGATGGATACATCGCTAAGCCGGCGAAACACCATCCAGATGACCAGGAAGATGATCGCCAACGCCGCGGGCACCACCCATTGCAGGCGTGCCAAAGCCCGTTGCAGATACTCGTACTGCCCCGACCACGCCAGACCATAGCCGGCAGGCAAACTCACCTGGGTCTGCACCGCGGCTTGCAGGTCCTGGACCACCGATCCCAAGTCGCGATCGGCCACATCCACGTAGATGTAGCCCACCAACCGGCCGTTATCGCTCTTGAGCATCGGCGGGCCTGGGCTGATTGACAGCTCCGCCACCTGGCTCAAGGTCAGTTGCACACCGCCTGGCGCGATCAGCGGCAGATCCTGCAAGGCCTGCAACGAGTCACGCTGGCCACGGGGGTAGCGCAAGACGATGGGATAGCGTTCGCGCCCCTCGATCGTTTCCCCGATTGGATCACCGCCAACGACCGTGGCAATCAGTTGCTGGAGTTGGCCTTGAGTGAATCCGTAACGTGCAGCGATTTCCGGGCGCACCTGTACATCGACATAGCGCCCACCCGTGACGCGTTCGGCCAGTGCCGAACTCACGCCGGGCACAGTCTTGGCCACCTGCTCGATCTGCTGGCTCAGGCGCTCGATCTGCTCCACATCGGGTCCGGAGACCTTGATCCCAATCGGGCTCTTGATGCCGGTGGCCAACATATCGATGCGATTGCGAATGGGCGGGACCCATAGGTTGGTCAGACCGGGAATCTTGACCGCTGCGTCCAACTCCTGGCGTAGCTTCTGGGGGGTCATGCCCGGGCGCCATTGATCCCGCGGCTTGAAGGTCACGGTGGTCTCAAACATTTCGATCGGTGCCGGATCGGTCGCACTTTCGGCACGGCCCGCCTTGCCGAACACGTGCTCAACCTCCGGTACGGTCTTGATCATCCGGCCCGAGAGCTGGAGCAACTGACGGGCCTTGTCGGCGGACAGGCCGGGCAGGGCCGTGGGCATGTACAACAGGCTGCCTTCTTCCAAGGGCGGCATGAACTCACTGCCCAACCGGCTAAAGGGGATCAAGGTGAGCACTAGCAGCAGGCCGCTGAGCAGCAAGGTGACACCGGGATGTTTGAGGACCCACAGCAGGATGGGCCGATAGCCAGCGATCAGGATGCGATTGATGGGGTTCTGCTGTTCCGGGCGGATGCGGCCGCGGATCAGGTAGCCCATCAAGACGGGGATCAAGGTCACCGACAACCCTGCTGCGGCGGCCATCGCGTAGGTCTTGGTGTAGGCCAGAGGCGAGAACAATCGCCCTTCCTGCGCCTGCAGGGCAAAAACCGGCACGAAAGACAGGGTGATGACCAGCAAGCTGGCGAACAGGGCCGGTCCGACCTCGGCCGCCGAGCGGGCCATCAGCTGCCAGCGCTCCTCACCCTGAGGTTCCCGGCCGTGCGCCTCCCGCCAGTGCTCCAGATGCTTGTGTGCATTTTCGATCATCACCACCGCTGCATCGACCATCGCACCAATGGCGATGGCGATGCCGCCTAATGACAGCAAGTTGGCGGAGATCCCCTGGGCGTGCATCACGATGAAGGCCGCCAGGATACCCAAAGGCAGGGTGATGACGGCCACCAACGCCGAGCGTAGGTGCCACAGGAACAGCAGGCATACCAGCGCTACGACCAGAAACTCTTCGCCAAGCTTGTGGGTGAGGTTGCGTACCGCATCCTGGATCAGCTCGGAGCGGTCGTACACCGGCACCACTTCCACGCCCTCGGGCAAGCTGGATTGCAACGCCTGCAGTCGCGCTTTGACGTTCCGAATGGCCCCCAAGGCATCCTTGCCGGTCCGCAGGACGATCACGCCGCCGGCCACCTCACCTTGACCATCCAACTCTGCGATACCACGACGGAAGACCGGCCCGCGACTGATCGTGGCCACCTCGCCGAGCAGGACGGGGATGCCGTCGTTGCCGGTTACCGGCACCTGTTCGAACGCCTCCTGTGTGCGCAGGTAGCCTTCGCTGCGCACCATCAGTTCGGCTTCGCCTTGTTCGATCACCGAGCCCCCGGTAGCGCCGTTGGCCGCATCCACCGCCTCGATGAGCTCGGCCACCGTCAGTCCACGGGCCGCCAACGCCTGCGGATCGGGCTGGATCTGCCAGGCGCGCACCGCACCGCCCACACTGGCTACTTCAGCCACGTCCGGCACGGTTTTTAGCTCATAACGAAGAAACCAGTCCTGCAACGCACGCAGCTGCCCCACATCACGTTGACCTGTTCGATCCACCAAGGCGTACTGGTAGATCCAGCCCAGTCCTGTCGCATCAGGACCCAGCGCCGGATTCACATTCGGCGGAAGTCGATCGCGTACCTGGCTCAAGTACTCGAGCACTCGAGAGCGCGCCCAGTAAAGATCAGTGGCATCGTCAAACAGGATGTAGACGAATGAATCACCGAAGAAGGAGAAGCCGCGTACCGCCTTCACGCCCGGCACGGACAACATCGTGGTGGCCAACGGGTAGGTGACCTGGTCTTCGATGATGCGCGGGGTTTGCCCCGCCCATTGCGTGCGGATGATGACCTGGGTATCGGACAGGTCCGGCAGCGCATCCAGCGGCGTGTTCTTTACCGACCAGATACCGACCACCGCCAGCAGCGCGGCGGCAACCAGCACCAGCACGCGATTGGCGATGCAAGCATGGATCAGGCGCGCGATCATGGTGTGCCCTCCATCGCTTCGGACATGACCTCGCTTGCCTGGCAATCAGCGGCTGCGGCGGGGCCGAACTTGGGTACCAACTGCATATCCATGAACGGTGACTTGCCCGGCTTGTCGAAATGCTTCTCCGGCACCATCGGGTCATACCAGTACTGCACCGGGCAGCGCGGCGGCGTAGAGGTGGAGGTGTCTGGCGCGACAGGCGCCGGCTGTCTGGACGGTGACGGCACGACAGTGCGTGGTTCGTGCCCGGCGTCATGGCGCTCGTGCACACCTGATGCGCTGGCAGGGCGTGTCGGTTGTGCAGCACCCAGGCGCTCCAACGCACCGGAGAGACTGGCTTCGGAGTCGAGCAAGAACTGACCCGAGACGACCACGCGTTCACCACCGGCCAAGCCTGCCACGATCTGCGTGCGCCCTTGCACGCTACGTCCCACACTCACCCGCACTGGCCGGAAGCTCCCGTCCGGATCCTGCACGATGACCCGGCTGTCCCGCCCGGTGGCGATCAGCGCCTCCGTGGGAACGACTGGCAGGGCCTGCTCGGCGTCGGGCTGCACCAGAACCTCGGCGAACATGCCCGGCACCAGCCGACGCTGCGGGTTGCGCAGCACAATTCGCGCCCGCTGCGTGCGACTAGCCATGTCGACCTGGGGAAGCAACGCCTGGATCTGTCCGGCAAAGCGCTCTGCCGGCCAGGCACTGACCGTGGCCTGCACTGAGGTCCCCGGCCGCAAGGTGCCCAGCGCTGCCTGGGGTACCGAGGCCTCCAGCCACAACGTGTCCAGCCCATTGATCTTGAACAGTGGCGTACCGGGCATCACCGTCTGTCCCTCGCGTGCCAGGATCTCGGTCACGACACCACTGTGGTCTGCGCTAAGCACGACGCCACTTCTGGCCGAGGCGCCAGAAGGAACACCCAACGAACGCAACCGTTGTTGCGCCGCACCCTGCAGCTCACGCGCGCCCGCGGACTGAGCTTGGCTCAGGGCATGTGCTTCGGCGATGGCCGCGTTCCATGCCGGGGCCTGCACGGTGGCCAGCGTTTGACCACGACGAACCTCGGTAAACGGCGCCTTTACCTGCACGTGGGTGATCAAGCCTTCCATGCGCGCACTGATCACGCTTTCCTGGGTCAGATCCCACGTCAGTGTGCCCGGCACGCGTACGGCAGTCCCTAGTAACTCTACCGTCACTTCCTGAGTGCGTATGCCCACGTTCTGCTGCAGGCGCGGATCGATCTGCGTTCCGCCCCCTATGGCCTCATCTGCGTATTTGGGCAGCAACTCCATATCCATGAACGGAGATTTGCCCGGCTTGTCGAATCGCTGCTCCGGCGCCATGGGGTCGTACCAGTACAGCACCTTGCGTGCTTGATCTGCGACGCTCGTGCCGGGGGGCGGGGTGGTATCAGAGGTTCGAGTCATCCAGGCGTAGCCGCCGGCAAAGCCGAGCGCCAGCAACCCGAGGGCCACGGCGAGCTGTGTGAGACGCGTCTTGGTCGGGCTCATGGCGTGTTCTCCTCATGGGGTAGCAGATAGGCCAGTGCCGCCCAGGCACGGCCCTGTTCGCCCAGCAGACGGGCGTTCTCCAGGTGCAATTCGATCTCATCGCGCCGCGCTTCCAGCCACGGCTGCAGGTCGGCACCGGCGCCGTAGGCGGCCAACGCCGTGCGTGCACGATCGCGCGCCAAAGGCAGGCTCTGCGTGTTCTGGCGCTCCAACTGGCCGGTTAACCCGCGCCATCGCGCTATCGCGCGTTGCACCGACTCGGCTTGGATGCGCCGGGCCTCATCGCGCTCTGCGGACACCGCCTCCAGCTCGGCCCGCCGTGCCGCGATGCCTCGTGCTTGGCGGTTCTTCTGGAACAGCGGCAGGCCCACACCCACTTCCACCATGAGCATGTCGCTGCGCGCCATGCCGTCGGGTGCGCGCTCGCGACGTCCGTAGGTGAGCTCCACACTCCAATCCGGGCGGGTTTCGGCCACGGCCGCATCCACCTGGGCCTGGGCTAAGCTCTCGCGTGCCTCCCAGCCCAGTAGTGGCGTGTGTTGGTCCAGTTTGGCCAGCAGTTGGGTGGGCTCCAATGGCAACTGCGAAAAATCCGGTGCCGCACCACTGGCCAAGATCGCCTCTGGTGCAATACCCAACCACCGCGCCAGGCCGGCCTGCGCGGCGGCGTGCTCCGCATGTACCTGCTCCAGGCGATTGTCCAACTGCAGTAGGGCGGCCTGGGCGGCAAGCACATCACTGGCCCCGGCCGTGCCGCCTGCCAAGCGAGCACGCGCCGCACGCTCGGCTATACGGGCCGGCTCGCGCAGACCTTCCAACGCATCTACGGCTTGCTGCGTACTCCACAGCTCGATCCAGGCCAGCGCGGCCGCTTGGGCCACCATCTGCTGTTCGGCCATCGACAGTGAGCGCGCTTGCGCCAGCGTCGCTTGCGCCAAGGCGTGCTCGGCACGTCGTTTCGCACGCGCAGGAAACTCCTGCATCAGACCGATTTGCTGGGTGGTCATCTCATCGGCCCGCAAGCTGAAGGCATCGGGTCCGCTGACGGGCCAGTTCGCCAGCCCCACGATCAAACGTGGGTCGGGAAGCGCGCCAGCACGCGCGGCTTCTTCGGTACTGGCATCGATCTGCGATCGGCGCACCTGCAGGGTTGGGGCGTTAGCAAGCGCCCGTTGTAGGGCTTCTGTGTAGCTGATCGGGATAGCGGGCGATGCCGCCAGCACAGGACCCACTGAGCGCCAGGGCAAACACGAACCCACACGCCATCTTGCGCCTTGCACGCAAGAAGAAAGACATCTCCATAAGACCTCCGGGAAACGACAACGAGCGCGCTGCAACGCATGCAGCACGAGCACGGGTCAATCCAGGAGGGGGCTTAAATCAGCAGGCTACAAAAGCGCTGCAGGGGAGGCGGATCGGACACGCACACCGGAACATCCCGATACAACTGCGCGTGTACCGGTGGCAACAGAGCCTGCACCAGCGCGAAGGCGGCCAGCGCGGGCTGGTAAGGCACTTGAGGGGCCTTCGCATCGGCCGTGGCGATGTGATCGCGCTGGCAATGCTGGTCGCACAACGCCGGAGCATCGGGATCCGGCGTGGACATCTCTTCGCAACCGACCATCAGGGTCGCTTGTCCAGCTTCCACCGATTCCAGCGGACAGGCGTAAGCCACCAGCGCGAGTTGCTGCAGCAGCAGCGCCCACAGTCCCAGCCATGCCAGTCGGGCACGAGAACGGGGTCGCCGCCATCGCCTCAGCAGCCTCACCATGACAGCTCCCGCACGCCCGAAGCAGCGCCTGCGGACGCTGGGCAGATCAGGGCAGGGGACGTGCGAGCTCTCATGATGGCCAGTCTAGCCCTCTTGGGGCCGACTGTCATTGATCAGGATCAAGCCCTCGCGCGGACTCAGCGGTGGCATCCGCCGCAGCAGGAGGATGCGACGGCCGGGGCGGCCGGCGTACCAGCCTCAGAAGGGAGCACCGCAGCGATCACATAGCCTTGCCGCTGGATAGCCTCAACCGCCTGTTCTACGGCAAGCAGGCCCTCGATCTTGACCACGCCACTGCCCAGATCGACGTCCACCTGGGCGTGGGGGTCAAGGGCCTGAATGGCTTGGGTGACCGTTCGGACACAGTGACCACAGGTCATACCTTCAACAACGAGATTCATGGACAACCCTCCAAAAGCATCGGCGGTTTGCCGACGGCGTGACGATGAGCCTTCCCACGGTGGGAAGGTCAAACGACAGGCAAGTTGAGTGGTAATCCGTCCCGCGTTGTTGACCTTCCCATCATGGGAAGGCTCAGGCTACCTGCTCGTTCCTATTGGCCCTCACTCCATGGACATAACGCTCACTTATGCGAATTAAGTTATTGATTATATTACATTAATACAGGAATCGCAAGGTCTGTAGTTGCACCGTGCCCTGGCCGGCCACAAACGCGATAAGCTAAGCATTCCTTAGTGCTAGTCATTCTTGATGTCATGACGATGCCATCTGAGCGCACCCGCAATGTGCTGCAGGCGGGCGCGTTCCTCAGGCAGCTAGCGGCCAGCCAAGCCGTGCCTAAAGAGGTGCGGCAAGAGGCATATCGACTGCTGCGGCACTATCCAACCGTCAGCGACATCGAGGCGATTGCTGAGCACGAAGAGCGGCTGCGAGCGCTGACCCAGTCGGCCTTCGTACGACCCTACCTGAGCAGCGAGATCGAGGCGGATTGGTTCTCCGGGTACCCGCTCGGCCCTCATCGCATCTGACCATGAAGCAACCGAGCAGGCCGCGTGGAAGAGGGACTACGTCTGCGGAGACAGCGCTGGAGGCTTCCTTTGAACGGGCCCGCGACAGTGCGGCCGAGGAACGCGCATTCTTCAAGCGACTGATGGATGCGATCGTGTACGTGCATGCGCCCATCTCGGACGACGCGCAGACACTGCGGCTGGTCCAGTTCCGCCATCCTGACGGTTTCGATGCGATCCCTTTCTTTACCTCGCTCGACAAGGCGCAGGCGGCCAGCTCGTCTGCTGTCAGAATTCTGGGAGTTTCAGGCCGTGAGCTGCTAACCGGTACTCGCGGCGCGACGTTGATGCTCAATCCCAACTACGGCGGCGTTGTCCTGTACCCGGAAGAGGTTGCGACATTGTTGGATACGGGCTTTCTGGCCAGGGTGGAACGTCTGGCGCCGGCGGAGTTCGCGGTGAGACCTGCCCAGGCCGCGCCGGCTTGGCTCGCTCCGGCCATCAGCGGCAGCCTTGAGCACGCCGACTTCGTCTCGTCGGCCTATCTCCTGGAAACTCACTCGTCAGGGGGCGTCGAACAGCCTCCCGGTCTGTTGATCTGGCTGGTGGTGGACCTGGCTTTCGCCGAGCGGGCGGCTCGTCTGGTGACCACCGCCATACAGCCCTTATGCTCAGATTTGGACGTCATCATCGACTTGGCGGTCCACGACGTATCGCTGCCTTTGCCGGCGGGCTTGGATGATCCCCAGATCCTGCCCATATTTTTTCACGAGAATCAAGCCAACTTGAGCACAGCTCATCGGCCTATGAGCCCTGAAGATAAGCTACTAGCACTCCTTCCGGGATTGACCGAGGAAGAGAAGGAACGGCGGACCCGCGAGGGTATGGCCGACGTCGACGCTGGACGTACGATCCCGCACGAGGAACTACTGCAATGGATCAGGCGACGGTCAGAGCCTTCTTGAAGGTTTCCGTTGGGTCAGGAGCGTGGAAACTCTTGAATCCAATATTCAAGAAGGGCACGCGTGCCTGAGCAGTACTCCAGGAATGCCTGTGTCACGCGGCTTCTGGTTCAATCAAGCCTAGGTCTGTAATCCACGAACTGCCTGACGTCGAGGGGTGTTTCCTCGTTGAATCATGGTGTTAGAGACGATTCGGCTGTTTTTCTCACGAATCCCTGCCGACCTTCTTGAAAAACTGAACCAGACCTACCCAAACGCTTCCGTAAGGCAGGTGGTGAGAGGGCAGGTTAAGCACATCAGGGATAGCAATCCCAAGGAGATAGAAGCGCTACGACAGGAGGCCAACGATCAACTTCCTACTATCGCCGAGCTAAAGAGGGTCAGTGCGGTTGATCCAGAGTTCCGGATGGAAAACAGCTTCTTTGGGCCCAAGCCAGTCATCACCGCCCGCATCATCAACCGCTCAACACTGCCATTGAGCGAAGCGAGCTGGAATGCGGCGCTGTACATCAATGGCGATGTACAGCCTGTAGCCACGTCGAAGGTGCGCAGCGATTTCCGTTCCATCGAAGGCCTCAAGCCCGAACACCATGTTACGGCTCGATTCACTGTCGGATTCGTCAAGGGCGATAAGGCCTGGACCACCTTGGCGATTCGTCAAGCTACATCCACACGCGTCGAGCTGGAGATGATCCCTGAGACAGCAATGGACTTTACGGACAAAGCCTATCTAAGTGCCGATCTTCAGAAGCGCATTGATTTCCTTGAGAACCAACTCAAGCAAGCGAGCGAGTTCGAAGATGTCTGATGCTACCAAGCCCCGCCGGCGGATCACCCTCCGGCGGGGCTTGGTAGCGGTACCGACGTTCACCCCCGCCAAAGAGGACCATTACACAATGCGCCCGTCCATCCTCGCCTTGGACTTAGAAGGAACGCTGATTTCCAACGCTGTAAGCCAGATCCCGCGCCCGGGCCTCTACGAATTTCTGGAGTCGGCAAAGTCGCTCTTTGAGGGTCTAGTCATCTTCACCACAGTTCCGGAGCCTAGATTTCGCGAGATTGCCGACCTATTGGCTTGCGAAGGAGCGGCCCCGGGTTGGTTTGCCCGCTTGCCATACATAGACTGGACTGGGCCGACGAAGGATCTTGCCAACGTTTCCCAGCCCATCGGCTCTGCATGGCTACTAGATGATTACGCCCCCTATGTACAACCGGGACAGGAACATTGCTGGGTCCCGGTTCAACTGTTTTGTTCTCCTTACCCCGAGGACGACGCGGGACTGGACGATGCCATCGAGGCAATCCGTAAGCGACTGAACGAGTACTAGAGGGCCATCTCTTGGCCAGCGTCCAATGGGCCACAGGCTCGCCGGTCAACCAAGGTCCAGCGCTTCGTTGGAGAACCGTCGATATAGACCTGGGGGGGCGTTTACCGCGATAGAGTCCTGAGCCCCCTCAAACCATCTCATGGACCCGTGGCAGCTGGTCGGTCTACTCAGACTAGAAGCTAAAGCTGCCAACTGCCGCTAGGTTCCAGCCAGTACGCCATGCCCAGCGGCAGGAAAGTCTCCATTGCAACGTCCAGGATCAACGGCTGACGCCAACCCTGACCAGGCAAGAAGCAAAAATCCTTCCGGGCGAGGGTTCCAGCTTGCTCGCGTCCAGCTAACCAGATGCATCTGCGTTTTATCTCGCGATCAAGTGCTCGCCTCGCGGCATGCTCATCCAAACCGCTTTGTATGAACTCCGAGGCAGAATTTCGCATGCTCGCCCACAGCACGTAGCGCTTACGCCCCAAGCTGAGCGCATTCCATTCAGGCGATCCAATCGACTGAAGCCCGTCGCCTAGCTTCGGGTCCAACCGATGCTTCCGCAGAAGGTTTGCCAAGTACGCTCGAGCTTCGGTGGATGCCAGTGAAATTCCGAGATTCCGCCTCGCACTGGGCGTGCACTCAGCCGCCCACTGGGTGAGCGACCGGGTCAATGCCGACTCAAGGTTCAAGTCACTGCGAGACCACGGAGATTTGTAGGACCAAGCCAGGGGCTCATACAGAGATCTTGCGGCAAGCCGAGAACATTCGACTGGTTCGCGATGGAGGACGCGCAGCGTCGCAAGCGTGTCAAGTGCCTGCGAGGCCAACCCCTCAGCAGCTACCGGCGAACTAGCCGTTCTTGAGCGCTCTAGCGCGCACCACGCGCACGCAAGAAAGGGACCTATTGAACGAACGAAATTGTCCAGTTCTGGCCAGGGCGCGATGAGGGTCGGTTGGCTAACGACATAGGCCACACAGCCCTCAAATCGCGATACCAGTTGTCAGGATATCAACCTGCCCACAGACTGTCTATCTGACTTTCCGATATTGACCCTTAGGTGTTCTCTCCAGTTCAACGATATCTGAACATCCGATATCCTAGCCGTGCAGCGAATGAGCGGGGAGCGCCCCGGCGCACGACGCAGAACGTTACCGCATGTTGGGAGAGCCGAAATGATGCGCACCAGCGCTAGCCACCCGTTACTGATTGCAGAGTTGCCTGTTGGAGCCCATGGAGGCGGCATAGGGGTGACATTTGCGCCAGGCAAGTACCAGGAAGTCGCCATGACTGGAGCATGGGCGAGAGACCTAGATGTGGACGTCTCGGCTATTCAGGACTGGGGTGCCACTCACCTAGTCACCTTGCTTGAGCCTTGGGAGCTCAAGGACCTTCGAATCGAGAGCTTACCGGCGATAGTGGCGGGGAAGGGCATCTCTTGGCATGGACTGCCAATCACTGATGGAGCCGCACCAGACGACAGACTCCTCAAAGATTGGCTACAGCTAAGTGCTGAGCTCGTCGCTGACATGCTGAGCGGTCAAAGGATCGTGGTCCACTGCAAGGGGGGGTTGGGACGCGCGGGAACGGTCGCTGCCATGCTTTTGCTGCAGTCTGGCGAGGCCAAGCGGGCATCGGATGCCATCCACATGGTGCGGCATGCCAGGCCAGGCGCAATCGAAACGATTGCTCAAGAGGAGTTCCTAGAGTACTGGGCGCAGAGCCTTCACCCGGGCGGAGCTTGACCACTCAGGTGCGCAGTCAGGAACTCAAGGACGAGTTGCCTGTGGATCCAGAACTCGAGGGCTTCTTAGGTCTGGATCCAGAAATCGACGGCGTCTCCATAGTGGATCTTCGCGAGGGTTCAGGGCACATCAAAAATTCGCTGCCTCGAAAGCTAAGAACCTTGCTGTCGCACGAATCAGGGTCTTGTGCTGGGGCCGGACCAGCGCTATCGCTGACTAAGGCAGGGCAACCTCCAGGGACTGTACTGCGACGGCGCGATCAATAGACATCTGTCAGATGTATCGCCACCACTATCGATCTAATGAATGCTGACTCAGCCGATGCGTGCTGCCTTAGGAGTTACGATCTGACTGCACTCGTGGCCGAGGCGAAACGCCACGACGTACAGGACCGTGGCATCCATCGGCATACCTGAGCCCATCCGAATGACGACCTTACGCTGACCGTGCGACAGTGATACTCCCAGTTCCCGCAGGACCTCAATGCGCTGCTGCAGCCCGTCGTAGATGTCTAGCTTGTCGACTTCTGAATACAGGTCTTGGCAGTCGCGATACTCACGGTAGTAGTCGACCAGTGCAGCAAACTCGCTCGCCGCCTCGCGCGACAGCTCGAAAGCCGGTTCGGACAGATCCATGTCGCACGAAACGATCAGGCTGGCCAGCTCGCGCCCAGCAGCAAGCGGGGACACCGCCAGGGTGATGTAGTCGCGCTCAAACTGCGCTTGCGCCGCCTGCAGTTCCTCGTCTGTCGGCAGCGAGAAAGGCTTGTTGAGTGCATCGATGTCATTGAAATCGAAGGCGCGCGCCAGTGCGCGACGGGTGTCGAAACTGGCCGAGTCACCCTGCTCAACCCGCTGAACTGTTCGCACGTTCAGGCCCGAGATCTCGGCCAATTGTTCTTGCGACCAATGACGCAACTGGCGGAACTGGCGAATGCAGGCGCCAACCTCAGCAGCGGTAAGCAGGCGAGGCGGGGTCTTGGTGGTCATAGAAGATAACTCCGGAGGGGTAGGGAGCCCAGATTAGGAGGGTGCCGAACTTGGAAACATGACAGTCGCCCGACAGGCCCCCGACACAGATCAACTGCCAGGACTTGCCCCAACGAGAAATCCGGGGCAACTGCTTATGCGCCCGTGATGTTCTCCCCGTGCCCCCAGAGGGGGGCGAGGCCCAACTGCCTAGTCACTCACCACAGACCCCACCCTAGACGCGCAGGCGATCCGGGACAGCTCTATGGCGAGGGCTGATGGGGGGTCAATGGCTCCAACTCTGGCAAAACACCCCCAAATTGATGATGCAGTGCATTCATCCATGCCAGAACTGGTTCGCCTGGCCACAGGTGCGCCAGATTCAGAAGGGTTAGCATGGCAAGCGCATTGCTGTTCATGGCCACCCCCGCCAGAAGCGCGCCCGGGTAGCCATTTAACTGCCTTGCCAAGGGGTGAATCCCGGCATGGAGATAGGAGTTCAAGCCGACATAAAGGCATTGTCTGGCTCTGCCCAACAACTGTGATGCTCCTCGGGGCCCAGAGGACTCAAGCTTTACGAGCATGTCCTGAACGCCAGGGAGCCTCTTTGCCGCTTGCTGACTCTCCAGAGTCAGGGGCGCAAGAAGCTTCTCGATGTCGGTGTCGGTAGCTGCATAACATGCCCAGGTTGCACGCACGAGGGCCTCATACTGGGGCCGGACCAGCGAGATTGCTGACTGGGGCAGAGTAGCGATCAGGGACTGTACTGCCACGGCGTGATCAAGGGACATCTGGCAAAGTGCCGCCACCGCCGTCGATCTTCGGTCACGTCCATGCTCTATCTCCATCCAAGCGGCTCGAATTTCACCCAAGAGCTCTAAGGAGCCCTCCAGCACAGACGCCCGATCCTGGTCAGCCGATTGAGGCACAAGTCATCCTAGAATCGTGATCTGCAGGCAAGAGTAACGGCTCGTCCATCGGGCAAAGCCCTCAGTTGGCCGGCTGGGCTGCAGCATCTGTTAGCCGGTAATCTCTGCATTGCATCATCCGTGCATCAGCAATTTCTGCGTTGCGTCAGTCGCAAGTCAAATTTTTCTGCAATGGACCGTCTTGCACTGAAATTTTATTCCTCAAAAGCTGAAATCTCTGCAATGGCACCCTAAGAATGTCTGCGATGAACAGCGTTCTGGTCCGCGCGCGATTGCTTCCTATATTGCAACCATACGCTCAGCCAGCCAACCGCCGGGATCCATGATCGCGCGAGCGGACGATCCCGGTCGCAAATGGCTGGCTGCCGTCACTCTCGTGGCTTTGAGCGATCAAGGGGAGCAGTCTGGCCCACGTGTCGAACAGAAGCCTTGGATCTTGGTGGATCAGAAGCGAAACCCGCAGCGCATCTTCCATCGCCTTGAGGTAGCCGCGGCGTATCTCAAGTGCGTTCTCGCAAGCATTGGGGCGACCAAGAATTTGTGTGATCGCGGAGGCCATAGCAGTCTGGACAGGAGGGGAGGGGAAGGCGATAGTCTGCAAACGTCTAGACGATCCCGCAATGAGCATCCTCAACGTTCTCCTCACTCGTGACCACCTCGTCGTCGCAGCGGATACCCTGGCAGAGGATGCTCTCACAGGGGCGTATTCCGCGGGGGCAAAGCTGCTGCTGATCCCTCAGCACAACGTAGTGCTTGCTGCGCGCGGGTCTACGCAATTCTTCCTGGGGGGCTCGCAGAATTCGGAAAAAATCGTACGCTAAGGTTTTCCGGGCATCCGTAGGGGCCGAAACTTCCCGTCTTCCAGTCTGCGGCTCTGCCGCCAGACGTAATCGCCGGTGAGGTTGATGTGCTCCCAGCCCAGCGGCGACAGGAATTGCAGCAGCTCGCCGTCCACCGGCTTGCCGGCCTCGACCAACCCCTGGGTGGCGCGCTCCAGGTACACCGTGTTCCACAGCACGATAGCCGCCGTCACCAGGTTGAGGCCGCTGGCCCGGTAGCGCTGCTGCTCGAAGCTCCGATCCCTGATTTCCCCAAGGCGGTTGAAGAACACCGCCCTGGCCAGCGAGTTGCGCGCCTCACCTTTGTTCAGGCCGGCATGCACGCGGCGGCGCAGCTCAACACTTTGCAGCCAGTCTAGGATGAACAGCGTGCGTTCGATCCGGCCCAGCTCGCGCAGGGCCACGGCCAGGCCGTTCTGGCGCGGATAGCTGCCGAGCTTGCGCAGCATCAGCGAGGCAGTGACGGTGCCCTGTTTGATCGAGCTGGCCAGGCGCAGGATGTCGTCCCAATGGGCGCGGACGTGCTTGATGTTCAGGGTGCCGCCGATCAGCGGCCGCAGCGTCGGGTAGGTCTGCACGCCCTGCGGCACGTACAGCTTGGTTTCGCCGAGGTCGCGGATGCGCGGCGCGAAACGGAAGCCCAGCAGGTGCATCAGGGCGAAGACGTGATCGGTGAAGCCGGCCGTGTCGGTGTAGTGCTCCTCGATCCGCAGGTCGGACTCGTGGTACAGCAGGCCGTCGAGCACATAGGTGGAATCGCGCACGCCGACATTCACCACGCGGGTGCTGAACGGCGCGTACTGGTCGGAGATATGGGTGTAGAACAGCCGTCCCGGCTCACTGCCGTACTTCGGGTTGACGTGTCTGGTGCTCTCGCCCCGGCCGCCAGCCCGGAAACGCTGGCCATCGGAGGATGAGGTGGTGCCGTCGCCCCAGTGGGCGGCGAAGGCATGCTGGTACTGGTGGTTGACCAGCTCGGCCAGGGCCGCCGAATAGGTCTCGTCGCGGATGTGCCAGGCTTGCAGCCAGGACAGCTTGGCGTAGGTCAGACCGGGGCTCGACTCGGCCATCTTGGTCAGCCCGAGGTTGATCGCATCACCGAGGATCGCGGACAGCAGCAACGTCCGGTCTTTGGCCTCGGCCCCGTCCTTCAGGTGGGTGAAGTGGCGGCTGAAGCCCGTCCAGTCGTCCACGTCCATCAGCAGTTCGGTGATCTTGATGCGCGGCAGTAACTGACTGGTCTGGTCGATCAGCGCCTGCGCCCGATCCGGCACCGCCGCATCCAGCGGGGTGATCTTCAACCCGGACTCGGTGAGGATGGCATCGGGCAGCTCGTTGTCCTTGGCCAGGCGGGCGACAGTGGCCAACTGCTCGTCCAGCAGCTGCAAGCGCTCTTCCAGATACTGGTCGCTGTTCGGGTTGATCGCCAGCGGCAGGGCCTGTTCCCGCTTGAGCGCGGCGAACTTCTCGGCCGGCAGCAGGTAGTCGTCGAAGTCGCGGAACTGCCGCGAGCCCTTGACCCAGATGTCGCCGGAGCGCAGGGCGTTCTTCAGCTCGGACAGGGCGCAGATTTCGTAGAAGCGCCGGTCGAGGCCTTCCGGGGTGATCACCAGTGGCTTCCAGCGCGGCTTGATGAAGGCGGTGGGAGCATCGGCCGGCACCTTGCGCAGGTTGTCGGCGTTCATCTCGCGCAGCGTCTGCACGGCTGCCAGCACGCCCTGCGCGGCCGGGGCGGCGCGCAGCTCCAATACCTCCAGCAGAGCCGGCGTGTAGCGGCGCAGGGTGGCGAAGTTCTCGCCGACCAGGTGCAGGTGGTCGAAGCCCTCCGGCCGGGCCAGCAGCTCGGCTTCGCTGACGCTCTCGGTGAACTCGTCCCAGGGGATCACCGCCTCGATGGCGGCATAGGGGTCGCTGCCGGCTTCCTTGGCCTCCAGCAGCGCCTGGCCGATCTTGGAGTACAGGCGCACCTTGTCGTTGATCGCCTTGCCCTGCTTCTGGAACTGCTGCTGATGCTTGTGCTTCGCGCCGCTGAACAGCTTGACTAGGATGCGGTCGTGCAGATCCACCAGCTCATCAATCACGGTTGCAGTGCTCTCCAGCACCACGGCGGCCAGGGTCGCATAGCGCCGCTGCGGCTCGAACTTGCCGAGGTCTTTGGGCGTCATCTGCCCACCCTCGCGGGCCAGCTTGAGCAGGCGGTTCTGGTGGATGTGCCGGCCCAGGACTTCGGGCAAGTCCACCAGCTGAAATGTCTTCAGCCGCTCGATGTGCTCAAGCATATGCCGAGAGTTGGGTTTCAGCGGTGCCTGGCGCAGCCAGGTCAACCAGGTGATGCTGCTGCCGGCCTTGAGCTTCAACAGCTCGTCCAGCTTGGCCCGATGCGAGTCCGTGAGCGGTTCAACCAGGGCGCGGTAGACCCGCCGATTGGCCCGTGCAATGGCCTCCGAGCAAGCCCGGTCGATCACGCTCAACGCCGGCAGGATGCGTCGCTTCTGCCGCAGGCTCTCCAGCGCCTGGCCGGCCAGCAGCAAGCCCTTGTCGGTCTGCTGGGCCAGTTCGGTCAGCTCGCGCACCAGGGCGCGGAAGTCGGACAGGCCGAACGGGGCCAGTTGAAGGTAGGTGCGCAGTTCCTGGGCGTGCTCGCGACGGGTCACATCGCGCTCGCCGTACTTCGTCCAACTCGCCGGATCGGTCTGGACTTGCTTGGCCACCCACAGGATGACCGGTTCGGGCAGCTCGCTGTCAGTGCCCAACGCATAGCCGGGGTAGCGCAGCAGGCAGAGTTGCACGGCGAAGCCGAGGCGGTTGGCGTCGCCGCGCCGCTGACGGATCAGCGACAGGTCGGAGTCGTTGAAGGTGTAGTAGCGGATCAGGTCATCCTGGCTTTCTGGCAACGCGAGCAGGGTGCCCCGCTCCGTGGCCGAGAGGATCAAGCGACGCGGCATGTGTCAGTCGTCCGTGCGGAGGTACTGGTAGAGGGTTTCCCGGCTGATGTTGAACTCGCGGGCAAGCTGCGCCTTGGGCTCGCCGGCCGTCGCTCGCTGCCGCAGGGTAGCAGCCTGCTCATCGGACAGGGCTTTCTTGCGGCCCCGGTACGCGCCACGCTGCTTGGCCAAGGTGATGCCCTCACGCTGCCGCTCGCGGATCAGGGCGCGCTCGAACTCAGCGAAGGCCCCCATCACCGACAGCATCAGGTTGGCCATCGGCGAGTCCTCGCCAGTGAACACCAGGCCCTCCTTCAGGAACTCGATGCGCACGCCGCGTTGAGTCAGCTTCTGTACCAAGCGACGCAGGTCATCGAGGTTGCGGGCCAGCCGGTCCATGCTGTGCACCACCACTGTATCGCCTTCGCGGACGAAGCTCAGCAGCGCTTCGAGCTGGGGGCGCTGGGTGTCCTTGCCCGATGCCTTGTCGGTGAACACCTTGCTCACCTGTGTCTGTTCCAGCTGGCGTTCCGGGTTCTGGTCGAAGCTGCTGACCCGGACGTAGCCGATGCGGTGCCCCTGCACGATGTCTCCTTGGTTGAAGGCGGCTTAAGTGCTCCTTCTGTTCCGTTGTGCCTCAAACCCCGTTTCTGTCAGGCTGAAATCTATGCCCTTCGCAGGCATGTGTCAAAAAATGCGAAAGATGACTCTATTCTGACTAAGCGGTGTCATTTTCAGAAGGTGACTGCACGGAATATCAAGAGTCGGCTGCACAGTCTTTTCTGATCTGTGGTCGTCTCAGAAAACGGAAAATAAAGCACGCTAAGCTGTGGAAGCCCCTGCCAAGCTCGTTCCACCTTGCAACGACGCAATCAGCGGACACGAAACATTCCCCTGCCGCGAATGGCAGGCGCACACCAGGTCAGACAGCACAGCCTCCATGCGCGCCAAATCGGCCATCTTCTCGCGCACGTCTTGGAGCTTGTGCTCGGCCAGGCTGCTGGCCTCCTCGCAGTGGGTGCCATCGTCGAGCCGCAGCAACTCGGCGATTTCATCCAGGCTGAAGCCCAACCGCTGGGCCGATTTCACGAATCGCACCCGTGTCACGTCCGCCGCGCCATAGCGGCGAATGCTGCCATAGGGCTTGTCCGGCTCGGGCAACAAGCCCTTGCGCTGATAGAACCGGATGGTCTCCACATTGACCCCGGCCGCCTTGGCAAAAACGCCAATGGTCAGATTCTCAAAATTAATTTGCATATCGCTTGACTCCGTACATAACTACGGAAGTAAGCTTAAGCTATCCAAACCAAATTTGAAAGGACAAGCGTATGTCTGAACCACAAAACGGGCGCGGCGCGCTCTTCGCCGGTGGGCTGGCCGCCATTCTTGCGTCGGCCTGCTGCCTGGGGCCGCTGGTTTTGATCGCCTTGGGGTTCAGCGGGGCATGGATCGGCAACCTGACGGTGCTGGAACCCTATCGCCCGATCTTCATCGGCGCAGCGCTGGTCGCGCTGTTTTTCGCCTGGCGGCGCATCTACCGCCCGGCGCAAGCCTGCAAACCGGGTGAGGTCTGCGCGATTCCCCAAGTGCGAGCTACTTACAAGCTCATTTTCTGGATCGTGGCCGCGCTGGTCCTGGTCTCGCTCGGATTTCCCTACGTCATGCCATTTTTCTATTAATCACAGGAGTTCATCATGAAAAAACTGTTTGCCGCCCTCGCCCTCGCTGCCGTTGTTGCCCCCGTGTGGGCCGCCACCCAGACCGTCACGCTGTCCGTACCGGGCATGACCTGCTCCACCTGCCCGATCATCGTCAAGAAGGCGATTTCCAAGGTCGAAGGCGTCAGCAAAATTGACGTGACCTTCGAGACACGCGAAGCGGTTGTCACGTTCGATGATGCCAAGACCAGCGTGCAGAAGCTGATCAAGGCAACCGGAGACGCGGGCTTTCCGTCCAGCGTCAAGCAGTAAATCTACCCGGAAAGCGATGATGAGTAACTTGTTTAGATACGGACGTTCGTCCGTCGTAAGCGGCCTTCTGATGCTCATGAGCGTCGGTGCGTTGGCCTATGACTTCAAAAGGATGGAGGCGGCCATCGAGTCGCTCTCGCCTACCACGCAAAGCGAATGGGAGCGCAAGGCCACAGCGGGTGAACCCATTGCGCAGAACGTCACCGGCATGGCGTACAAGTACGGCATCGGCGTCGCGCAGGATCAGGCAGTCTCGTGGAAGTGGTTCCGCTCAGCGGCAGAGCAGGGCGAGGCGGACGCCCAGTTCAACCTCGCGCGCATCTACGAAGGGCATGCCAACGACACCTTCTATCGTCGCCACGCACGGCCTGTGCCCGCTGACGACAGCGAGGCCGTGAATTGGTACCGCCGCTCCGCTGAGCAGAACCACACACAGGCGCAAGTTAAGCTGGCACAGCTGTACGCGAAGGGCGTCGCTCCGGCCGCGTCCGATCTGGTCCAGGCGTACAAGTGGTTCGGCATCGCCGCCGCCCGCGGCGACGAGACCGCGGTCAAGCTGCGCGCCGAGCTTGCGGCCAGATTGACACGTGAGCAGATCGCGGACGGCGATGCTCAGGCTATGGAATGGACAAGAAGTTCCAGTGTTAAGCAGTGAGCGACATCATGGGCTTGATTACACGCATCGCCGATAAAACCGGAGCGCTCGGCAGCGTCGTTTCCGCGATGGGCTGCGCGGCTTGTTTCCCAGCCATCGCCAGTTTCGGCGCGGCCATAGGGCTGGGCTTCCTGAGTGAATACGAGGGCCTGTTTATCTCCAGGCTATTGCCGCTGTTTGCCGCCATCGCCCTGTTAGCAAACGCGCTGGGCTGGCTGAGTCATCGTCAATGGCACCGCAGCCTGCTCGGCATGATCAGGCCGGCCATCGTATTCGCGGCCACGGTTTGGCTTCTCGGCAACTGGTGGACGGCGAACCTGATGTACGTCGGTCTGGCCTTGATGGTCGGGGTGTCGATCTGGGATTTCGTCTCGCCGGCACATCGCCGCTGCGGCCCGGACGGCTGCGAACTGCCACCACAACATGGCTGACGGAAACGACCGTCGCCGACAACAGAGAAGGAACAAACATGACCACCCTTAAGATCACCGGCATGACCTGCGATTCGTGCGCTACGCACGTCAAGGAAGCCTTGGAGAAAGTGCCCGGCGTACAGTCGGCCGTCGTGTCCTACGCCAAGGGCGCGGCCCAACTCGACCTTGACCCCGGCACCGCATCGGACGCACTGACTGCCGCCGTGGCCGGACTCGGCTACAAGGCAACGTTCGCTGATACCTTATCGACGGACAACCGCGCCGGGCTACTCGACAAGGTACGCGGCTGGATGGGGACCGCCGACAAGGGCAGCGACGGTGAACGCCAGTTGCAGGTCGCCGTGATCGGTAGCGGCGGCGCTGCAATGGCGGCGGCGCTGAAGGCCGTCGAGCAAGGCGCGAAAGTCACGCTGATCGAGCGCGGTACTATCGGCGGCACCTGCGTCAACATCGGCTGCGTACCGTCCAAGATCATGATCCGTGCCGCCCACATTGCGCATCTGCGCCGTGAAAGTCCGTTCGACGATGGCATCGCGGCTACTGTGCCGGCGATTAACCGCAGCAAACTACTGGCCCAGCAGCAGGCGCGCGTCGATGAGCTGCGCCACGCCAAGTATGAAGGCATCCTGGATGGCAACCCGGCCATCACCGTTCTGCATGGTGAAGCGCGTTTCAAGGATGACCAAAGCCTTACCGTCCGTTTGAACGATGGCGGCGAGCGCGTCGTGGTGTTCGATCGCTGCCTGGTCGCCACTGGTGCCAGTCCGGCCATTCCGCCCATCACTGGTTTGAAAGGCACGCCGTACTGGACATCTACCGAGGCCCTAGTGAGTGACACCATTCCCGAACGCCTAGCCGTGATCGGATCGTCGGTGGTGGCGCTGGAACTGGCGCAAGCCTTCGCCCGGCTGGGCAGCCAGGTCACGATCCTGGCGCGCAGCACACTGTTCTTCCGCGAAGACCCGGCCATCGGTGAGGCCGTCACAGCCGCCTTTCGTGCCGAAGGAATCAAGGTTCTGGAACACACGCAAGCCAGCCAGGTCGCCTATGCGGACGGCGAATTCGTGCTGACCACAGGGCACGGCGAAGTGCGCGCCGACAAGTTGCTGGTCGCTACCGGCCGCACGCCGAACACGCGCAGCTTGGCGCTGGAAGCGGCGGGTGTCGCCGTCAATGCGCAGGGAGCCATCGTCATTGACAAGGGCATGCGCACCAGTACGCCACACATTTATGCCGCAGGAGACTGCACTGACCAGCCGCAATTCGTCTATGTGGCAGCGGCCGCCGGCACCCGTGCGGCCATCAACATGACCGGCGGAGACGCTACGCTCAATCTGACCGCGATGCCGGCGGTGGTGTTCACCGATCCGCAGGTCGCCACTGTGGGCTACAGCGAGGCGGAAGCGCACCACGACGGGATCGAGACCGACAGCCGCCTGCTAACACTGGATAACGTGCCGCGTGCGCTCGCCAACTTCGACACACGCGGCTTTATCAAGCTGGTAATCGAGGAAGGTAGCGGACGACTCATTGGGGTACAGGCAGTGGCCCCGGAAGCGGGCGAGCTGATCCAGACGGCGGTGCTCGCGATCCGTAACCGCATGACCGTACAGGAACTGGCTGACCAGTTGTTCCCCTACCTGACGATGGTCGAGGGGCTGAAGCTCGCGGCGCAGACCTTCACCAAGGATGTCAAACAATTGTCCTGCTGCGCAGGATGAAAGGAGATGGAACCATGAAGCTCGCCCCATATATTTTAGAACGTCTCACTTCGGTCAATCGTACCAATGGTACTGCGGATCTCTTGGTCCCGCTACTGCGGGAACTCGCCAAGGGGCGTCCGGTTTCACGAACGACACTTGCCGGGATTCTCGACTGGCCCGCTGAGCGAGTGGCCGCCGTACTCGAACAGGCCACCAGTACCGAATATGACAAAGATGGGAACATCATCGGCTACGGCCTCACCTTGCGCGAGACTTCGTATGTCTTTGAAATTGACGACCGCCGTCTGTATGCCTGGTGCGCGCTGGACACCTTGATATTTCCGGCGCTGATCGGCCGTACAGCTCGCGTCTCATCGCATTGCGCTGCAACCGGAGCACCCGTTTCACTCACGGTTTCACCCAGCGAGATACAGGCTGTCGAACCTGCCGGCATGGCGGTGTCCTTGGTATTGCCGCAGGAAGCAGCCGACGTTCGTCAGTCCTTCTGTTGCCATGTACATTTCTTTGCATCTGTCCCGACGGCGGAAGACTGGGCCTCCAAGCATCAAGGATTGGAAGGATTGGCGATCGTCAGTGTCCACGAGGCTTTCGGCTTGGGCCAGGAGTTTAATCGACATCTGTTGCAGACCATGTCATCTAGGACACCGTGATCGGATATCGACCCAATGTTCTACGGCACCGGCATCGGATTCGCAGCGCGCGGATTGAACTCGGCGAAACGGTATATGCATTGCCGTGAACCGACCAAAAGGAGGTGTTCGATGAACGCCTACACGGTGTCCCGGCTGGCCCTTGATGCCGGGGTGAGCGTGCATATCGTGCGCGACTACCTGCTGCGCGGATTGCTGCGGCCAGTCGCCTGCACCACGGGTGGCTACGGCCTGTTCGATGACGCCGCCTTGCAGCGACTGTGCTTCGTGCGGGCCGCCTTCGAGGCGGGCATCGGCCTCGGCGCATTGGCGCGGCTGTGCCGGGCGCTGGATGCGGCGAACTGCGATGAAACTGCCGCGCAGCTTGCTGTGCTGCGTCAGTTCGTCGAACGCCGGCGCGAAGCGTTGGCCAATCTGGAAGTGCAGTTGGCCGCCATGCCGACCGCGCCGGCACAGCATGCGGAGAGTTTGCCATGAACAGCCCCGAGCGCATGCCGGCCGAGACGCACAAACCGTTCACCGGCTACCTGTGGGGCACGCTGGCCGTGCTGACTTGCCCCTGCCACCTGTCCATCCTCGCTGCCGTGCTGGCCGGCACAACCGCCGGTGCATTCCTTGTCGAGTATTGGGTCATCACGGCGCTCGGTTTGACCGGCCTGTTTCTTCTGTCACTGGCGCGGGCGTTGCGGGCATTCAGGGAAAGATCATGAGCGCTTCCCGGCCGGATGGATGGACTACGGCGGAGGGCCCAAGCGTTCGAGCGCGGGCAAGGCTTTCTGTTCGCAAAGCCGATGCCGGCGGCGGCATTCGCCGTCTTCGTCAGTCAATGGAGGGGTGCCACCATGAATGCAAATGATCCGACCGCCACCAGTTGCTGCGTGTGCTGCAAGGAAATTCCGCTCGATGCCGCCTTCACACCGGAAGGCGCGGAGTACGTCGAGCACTTCTGCGGGCTGGAGTGTTATCAACGTTTCCAGGCGCGGGCCAGCACTGCGACCGAAACGAGCGGCGAACCGAACGCTTGCGGTTCGCCGCCGTCAAATTGAGACAAACCACGCTTTCGCTACGTCGCCTCATGTCGGCATCAAATTCGGCTGAGTAGCTTCTCGCCATCTGGACGTAGCTCGCCCTTGGGTGAAATATGCCGATACAGGGTCTGCCGCGTGATGCCAAGTTCCTGGCACAGGTCGCCGACCTTGGTCTCTGACTGCCCCATTGCCGCCATCGCCAGCCGCAGCTTGGCGGCGGTCATCTTGAACGGCCGGCCGCCTTTCCGGCCGCGTGCCCGTGCTGAGGCCAGGCCCGCCACGGTGCGCTCGGCGATCAACTCGCGCTCGAACTCGGCCAGCGCGGCGAAGATACCGAAGACCAGCTTGCCGGCGGCGGTCGTGGTGTCAATGGCCGCGCCGTGCCCGGTCAGCACCTTGAGGCCGATGCCGCGTCCGGTCAGGTCATGGACGGTATTGATCAGATGGCGCAGGTCGCGCCCGAGCCGATCCAGTTTCCAAACGACCAACGTGTCGCCTGGCCGTAGTGCCTTCAGACAGCTCGCCAGACCGGGACGATCCTCGCGTTTTCCGGACGCTTGGTCTTCATAGAGATGCGCCGGATCAACACCGGCCGCGACCAGCGCATCGCGCTGCAAGTCCGTCGCCTGGGAGCCATCCGCCTTCGATACTCGCATGTAGCCAATCAGCATCTTGTACCTGTCACATATACGTTCTATTATGTGACAGTTTGCATCGGGAAGCTCTGCACGTCAAAATTTGTCACTTAACCCGTCATTCTGCCTAAGGCATGCAAAGGGTAGGCTAGGCTCATAATGTGACAGAAATTCCGGGGGGATGCCTTCCTTCGCGAAGGTGGCGCGCAACTGTTCCAAGGAAGCGGGGTCGCGCCGACCATAGGAAGCCAACGCGAACAGCGAGCGTGCCGTCTCGGGGTTGTGTCGTGCTTCAATGATGGCCTCATCAATGGCCTGGATTGCACGCTGCCAGTGATCGACGGGTTCGGGCTTCGGCGCTTTCGCCGGCAGGCCACTGGTGAACCCGGTTTGGGGCTCGGACCAGAATAGCTTTGCGTGCTCGCCTGGCGGGCTTATATCCCTCACCTCAATCAAGCTGATTGCCGTTGCCGCCGCCTCCAGCATCTGCAACCGTACTGCCGGGTTCAGGGTTTCATACGGTCGCCACAGACTTTGCCCAGCACGCAGCGGATGCCCGCAGCATTCCCAGATTTGGCGGAGATACCCCGCGTAGGTGCCGCACGTCGAAAGCGGGGTGTTCAGCTCATCGAGCAGCGTGCGTAGCAGCCTAAACCACAATCCGGCGTGGATGCGTCGGCGCGGCAACTCCACGTGGCCGGTCGTCAGTGCCTGCCAGGTACGCTGGTCCATCGCCGCAATCGCGTCGCTGGCAGTGCGCGGTTCGGCGTCGGCGTTCTCCCAGCCGAGAAACCGCCCTGGCACGCCCCAATAGGATTCCAGCCAGCAGCCATGCAGTGGGCAGCTCAGCATCAGGGGCAGCTTCCACGCGAGCAGTACGGCTTGGTTCTCCGGATCGTTCAGGCAGAGCGGACAGGCGCGGTGTATCGGTTGGGTGGGCAGCCAGGCACGCCAGCTCGTGATGGATCGCGTCTTACGGCGGAGTCTCGGCAGCAGTACCGAGAGCTGGAACGCATAGGTTTCCAATGCGGCTGGAATCTGATCATCAAGGCTGTCCAGTAGCCAAGGCACCCAGCCGGCGAAACTCATGCAGCGCAGCCGATCCAGCTCGATACCGCTCCGCTGGAAGAGCATCATCAGCAGCGACAGTGGTGGCGCGGTATCCAGGTCATCAACCTGGCCGTGACCAAGATCGTGCTCCAGCAGGTCGGACACCTCCATGTGATAGCAAAGGGCCACGCGGTTGAGCCATGAAGACAAGGCTTCGCCTTCCTTGGGAGCCGGATGCAGCGGCCAGCGTGGCGCTGGCTTCACATCAGTTCCCGCTCGAATTGCCGACGCCGCTCGCTTGGGCCGGTGTAATCGGCCATGCTGAGCGTGCGGTGGTTGATCGCTTCCTCGCCGCTCTCCACGGCGACGAGGGCCGCCGCCATCAGCAAGTGCGCCAGTTCGCCGATGGTGCCCTCGCTGCGTGTGAGCAGGTAGCGGGCCATGTCCAGCGTGGCAATCGACGAGGGTCGCCGCAATGGAAGCGAAGCGGCGAAGCTGGCCAGCAGTGAGCAGCAATCGTCGTTGGCCTCCCACACCGGCAGCATCATGGGCTCGAAGCGGTTTTCCAATTGGTCATCCGAGCGGATGGCCAGGTAGGCGTCGCGCGTGCCGACCCCGACCAATGGGATGCGCAGCTCATTGCCGAGGAAGCGCAGCAGGTTGAGAAATTCCCGCCGGTTGACGCTGTTGCCGGCCAAGACGTTGTGCAGCTCGTCGATCACCAGCATGCGCACGCCGACCTTGCGCAGCAGTGCCAGCGCCAGTTGCTCCATTTCCGGCAGCCGTGGGCGCGGGCGCAATGGTGCCCCCATCGCGGCAAGTAGCGCGACGTAGAAGCGGATCACCGACGGTTCGGACGGCATCTGCACGACCAGCACCGGCATGTGTTCCTGGTCCGCGTCGGAGCTGGCCGGATGCGTGCGCCGGAATTTCTCGATGATCATCGACTTGCCGTTGTTGGTCGGGCCAACCAGCAGCAGGTTGGGCATGCGTTGCTTGTTTGGCCACGCATACAGGGTTTCCAGCCGGTTCAGCGCCTCGACCGCGCGCGGGTAGCCGATCCAGCGGTCGGCGCGAAGGCGCTGGATGCGCTCGTCCGCCGGCAGCCGAGCCAGCCCCTGTGCCGCTGGCAGCAGGTGTGACAAGTCGATGATGGGATATTCGTCCACGGCTACCACTCCTCGATCTGGTCGAACGGTTTGGCCGGAGGCAGGTTGTCTGCCTGCGGATCAGCAACGTCCGTTTTCGGCGGAATCGGCTTGTCCGGCGGAGGCGATGCCTTGAGGTGCTGGCGTCGATCCGCGTCGCGCCGCGCCTTGCGCGTGGCCTTCTGTGCGGTGGTCACGATCTCGCGCATCTGCCCGATCATGCGGAACAGCGCCGACTCATCCACCTGTTCGCGTCCCTGCTGCCGCAATTTCGTCAGCGCCTGCCGTTGTTCCCAGAGGGTGACAGCCGGGTGCGACAAGGTACGGTAGGGGATTTCCAGGTAATGCTGCCCCTCCGGTTCCAGCACCCAGATACGGCTGATGTCACGCGGGTCGCGCCGGATCAGGAAAGCGGGCAAGCGGTCGCGTCGTGCGATCCACGGTTTGAGCGCATCGGCGTAGTAGTGAATGTGGTCGATGACAAAGCCGGTGCGAGTCAGAGTACGGCGAATGATGGGCAGGAAATCGACCAAAAAAGCCAAGGCGCGGGTGACGACAGCCGGTACACCGACACGCGCCACGGCTTCTGACCAGCGCGCCGCCGGCGGCTGAAGCAGGCCGTTGTGCACAGAGCCGTGATAGGTGCCCACCGCCAACGTGAGCCAGCGCTCCAGCTCACGCAATGTCAGGGCGGCCTTGTTTTCGGAATCGTAGTCCCCGCGCTGGTCAGGGTTGGAGAAGGTCGTCCCTGGCAATTCATCGTGGATCATCTGCATCGCCGTACCGATGATCCGTTCCACGATGCCGCCGTAGTGCGGCTGCCCTGGCGGACGATAGTCCAACCGGATGCCGTGCTGCTCGCAGCCACGGCGCAGCGCCTCGCTCTTGAACTCGGCCGCGTTGTCCAAGTAGAGCAGCCTGGGCTTGCCGCTCATCGGCCAATCCATTTCTATATTCAGACCCTCCAGCCAGGGACGCTTGTCGCAGGCGACATGCACAAGGCACAGGCCGACCGAAACAGATGACGGCGCTTCCAGCGTGACGACCATGCCGAGCACGCAGCGGGTAAACACGTCGATGGCGATGGTCAGATACGGACGGCCAATCGGTTGCCGGTCGCGCTCGTCCACCACGATCAGGTCGATGACCGTGTGATCAATCTGCACTTGTTCCAGTGGCGCGGTCACGGCGGGAGGCTCACCACCGACACCTTGCAGGCTGCGGGACGCATCCTGACCTTCCCGGCGGCGAGTGGCCTTGAGCGGGTCGAGGCCGGCGATCCGCAGGGCCAAAGTGTTGCGCGCCGGCACCCGTAGCTTTTGCGCTTTGCAAGCCTGCGCGACCTCGCGGTGGAACGCCGCCAGGCTACGCTTCTGCTTGGTCAGGAAGCGCTTTTGCAGCAACTCGCGGATGATGCGCTCAACTGATTCCGGCAAGCGTCCCTTGCCTTTTCCGCCGCCGGACTGGCCGGGAACCAGGTCCGTCACAAACCCAGCACCTTGCCGGGCACGCCGGATCAGGACATACACCTGTCGCCTGGATAGGCCCAGCGCTTGAGCAGCGGCATCGGCGGCTTCATGCCCAACCACTTCAAGCGCTGCCAGCGGCCCGATGATTTCGGTCCGGTGCCGGGCCTGTGCCCATGCCGCATCGGGCAGGGTGGCCACGCCCTGCTCGGCAATTGGTAATGTGTCTGACGCCATGCTCACACCTCGCTTTGGTGCACACGAGTATTGAGCATAGTCGAGATTGGTGCAGATGACTTCTGATATTGCGTGGTCAGGAGCCGACTGCACACCTGGCGTTACGCCCCGTCAATTGGTGCAGTCGTCTTCTGAAAATGACAAGCGGCGCGGCCCTGCCTGACATCCAGTTAGGGTATGCCTCAATCTGACGGTAGCGAGTCGCAGGCGTTCGGATCGGCATCGGTTTCGTTCCCTGTCTTGGCACGCGCTTCGAAGCGTTGATAACACTCCAACCCGCAGAAGTGCTCGACGTATTCCGCGCCTTCCGGGGTGAAGGCGGCATCGAGCGGGATTTCCTTGCAGCACACGCAGCAACTGGTGGTGGTCGAGTCACTTGCATTCATGGTGGCACCCCTCCATTGACTGACGAAGACGGCGAATGCCGCCGCCGGCATTGGCTTCGCGAACAGGAAGCCTTGTCCTGTGTCGCAGTCCGCTTGTCGCAATAGATCAAGACTCGCCGATGTTTCCACGCCTTCAGCCACCACATCCATGCCCAGCCCGTGCGCAAGCTGAATCACGGTGTGCACGATGGTTTGGTCGCGGCGGTCGTTGGCGAGCCCGGCGACAAACGATTGGTCGATCTTGAGCGTGCTGATTGGGCAGCACTTCAGATGTTGCAGACAGGAATACCCCGTCCCGAAGTCATCGGCGGCGAAGCGCACACCGATCTGCCGCAAGGCGTCCAGGGCGGGGAAGATCGCCGGATCACCAAACGCGACCGATTCGGTCAGCTCGATTTCGAGATACTCGGCGGGCAACTCGGCATCAGCCAGCACGCCCTTTACCCACCCGTCGAAGTCCGGTCCCACTTGGCTCGCCGAAACATTGACGGCCAGCCGGAACGGTCGCCATGCCAGCATTCGCCAGTCACGCATCTGGCGGCAGGCTTCACCCAGCACCCAAGCGCCGATTTCAGGCATCAGGCCGGACGATTCGACCACGGGCAGGAACTGGCCCGGTGGCAATAGTCCAAGCGTCGGATGACGCCAGCGCAACAGGGCTTCCGCGCCGACAATCCCACCACTGCGCAGATCGACGACGGGCTGGTAGTGCAGTTCAAGCTGCCCGCGCTCGACCGCTTGGGCCAGTTCCGGCGTCGTCCATCCATCCGGCCGGAAAGCGCTCATTCTCTTTCCCTGAATGCCCGCAACGCCCGCGACAGGGACAGAAGGAACAGGCCGGTCAAACCGAGCGCCGCGATGACCCAATGCTCGCCGAGGAAAGCACCGGCGGTTGTGCCGGCCAGCACGACAGCGAGGATGGGCAGGTGGCAGGGGCAAGTCAGCACAGCCAGTCCGCCCCACAGGTAGCCGGTGATCGGTTTGTGCGTCTCGGACGGCAAGCGCTCGGGGTTGTTCATGGCAGACTCTCCGCGTGCTGTGCCGGCTCGGTCGGCAGGGTGGCCAACTGCACTTCCAGATCGGCCAACGCTTCGCGCCGACGCTCGACGAACTGACGCAGCAGGGCAAGCTGCGCGGCCGCTTCGTCGCCGTCCGCCGCATCCAGCGCCCGGCACAGCCGCGCCAGCGCGTCGAGGCCGTTGCCCGCCTCGAAGGCCGCCCGCACGAAGCACAGCCGTTGCAAGGCGGCGTCATCGAACAAGCCGTAGCCGCCTGGTGTGCACGCCACCGGGCGCAGCAATCCGCGCAGCAGGTAGTCGCGCACGATATGCACGCTCACCCCGGCATCAAGAGCCAGCCGGGACACCGTGTAGGCGTTCATTGAACACCTCCTTTTTCTCACCCGGCGCAGCAGGAAAGCTGCTTCACATCCTTGTTGAAGGTCTGCGCCGCGAGCTTCAACCCCTCGACCATCGTCAGGTAGGGGAACAACTGGTCGGCCAGTTCCTGCACCGTCATGCGGTTGCGAATGGCCAGAGCCGCCGTCTGGATCAGTTCACCCGCTTCCGGCGCGACCGCCTGTACGCCGATCAGCCGATGGCTGCCTTCCTCGATAACCAACTTGATGAAGCCGCGTGTGTCGAAGTTGGCGAGCGCACGCGGCACGTTGTCCAAGGTCAAGGTGCGGCTGTCGGTCTCGATCCCGTCGTGGTGGGCTTCCGCCTCGCTGTAGCCCACGGTCGCCACTTGCGGATCGGTGAACACCACGGCCGGCATTGCGGTCAGGTCGAGCGCCGCATCGCCGCCGGTCATGTTGATCGCGGCACGGGTGCCGGCCGCTGCCGCCACATAGACGAACTGCGGCTGGTCGGTGCAGTCGCCGGCCGCGTAGATGTTCGGGTTGCTCGTGCGCATGCCTTGGTCGATGACGATGGCACCTTGCGCATTGACAGTGACCCCCGCTGCGTCCAGCGCGAGGCTGCGCGTGTTCGGTGTCCGACCGGTGGCAACCAGCAGTTTGTCGGCGCGCAATTCACCGTGCGTGGTGGTCAGCACGAATTCACCGTCCATATGGGCGACCTGGCTGGCTTGCGTGTGCTCCAGCACCTCGATGCCCTCGGCACGGAAAGCGGCTGTCACCGCCTCGCCGATGGCCGGGTCTTCACGGAAGAACAAGGTATTGCGCGCCAGGACCGTGACCTTGCTGCCCAGCCGGGCAAAGGCTTGCGCCAGCTCCAGCGCCACCACCGACGAGCCGATTACGGCAAGGCGTTCGGGAATGGTGTCGCTCGCCAGGGCCTCGGTGGAAGTCCAGTAGGGTGACTCTTTCAAGCCCGGAATCGGCGGGACCGCCGGGCTGGCACCCGTGGCGACCAGGCAGCGGTCGAACATCACGACGCGCTCGCCACCCTCGTTCAAACGGACGGTAAGGCTCTGGTCGTCCTTGAAGCGCGCCTCACCGTGCACAACGGTGATGGCCGGATTACCGCCCAGGATGCCTTCGTACTTGGCGTGCCGCAGTTCGTCGACGCGGGCCTGCTGCTGGGCCAGCAGCTTACTGCGGTCAATCGTAGGCACAGTTGCCGCAATACCGCCATCGAACGGGCTTTCCCGGCGCAGATGGGCGATGTGGGCGGCGCGGATCATGATCTTGGACGGCACACAGCCGACATTGACGCAGGTGCCGCCGATGGTGCCGCGCTCGATCAGCGTGACCTGCGCGCCTTGCTCGACGGCCTTCAGCGCCGCCGCCATCGCGGCTCCACCGCTGCCAATGACCGCTACCTGCACCGGGGGCTCGTTGCCACTGTGCTTTTCGGCGGCGGCCATCCATCCCCGCACCTTGTCGAGCAGTCCGACGCGGTTGTCCGCCAGTGGCGCATCGGCTAGCGTTGCCTTGTAGCCCAGTCCGGCCACGGCGGCAGTCAGCGCGTCCGGCGATGTGCCCGGCACGATGGCGAGTTGCGCTGTGCCCTTCGGATAGGACACCAGCGCCGACTGCACGCCTGGCACTTTTTCCAGCGCTTCCTTGACGTGCGCCGCGCACGAGTCGCAAGTCATGCCGGTGATTTTTAGATGGGTCATGCAACAGATCCTTTATCGTTTGTGGCGCCAGACAATGACGTCCGTTGTGCTGCGGTGCCGTTTTCAGTGACTCACTGCTTGACGCTGGACGGATAGCCCGCGTCTGCGGTTGCCTTGGTCAGCTTCTGCACGCTGGTCTTGGCATCGTCGAAGGTGACGACCGCTTGGCGTGTCTCGAAAGTCACGTCAACTTTGCTGACGCCTTCGACCTTGGAAATCGCCTTCTTGACAGTGATCGGGCAGGCGGAGCAGGTCATGCCCGGTACGGACAGCGTGACGGTCTGGGTGGCGGCCCAGACGGGGGCAACAACGGCGGCGAGGGCGAGGGAGGCAAACAGTTTCTTCATGGTGAACTCCGATCAGTAGAAAAATGGCATGACGTAGGGAAATCCGAGCGCGACCAGAACCAGCGCGGCCACGATCCAGAAAATGAGCTTGTAAGTAGCTCGCACTTGGGGAATCGCGCAGACCTCACCCGGTTTGCAGGCCGCTGCCTGCCGGTAGATGCGCCGCCAGGCGAAGAACAACGCCACCAGCGCCACGCCGATAAAGATGGGGCGATAGGGTTCCAACACCGCCAAGTTGCCGATCCAAGCGCCGCTGAACCCCAAGGCGATCAGAACCAACGGCCCGAGGCAGCAAGCCGAGGCGAGGATGGCGGCAAGCCCTCCAGTGAAGAGCGCGCCGCGCCCGGTTTTTGGTTCAGACATGCGCTTGTCCTTTCGAATTGAAATTGGATAGCGTAACCTTACTTCCGTACTCATGTACGGAGTCAAGCGATATGGAAAACAATTTGGAGAACCTGACCATTGGCGTTTTCGCCAAGGCGGCCGGGGTCAATGTGGAGACCATCCGTTTCTATCAGCGCAAGGGCTTGTTGCTGGAGCCTGACAAGCCCTATGGCAGCATCCGCCGCTATGGCGAGGCGAATGTAACGCGGGTGCGCTTCGTGAAATCAGCCCAGCGGCTGGGCTTCAGCCTGGATGAGATCGCCGAGCTGCTGCGGCTGGAGGATGGCACCCATTGCGAGGAAGCCAGCAGTCTGGCCGAGCACAAGCTCAAGGACGTGCGCGAGAAAATGGCTGACCTGGCGCGCATGGAGGCCGTGCTGTCTGAGTTGGTGCGCGCCTGCCATGCGCGAAGGGGGAACGTTTCCTGCCCGCTGATCGCGTCACTACAGGGTGGAGCAAGCTTGGCAGGTTCGGCTATGCCTTAGCGTGCTTTATTTTCCGTTTTCTGAGACGACCCCTTAGAAAGCCTAGTCAAAGAGCTGTCACGAGAACACCGTTAGCTTAGCGTACGATTTTTTCCGAATTCTGCGGTTCCCCCTTCCTCCGCATCTACGAGCTTGCACTGCAGGCCAGCTTCCGCGCAGATTTCACAATAGAACAGCTATCTGCCGAGCTAGGGCTGGTGGTGGACCAACTCTGGCCGAACTTTGAGAAAGCGGTTAGCGAAGCGGGATTGCCGATCGAGCAACTCGGGACCGAGTTGGTGCTTGGTGGATGGTCGTTGAAGAACGGCCGGATGATGGCCACGGCGTATGCGAAGAGTGACAGCCGGCGCCCTTGCGTTGTCCAGCCGATCGGGGGGCAGATGGCGTCGCCGGGCGAACCGCTCCAGGCCGCGACCCCTAGCATGGCCCAGGTGGATCTGCTGGCCCATGCGCGTCTCCAGGTCAGCTACCTCAATGGGCAATTGGGCCGGAAAGTAGCAGGAGGTCGACTGCTAGTTGGGTTTCTGCAGAAGGGGCAAGCCCTGCTCAAGGATCTAGGAGAGATCTAGGTCGCGGGAGTCAAATACGCTAGGGGCTGAAATCGAAGTTCAGGTCTGGCCCTAAGGCAGAAGGCCAAAGCAGACCAAGGTCGTCCGTGGATTTGGGATGTTTATCGAGGGCAGGGTGGATGTCCGCTTCTGGCCGGAAGCGGACATTGGGCGGCGACCGGCCGGGTGATGGCATCCGCCTTCGACCCAAAGCGGGCATCGTTCTCGACACACCTGAGTTGATCCGTACTCCAAAGCCTGTTTCCGCTACCCCTTGTAGTGCTCGACGTAGAGCCCCAAAGCTGCCAACGACGCATACACGGCGGACCCAGCGTTGGTCGCGTACAAGGCAAAGGGAACCGGAGGATCGCAGGGAACTGTTGCGATGAACCACGGAGCTGAGCTCGTCAAGCTCGTCCTAGGTGATGTGAGGAATCCTAGCTCCCTACGCATACCTAGCGCCTCGCGGACGTACGCCTTGTTCCAGCCGCCAGTCTTGCACGAGACCCCAAGAAGTAACTCCGTAAATGCGGGATAGCGACGGGTCTTAATCGGACGATATACACCGACGTCAATCTCGTGACGGTCAGCCGCTTTGACCACCGTCGTGCCTTTCCAGCTATGGCTTAGTGTGGTGACCTGCACTGAAATCCTAATCTCGAGCTTCTCAGTAGACGTAGATCCACTGATGTAATCGTGATCCGGATGGTTTGCTTTGCATGGAGATCCTCCAAACGTCAGGACGCCTGCCATCTTGGGGGTACACGTGAGCTTGTAGCCCGCACTATCGATGATTCGCAGAAGCCTAAGCAGCACCCGAAGTTCGTAAGCCTTTCCTTGCGCGTAGGGAGACCCGCTCGCCTTAGCACGCGAAATGGCTGCTTTCACAGCGTTGAGGATTGCTAACTTACTGATCGTCACAGTCGCGGTCCTCGTGGCGCGTGTTCCTCGCGAGGGTCGTCCGGTGGCAGATATCGAGCGATATAGGCCTCAAGATCTGCCTGCTCGTGATCCGTCAAACGCTGGGGTGATACAGTTGGTAGATGTGACCGGATTGAGCGAACTCGGCGACCTTCTGGTGTCTCAACAGTGTAATGAACGTCCTCCAGTCCGGTGAGACCTTGGACCAGCTTCCCGATCTCACCCAAGGTTTGCGAGAGGGCGTCTTGGGTCGTCACAGGTCTAAAATCGAGAACCGCCGCAAGTGCGGCTGCAGCTTGTGCATTCGTGTCGTCCTCGTAATCAGACATCGCCTGAACAATCGCGGAGCGAAGCGATCTAACAATTTGTGGATCAAGCTCAGACGCAAGGGCTAGCGCCTTCCCTATCTCCCTAATTACCTCTTCACCACCTTGATCTTCTGCCATTCACAACTCCACAGCTGTAGACATTAACGGGCCGCGCGGGATGAACCGCCCGGATTCTCTAAATTCAATTGCCGAAGGTTGCCGTTGGCAATGTTCCTTAAGAGTAAGGCACAGTGCGGTTTGGTTCCATAAGCGGATCGCGCTGGCTGTATCCCGAAGTGTGCGATGACGCCGAAGCTGGATAGTGTCGCTGAATTGGACCATCAGGCACTTAGGTCTGAGCCCTGATACAGATTGATGATATGACTCCAAGTCGCGTACGGGCTGCGAAGAGCACCGGCTACTTTGGTCCGCTTCTGACCGAAAGCGGACATTCGTTTAACCAAGGGTGAAGGAAACTTTTAGGGCCAGGATGGACTTCAACTCTCTCGTTCGCTCGCTTCTATCCGATGCGAAGATGCGCCGTAACAAGCCTCTGCGAGACTAGTGCGCGAGCCAGGTCGCTGACATTGCTCCATGGCCTATGACGTGCCCCGCACCCGCTGGTCAAATGGAACCGCCCTCGGCACCATGGGCACGACCATCTAAGGAGTTCTTCATGCTCTACCAAGATAAGTACGTCGCCTTCATCGACATGCTCGGGTTCTCCGCACTTGTCCAAGAGTCGGCAGCCGACATGAGCAAGCTTGATGAAATAGCAGAGGCCATCGACAGACTAAAGAACACAGCGTGCTGCAACCCAGCAACAGGACTTTTGTTCACTTACTTCAGCGACTGCATCGTCATATCAAGCAGCCGCTCTCCTGCTGGCCTTGCCGACATCCTGAGCTGCATCAGAATGTTGGCCGAGAACCTGCTAGTGGTTGATATATTGATACGTGGAGGGCTCACAGTTGGAAGCATTCATCATGATTCTCAGATGATCTTCGGACCGGCGATGCTGGACGCCTATCGCATGGAATGTAAGGAAGCACGCAATCCCATGGTGCTCGTGAGCGAAGAGGTGCGATCGGATGCTCGCGCTGCGGGGTTAAGCAACCTGTTGACGTGGGATGACGAAGAGCCAGACCGCCACTATGTCCACTATCTGATCTCGTACAGCGCTTATGACTCTAATCCAAGGGCGGGCGTCGTGATTCTCGATAGCCAGGCCGCTCTCATCCGGCATTTCATCGCCAAGAGGCTGCTAGGCGCTCCGGGTAAGATCCTGGATAAAGCCGAGTGGATGGAACGATATTGGAACGAGAAGGTGGCGACAGGTGGAATTCTCGGACGTGTTGACAGGGTCGCAGACCTTGTTAGGCCCAATGCGCGACCATTTCGCAGCAGACTCGCCGTTCTAGCACCGCAACCGGGCGCCACTAGTGTGGACTAGCGAATCAGGCAAGCAGCTGCCGATTCCTTGCAAAGATTCAATTCAATTGGCCATACGGAAGCACGTGCAATCCCTGATGGCAGTCGGGACCACCATCTCCCCATTGCCAGCCGCGTCTGAACCAGCGCCCGGAACGCTTCAGCGGAAGGGGCTGGTCCCTTCCGCTGGTGCCTGCCCTGGTTGCACCGGCTATGCGCGGCCACCACGTTCCCGGACACGTCTCTGCCCCCGTCCTGTTGGGCCACCAGGTGCTCGGCGGTGCATTGAAAGGCTCGGGCCTTACTGGCCTTCAGCCCGAGCTCTGAGGGTGCAGTGAGCCACATCGGCAGGCCGCAATAGAAGCAACGGCCCGATTGGGCGTAGAAGGCAGAAGTGCGAAGGGATCTGCGGCGTTTGGCGGTCATGGATGGCTCCGGAATCGAAGGATTCCCGTGCCCCCATTGGGTGGACCTCGGGCACCCGGAGCCTATTGGCTATGCGGGCACAACACCGGCGCTTTATAGCGACTGGCTAAGGCGTTATAGCTCAGCGCTTGAGCCGCTACAAGGCCCAGATGCCGACCAGAACGGGAGGGAGTCACCGACGCCCAGTTAAGGTCAAAGCTTGGTCAGGGGGCGAGCGACGCGCTTGAGCAGGTGGAGCGGGGCGTGGCGCGTCACCCAGGGAAGTCGCGGTGTTGTAGTCCTGCTCAACCCGCTGAACTGTTCGCACGTTCAGGCCCGAGATCTCGTCTAATTGTTCTTGCGACCAATGTCGCGACTGGCGGAACTGGGAAGTGCAGGCGACAAGCTCTGACCGATCAGGTGCGCAGTTGGGAACTCAAGGGCGAGCTGGATGTGGAGCCAGAAATCGAGGGCGTCTTAGGTGCGGATCCAGGAATCAAGGGCATCTTTGGGGGAGATCTGGAAATCGCGGGCGTCCTTGTGGGGAAATACGGGCGGACAGCTGTGGGATCTGGGGCGTTTCCGTTGTGGCAGTCACCAGTTTCCGGCCAATCAGACGGCGGCTATCCCGTCTCGCGAAGAACCGGCACGGTGGCACTGGTGCTACTGGTGCTGCCACTTGTTCTGCTGCCGGTGTGGGCCGCGGCGAGCGGATCCCCCCTGGCCATGCTGTTGGAGGGGGTCTACCGCGCCGGCGCCCTGGTCTTTGGCGGCGGCCACGTCGTGCTGCCATTGCTGCAGACCGCGGTTGTCCAGAGCGGCACCGTGAGCACGGCAGATCTGCTCGCCGGGTACGGTGCGGCGCAGGCGGTGCCGGGCCCTCTTTTCACATTCGCAGCGTACCTGGGGGCCATGGCCGCGGGTCCGTTGAGTGGCTGGGCGGGAGGTCTTACGCTGTTGGCGGTCATTTTCATGCCTGCCGTTCTCGTGCTCGTAGGAGTGCTGCCCTTCTGGGAGTCGCTAAGCCACCGCAAGGATCTGCAGGCTTCAATTGCAGGCGTCAACGCCGGGGTCGTCGGGATCCTGCTGGCAGCGTTGTACGACCCGGTGTGGACGAGTGCGATCCATGACCGATGGGATGTCACGATGGCGCTGGTTGCGTTCGGGCTACTGGTCGTCGCGCGTGCACCGCCGATCGTGGTGGTGTTGCTGGCTGCCATGGCGGGTTGGGCGATGGCGCGGTAGTCAGGGCATCTGCCAGAGCATATAAGCCGCCGTCATGAAAATGAGTAGCGCGAATGCAACATTCAACACTCCACGGTGCTCTGCCAACGCTGCTGATGCGCGCGCTCCGGCGATTCCGCCCGCACTTCCAGCAACGACGAATGCGGCAGCAAGTGGCCAGTTGACCAGGCCGGATTGAGCATAGTTGATGGCAGTCGTCAGACCGAAAGCGGAGACAGCTACGAGGGAGCTGCCTATTGCGGCCAGCATCGGCATGCCCGTGGCGGCCATCAGCCCAGGGACAACCAGGAAGCCGCCGCCAATACCGAAGAATCCGGAGAGTGCCCCGGAGAACGCCCCTAATCCGAGCAGTGCCGGCATGTTCCCTTTGCTGAGGCGGACGCTTGCATCACCTTCCGCATTGCGTTTGCGCAGCATAAGAATGCCTATCACGACCATCAGCAGGGCAAACATGAACAATAGTCGCTGCCCATCCACGGCCTTACCTAAGCTGGAGCCCAGATAGGCGCCAGCGATGCCTGCCAACGCGAAGACCGACGCGCACGGCCATCTCACGTTTCCCCGGCGGGCATGAACGAAAAGGTTGGAAAGTGCATTGGCAGCAACCGCCAATGCACTGGTACCGATGGCGACGTGTGGACTGTCGATGCCCACCAGGTAAAGCATGAGCGGGACAGCCAGAATAGAGCCGCCTCCGCCGACCAGCCCGAGTACGAAGCCCACCAGAATGCCGGAGAGTCCACCCAGCGCGAGCTGCAACAGGGAAAGGGTTTCCATGTCAGTTGGCCGTTAGGCAGCGGAAGAGGGGGCGCCTCGCAGGCGCGAAGCAAGAGAGGACAGGTCGTAACCAGCCTCACCGGCAATGGACAGCACCTGTTCGGGCGTAGCTCCGCCGTTACGAACCTGGGATAGGGCCCATAGCGACGTCGAGCGGGTGCCGGTCCTGCAGTAAGCGACGATGGGTGCAGGCAGTTGTTCCAGCAGCACGCCAAACTGCTGCACATGTCCATCGGTGATGCCGCCAGGCACGACGGGCAGATAGGCAAAGCCCAGGCCCGCCCTGGAGCAGGCCGCCTGCAGTGCAAGGTGATCGGGCTGGTCCGGCTGCTCGCCGTCGGGTCTATTACAGATGACACTCGAGATGCCCGCCTTTTTCAAGGCAGGTATGTCGGTGGGAACCAGTTGGTCGGTCACATGCAAGCTCGGCGCAAGTGAGTGCAGATTCATGGCGAATTCTCTGTTGAGCGGGGACGGTGGAGGAGCCAGTGGAGGAGCATGCCGACGACCATGGCGGCCGCGAAAACGAGTGCAAAGGGTTGACCCGTTGGCAACAGTGCAATGGCCGGGCCCGGGCATACGCCTGCCAGCCCCCACCCAACGCCAAACACTGCCGCGCCAATGACCAGGTTCCGGTCGATCTGACGCTGATTGGGAATGTGCAGCGCCGCAGCGAGCACAGGAGCATTGCGTGCGCGGACCCATCGATAGGCGATCGCTGACGGAATCAGCGCCCCGGCCATGACAAGTGCCAGTGATGGATCCCACCTGCCTGTGACGTCAAGAAAGGCGAGTACGCGCGTGGGATTGGCCATGTCCGAGACGACCAGGCCCAGGCCAAACAAGGCGCCACACAGAACTGCCGCCAGCCGGATCATGTTCCGCCTCCGATCATCATGCGGACAACCGCCACGGTCGCCATGCCCATGAGCATGAAAACGCCCGTGGCAACCATGGAGCGTGGTGACAGCCTGGCCAGGCCGCAAACGCCGTGACCGCTCGTGCAGCCAGATCCGAGGCGGGTTCCAAAGCCGACCAGCAGCCCGGCCAACACCAACAACGGCGTAGCGGAGATTGAAAGCGACGGCAGCGAAATGGGCTTGACCGCGAGCGCCAGCCCGGACGCCACCAGCAGCCCTGCCAGGAACAGGGCCGACAAGGAGCGGTCGCCAGCGGACGACAGGCCAAGAGTGTTTGCAAGCAAGCCGGAGACGCCGGCAATGCGACCGGTCAGCAGCAGAAATCCACCCGCTGCCGTACCGATCATCAGGCCGCCGATGACGGGCCAGTACCACGCCAAAGAGGGGAGGGTCATAGCAGGTCCACCGGCAGTTTGAGGTAGCGCACCCCGTTGTCATCCGGGTCGGGCAGATGGCCCGCGCGCATGTTGACCTGCACTGAGGGCAGGATCAGGCGCGGCATGGGGAGCGTCGCGTCGCGGCTCTCACGCATCTCCACGAACATGTCCTCCGTCACACCTTGATGCACATGGATATTCGCGGTTCGTTCCGCGCCCATGGTGGTTTCCCATGCGAACCGATCCCGGCCCGTGGCCTTGTAGTCGTGGCAGAGGAACACCCGGGCGTCATCCGGCAGGGCCAGTAGACGTTGGATGGAGCGATAGAGCTGGCGGGCCGAGCCACCGGGGAAGTCGCAGCGGGCCGTGCCGTAGTCCGGCATGAACAGAGTGTCGCCCGGAAAGACCGCATCCCCGATGACGTAGGCCATGCACGCAGGGGTGTGGCCTGGCACGTGCAAGGCAGTTGCCTGGAGATTCCCAACGGTGAACTCCGCGCCATCGGCAAACAGATGGTCGAATTGGCTCCCGTCGCGCTTGAACTCCTTGCCAGCGTTGAAAACCTTGCCGAAGGTGTCCTGCACGCCGGTGATGTGCTCGCCAATGGCAAGCGTTCCGCCGACCCGCCGCTGCAACCACGGTGCAGCGGAAAGGTGATCGGCGTGGGCATGCGTTTCCAGCAGCCACTGAACCTGCAGCCCTTCGTCATGAATGTACTGGACCAGCGCCGCGGCGGAGTCGGTCGAGGTGCGTCCAGAGGGCATATCGAAATCAAGAACGCTGTCGATGATGGCGCACGCCGAAGACCGGGGGTCGCGTACCACGTGGCTGGCCGTAAAGGTGGCGGGGTCGAAGAACGTCTTCACGCAAGGCGAAGGCGTGTGGCCACCTCGCGCTTCACGCACGATGTTTTGAGCTCTCTCCAATGAAGAATCGACGACGACAGGCCTGTTCACGACTCGCTCCCGGTGGTTGTATGATGGATATTAATACATACTTACGTAAACTATGTAAGTGCCGCTTCGTGTCCTTTGTCCGGTTCAGCTGGCGTGCGGATTAACAGGTACGCTCTAGCTCTCCTTTCTGGTGAACCGCTCTTGACCAACCGCCTCACCGCCAACAACCTGGCCGACATGAAGGAACGGGCGCCTGAAGTGGCCGAGTTGCTGCGCTTCATGGCCACGCCGTCGCGTCTGCTGTTGCTTTGTCAGCTGTCCCAAGGGGAGTCGACCGTCGGCGCCCTCGAGGAGGCCACCGGCATCCGACAGCCGGCCCTTTCCCAGCAGCTCGCCGAACTGCGTCAACGGCATCTGGTGACGACCCGGCGAGAGTCACGTTCAGTCTTCTATCGCATCAATGACAGCCGCGTTGAGGCGATGCTGGTTGCCATGCACAGGATCTTCTGCGTGGATCAGTCCGACGACCGGGAGTGAGCAGACGTGGCGTGCCGTACGCTGGCACCCACCGCGCTGATGATCGCTCCAGCCGACGCCAACAGCACATCCTTGTGCGCATCCCACACGTCGCCCTGGATGCCGAGATAAGCCATTCCAAGGTCCTGGTCGACCACCAGAACCGCGCCCCATTCGATCAGTTCATAGGCAGCGGACGTGGCGACGATGAACTGAGTGGCAATCAGGGTCAGCGTCAGCTCGCTGGCCACAGCACGCCTTGCGTAGAGCTCTCTCGCCGCGGGAAAGACCAATACGCCGTAGGCGAGGTGAACGAGTCTGTCGAAATGGTTGCGATCCCAGCCGAACAGGTCGGTGATCCTGTAGCCCGCAAGTTTCTGCGCCCAAGCGTCGTAAGGGACTTCCGAGTACGTAAAATGAGCGCCCACGGCATGCAGGCACAGAAAAAGCAGAAGCGAGACATTGGTTGCGGGCCGGAACGGGCGCTTCCACTGCTGGAAGACAACGTAGGGAATGGCGATGAATACCAGCAGATTCTCCAGCAACCAGTCGCGCCGGTGGTAGGGTTCGACTGCGGCAAGCAGCCAGCACCCTATGTAGATTCCAAGGCAGAACAGCGCGAAGCGCCAGGAGTCCGACTGCGTGCTCCCCAATCTGCCTTTCGCCGCTGCCGAGGCACGATCCTGGCGTTGGGGGTACTCAATGGGCATAAAGGACCGGAATGGTCGCCCCCTGCAATAGCTCCATCGTCATCCCTCCGATGGTCCGCTCGCGCAGGCGGGAGTGTCCGTATCCGCCAACCACGATCAACGTCGCCTTGGTCGCGCGGGCGTGATCGAGCAGGACCTCGCTGGAACGGCGGTGTCTGGCAAGCAGCCGGGTGGCCGATGCGGCGATGCCCCAGCTCCGGAGGTGTTCAATGAGGGAAGCTGTGACAGTGCCAGCAGCACCCTCCATCTCGTCCGAATGGCTGCATATCTCCACCAGAAGGACAGTCTGCACCTGCTGTAGCAATGGGATCGCGCTGTGCAGGGCGCGGCATGCGTTTGGGGTGTCTTTCCAACCCACAATCGCACACGAGTGGTCGCTTGCCCGCCAATGCGGCGGCACCACCACAACGGGCCTTCCCGCGTCAAAAAGCAGCGCATTGAACAGGGCCACGCCCGCTGGGTCGGCCTTGGCGAATCCTGACCAGCCCCCGACAATGGCCAGATCCGCAGAGAAGGCCAGTCGAGCGGCGAGCTCTGCAGGAGATTCAATGCCCGCTTCGTGAACTTCTACGGAAACACCAGGGTGCTCTGCGATTCTGGCCCTGATCCTTGAGGCTCTTTCCGAGGCCTCCCGCCGACATGCGTCCTGGGCAGCCAGGAACGATGCGCGGGGCGTCGGATCAGCAGTCCCGATCGCCGGCGGAGGCAGGTCGACCGTTTCGATGATGCGCACCCGCGCGTCCTGCGACCTGCCGATCTCGACGGCGAAGCGGATGGCCGCGTCATCTGCTGATGAGTCTGACAAAGGCACAAGAATATCCTTCAACATGGCTCTGGCATCCTGGTGCGTCAACGTGACAGGAACAGGGGCGTGAGGGTGCGCTCGAAGAGCTCCCTCGTCGTTCCCCCCAGCAGCCATTCGCGCGCGCGCGAATGGCCATAGGCGCCGCAGACGAGTAGATCCGCCTGGCTATCAAATGCGTGGCCCAGTAGCGCTTCAGCCACGCTCCCCCCATCTGACGACACGGGAGTAAATATCGCTTCTCGCCCCTGCCGCATCAGACTGTTGATGAACGCCTGAGCATGTTCATTGACCCGGTCACTTCCGTCCACGGTGGTAACCACAAGGGCACACGCGAAATCCAATCTCAGGAAATCATGTGCCGCGCGAGCGGATTCGGGGGTTGCACTCCAGCCGATGACGGCCCGCTTGAAGATTCCGTCGAAACGGGTTCTCCCTGGCAATGCCAGGATGGGGCGTCCGGATCGGCTAACCAGTGAAGAGAACTGAGCATGTTGCAGCCTGCGCTCGGCGTGGTCATGTCCGGCGCACGCCATTATCACCTGGTCGAAACCCTGTGCGCGCAGGGCAATCGCGTCCACAGGACGTTCCGCGCGCCCGTCCTCGATCTGGATGTCATGCGGAACGCTCCACTGCGCAACCCGGCGCAAGAGCGTGGCGACTCTGGGCGGGACTTCGGCGCGTGCAACGTCGGGCAAGGGAGATTCCACTGGCTGCACCAGCGTGATGTGCCCGCCACGGGCGCCGACAAGCGCTGCTGCCAGCTGCATGGCAGAAGCATCAGCGGGCGTATCCGTCAAAGGGACAAGAATATCCATCTTGGCTGTTGGACACAGAGGCCGGCGTTGCCCCGCATTCTCCGCCAGTCCTGCACGGAGATATTGACGTGGGTCAAGGTGTTGACGATCACCCGCTACGCCCGGCGGCCACAGCGAACGTTCCGACGATCAGGCTGGTCCCGATCAACAACGGAGCAGAGAAGCGCCATCCGCCCCTTGCCGCGGCGATCAAGCATTTCAGCAATGAGTTGGTCGCGAGTGCGATGGTGATCGCCTGTATCGCGATACCGTTGCTGATCCGCTCCGCACCAACCATCTGGGCGGCAGAGGCGGTGGCGGCATGTACGTCGGCAATGCCGGAGATGCCCAGAGTCCAGGGCAGGCTCTCGTCACCCAGCCAGTCTCGCAGCAGACTTGCTGCCAGAAGCAGAATGACGATCAGCCCAACAAAAACCACGATCGCCAACGGTTTGAATGGCCGCACGATGGCCAGCCCGGACACCGCTGAGGTACTGAGCAAGGACCGCCATCCGAATGCCAATGCTATCCCCATGGCCACGATTGCCGAGCAGACCAGCGGGACCATGCTGTAGGCGAGTAATGCAGGTGCCAGCGTGCCCATTACCAGGCCCAACTGCAGAATCATGGCCACGTTGGAAAGCAAGGCTGCTCCTGCGAATGCAGGCGCCAGCCGGGGCGACGACCGCGCCCCGTCCGCCATTGCCGCGATGGTGGCGGTACTGGAGACAAACCCACCGGCGAAGCCGGTCAAGGCCAAGGCCGACCGGGGCCCCAGATGGCGTAGCGCCAGGTGCGCTCCGACGCTGACTGCCATCAGCGCCACGATGAGTGTGCCGAGCCGACTCGGGTTGATGACTTCCCAAGGGTCGACGGTGCGGTCTGGAAGCAAGGGAAGAATCAGAAAGCCAGCAACCAGCACCGTTGCGACGTCCCGAAGCTCACGGCTGGAAACCTTCGCATTCACCTTCCGTATCAGGGCAGGGCCCCCAACCAGTATCACCAGGATGGCACTGCCGGCGAGGATCGCCGTTGCAGGTGCGCTTACCGCAATGGCGCCTACCAGATACAGGGCAGGCAGCACAATCAGACTGGCCGCGGCTGCCTGGGAGTGTCGTGGGCGAGGGCAGACTGCCAGGCCCAGCAGCACTGCGCCAGCTACCAGCGCCGCGCCTCCCAGCAGCGCTCCCAACCCGCCTGAGATCGCGACCAGCGCAAGCACAACACTGCCCCCAAAGCGCGTGTGGGCCGCCGCCATCCTCCCGCCTGCTCGCTGCCAGGCCAGTCCAACAAGGGCGCCCACGACAGAGGCGGTAATCAGCCCCGCGGCGGTGCCTGCCGGATCCTGGACGATGCTCAGCATTTTTGGTTGCCCACTGGAATCGGTCAATGGCGATTCTGCTCGGGCATTTGTCCAGAACGAATCCCGGGATGACTTGATCCAAGTCAACGATCCAGGGGAACTTTCGTTGACTTCGATCAAGTTCATTCGTCGCGCGGGGCTCAAGCTAACGACTCCTTCACCCCGGGGAGACCGATCATGTACTGCGACATTCTGCTGCCCTTCGTCTTGGGGCGCCTGCACGAGCAGGCGTTGGGTCTGGCCACGGCGCTTTCGCGTGAGCAGGGGAGCCGTCTGGTAGCTCTGGCTGGGGCCAGTGTAGTTGTGCCGGTAGCGACGGGTTGGATGTACTACCCTGCCGTCTACACCGCTCTGCACGAGCCGGCCAAGGAAACGGTCAGGATGCTTGCCACGTCGCTGGAGGAGCGGCTGGCGGGCGCAGGGGTAGATTGGCTCGTGTCCGCGAACGAGAGGGTGTGGGAGGGGCCTGTGGATCAGGTGATGCCTCAGTCACGATGCGTTGACCTGACCATCTTGGGGTTGCATCGCGATGACCCCGGCATTGAGGACACGCTTGTCTCCTCGTTGCTGGTGGAATCGGGCGTGCCGCTGCTGCTCGTGCCACCGGAAGCACGCGATGCGGTGCCGCGTGACGTTGTAATTGCATGGAAAAGCACGAGGGAATCCATTCGCGCGGTCCATGATGCCTTGCCGTTGCTTGTCGCTGCACAGCGTGTACACCTGTTGTCTATCGATGCCGGTCCCGGCGAACCCAGCAGGGAGAAAGACGCGACTCTGCGCCTGGTGACTCATCTACAGCGCCACGGCGTCTCAGCCTCGCCTGTGCACCGCGGCTATGAGGAAGGTGGAGCAGGACCGGCCATACTGAACTTCGTGAAGGAGAGCGGCGCCGATTGCATTGTCGCCGGCGGCTACGGCAGATCCCGTGCCTCGGAATTCCTGTTTGGCGGCGTTACCCGCACACTGATCCGGCACAGTCCGATACCAGTATTTCTCGCCCACTGAGATCGGCGTGAAGCCCGCTGGCCACCCAGTTCTCCCGTACCGGGCATCGGCTGCCGAGCAACGCCGGCTTGGCCTGCCGCACGGCTGATCCAACGCCCTCCCAGGTGATCCATGTACGTGAACAATCCGCCTCACGATGCAACCCGCCTCAGTGTCTCGTTCCTGGGCGGCACGGATACTGTCACCGGCTCACGCTACCTGATAGAGGCCGGTGGCGCCCGCGTCATGGTGGATTGCGGGCTCTTCCAGGGATACAAACCGCTGCGATTGCGGAACTGGCTACCGTTTCCGGTGGATCCCGCATCCATTGATGCGGTGGTGCTCACCCACGCGCACCTGGATCACAGCGGATATCTGCCACGACTGATGAAGCAGGGATTCCATGGATCCGTGTGGTGCACACCGGCCACCCGGGATCTATGCAGGACACTTCTCCCCGACGCCGCGCGCCTGCTGGAGGAGGAGGCGCGCCACGCCAATCAGCGTGGCAGCTCGAAACACCATCCGGCCGAGCCGCTCTACACCGAGGAGGATGCGCAACGGTGCCTGGATCTAATGCGCGTCGTCTACTTTTCCGATCCCTTTGAACCGGTGCCTGGCGTAACGGCTACGTTTCGCAAACAGGGACACATCCTTGGCGCCGCATCGGTATCGCTGATCCATCGGGGCAGGCGCATCACGTTCAGTGGTGATGTCGGTCGTTCGAACGATCCGGTGATGCGCCCTCCCTGGGCGCTGCCGGCATCGGATTGGGTCGTGGTCGAATCGACATACGGCAATCGGCGCCATCCGACGACGTCTTTGACGGACCTGCTTATCGAGCCGATCCGGCGCACCCTCGGGCGGGGTGGAGTGGTGATGATACCGGCGTTCGCGGTGGGGCGCGCCCAGCTCTTGTTGCACGTGATCGCCACCCTGCAGGCGGAAGGGCGGATTCCGCGCGCCCCGATCTACTTGAACAGCCCCATGGCAAAGGACGTCACCTTGCTCTATGGGAAATACAGAAACGAACATCTGCTGGATGACGCCGCACTGGAGCGGTTGCACGCGGCAACCCGGCTCGTCAATAGCATCGAGGAATCCAAGGCTCTCAACCTTCGGCAAGGCCCTATGATCATCGTCGCGGGTAGTGGAATGCTGACCGGGGGACGCATTCTTCATCATCTCATCGCCTTTGGCCCGGATTGTCGCAACATGATCCTTTTGCCAGGCTTCCAGGCAGGGGGAACGCGCGGGGCGGCATTGGTGCGCGGTGACAAGTTACTGCGAATCTATGGTCAGGACGTGCCGATACGTGCCGAGGTGGTACAGGTGGAAGCAGCTTCTGCCCACGCCGACGCCGATGAACTTCTAAGCTGGCTGCGCACGGCACAGACGACTCCGCGGCGGGTTTTCATCACACACGGAGAGCCAGACGCTGCCGACGCTCAGAGGTTAGCCATTGAGCGGCAGCTGCATTGGTCTGCATGCATCCCCGAGTACTTACAGCACATTGATCTCGACCCGGGCTGAGTAAGGTCCGGCATGGCTGCAGACGCCGTAGTTCGTTGGCGCCCGTCGGCATGGGCGGAGAGTGCGAATCTTCTGAAAAACGGGATACTTTCGTGACACACCTTGTTTTCCGCGATTGGGTTGAAGCAGCTCTCGGGCTCGCAGACGCGTTGAGTGCGTACAAGCGAACCCGAGCATCGCTACTTGCTGTTTCGTGTACCGTGCTGCCCATGGGACGCCTCATCGCAGATTCGCTTGGGGCGCAGCTTAGGCTCGCGGTAATAGCTGACGTGCGTGCGGCAAAGCGTGGCCTTTGTGTATGCCGGCGCGTGCGCGTTGCCGGGTCATCAGCTCTATGCGCCTGCCAGCGCAGACGCATAGAGCCAGGGGCTGCGATCACATCTTCTTTAACGGCACCGCGGTGGGCGGCGGCGGTACCGGGCCCGGGTCGTTGAAACACAGCATGATCTGATCGATGCCGAATTGATCGGCCAGGACCTGGGCAATCACAGCATGCACCAGGTCCAGGTCGACCGAGGGCGCAGCGACGGTGATGGTGGCCGCGATCGCACGGCCATGCTCACCGGCGACCAGGCGCAGGTCGTCCACCGCTTTCACGCCCGGGTCGGTAAACATCGCCGCACGGACCTGTTCCAGGTTGAGCTCGTTCATGGGGACTCCAAAGCAGTGCTACCGGCGCGGGGAGCTCGGTCGCGATGCAGCCAACGATAGAGCACCGGCAGCACCAACAAGGTCAATGCGGTGGATGAGACGATGCCGCCGATGACGACAGTGGCCAGCGGCCGCTGCACTTCCGAGCCAGCACCGACATTCAAGGCCATGGGTAGGAAGCCCAGCGAGGCTACCAGGGCGGTCATCAACACCGGTCGCAGGCGTCCAAGGGCGCCGTCGCGCACAGCGTCGTCTAGCGGATCGCCCTGTTCGCGCAGACGGCGGATGAAGGCGATCATGACCAGCCCGTTGAGTACGGCCACGCCCGACAGCGCGATGAAGCCCACGCCGGCAGAGATCGACAACGGAATCCCGCGCAGAGCCAGTGCCAGCACACCGCCGGTCAGCGCCAGCGGCACGCCACTGAACACAATGGCCGCATCCTTGGCCGAGCCGAAGGCCATGAATAGCAGAGCGAAGATCAACGCCAGTGTCACCGGAACGACCACGCCCAGGCGTTGGGTGGCCGAGATCAGCTGCTCGAAGGTGCCGCCGTAATCGATCCAGTAGCCCTCTGGAAGCGCGACATCCTGGCCGATGCGTGTGCGCAACTCGCCGACGAACCCGCCCAGATCGCGCTCGCGCACGTTGGCGGTGATCACCACGCGGCGCTTGCCGTTCTCGCGGTTGATCTGATTGGGCCCGCGCTCTACCTGGATCTTCGCCACTTCCCGCAGCGGCACCGTGCGAGGCCCCCCATTGGCGCCGGCGGCCAGACGGCTGGACTCATCGACACTGGTGCTTGCCGGCAGCGGAATGGGCAGATCTGCCAGCACAGCGGGGTCTTGGCGCTGCGCTTCGGGCAGGCGCACGACCAGGTCGAAGCGGCGGTCGCCCTCGATCAACTGGCCGGCAACACTGCCCCCAATGGCGGTGGCCACCGTTTCCTGCACATCGCCCGGGTTCAGGCCATACCGTGCCAATGCCGCCGGATCTGGCGTGATGGTCAGCAGCGGCAGGCCGGAGACCTGCTCGGCCTTGACGTCTTCGGCGCCGGGGACGCTACGCATGACCCGCTCGACCCGGCTGGCCAGGCGCGTCAACTGGTCAAGGTTGTCGCCGTAGACCTTGACCGCCACGTCCGAACGGACGCCGGAGATCAACTCGTTGGTGCGCATCTGGATGGGCTGGGTGAACTCGTAGTTGCTGCCCGGGATTTCCTTGGCCGCCGCCTCCAGCTCTTCCACCAGCTCGGCCTTGGGCTTGCGCGGGTCGGGCCACTGGTCGCGGGGCTTGAGCATCAGGAAGGTGTCGGCCATCGACGGCGGCATAGGATCGGTGGCCACCTCGGCGGTGCCGATCTTGGAGAAGATGTTGGCCACCTCCGGGAACTGGGCCAGGCGCTTCTCCAGCGTTTCCTGCATGGCCACCGACTGCTCCAAGCTGGTGCCGGGAATACGCATGGGCTGCAAGGTGATGTCGCCCTCATCCAGGCTCGGCACGAACTCCGAACCCAAGCGGGTGGCCAGCACGCCACAGCCCACCACCAGCACGGCCGCGCCGGCCAGCACCACCACGCGCCGACGCAGGGCCCAATCCAGCAGCGGCGTATAACGGGCGCGCGACCAGCGCATCAGGCGGTTGTCGTGCTCAGCCACACGGCCGCGCAGGAAGCTGGCGATCGCTGCCGGCACAAAGGTCAGCGACAACACCATGGCACCGGTCAGGGCCAGCACCACCGTGATCGCCATCGGGTGGAACATTTTTCCTTCCACCCCGGACAGCGCGAAGATCGGCAGGTAGACCGCGGCGATGATGCCCAGGCCAAACAGGCTGGGACGGATCACCTCGGCGGTGGCCGAGGCGGTCAGGTCATAGCGCTCTTCATCATTGAGCTGGCGGCCCAGCGCGTGCTGCGCCTCCCCGAACCGGCGTAGGCAGTTCTCGATGATGATCACCGCACCGTCCACGATCAGGCCGAAGTCCAGCGCGCCCAGGCTCATCAGGTTGCCCGACACGCCGCCACGCACCATGCCGATGATGGTGAACAGCATCGCCAGCGGAATCACCGCCGCAGTGATCAACGAGGCGCGCACATTGCCCAGCAGCAGGAACAGCACCACCACCACCAGCAGCGCGCCCTCGATCAGGTTCTTGGACACCGTGCCGATGGTGCGGTCCACCAGCGCCGTGCGGTCATAGACGGCCTTGGCATGGACGCCGGCAGGCAAGCTGGCGTTGGCAGCGTCCAGCTTGGCCGCGGCCGCCTGGGAGACTTCCCGGCTGTTGGCGCCAAACAGCATGAAGGCGGTACCGACCACGACCTCGTGGCCATTCTGGGTGGCCGCGCCCGTGCGCAGCTCCTTGCCTTCGCCCACGCTAGCGACGTCGCGCACCCGGATGGGCACACCATCGCGGCGATCCAGCACGATGTTGCCGATCGCATCCAGATTCGCCAGCTGGCCAGGCACGCGCACCAGGAACTGCTGTCCATTGCGCTCGATGTAGCCGGCACCGATGTTCTGGTTGTTGCGCATGACCGCGGCGACCACGTCGTTCAACGTAAAGCCCAGCGCCACCAACTGGGCCGGATCCGGGGTGATGTGGATCTGCCGCTCGAAGCCGCCGATGGTGTTGACCTCGGTGACGCCGGGCGTGGTGCGCAGCTGCGGCCGGATCACCCAGTCCTGCAGGGTGCGCAGGTCCGTGGCGGTGTACGGGGTGCCGTCGGGCTTGCGAGCGTTGGGCTCGGCCTCCACGGTGTACATGAAGATCTCGCCCAACCCGGTGGAGATCGGCCCCATTTCCGGGTCCAATCCGTCGGGCAGCTGGGAAGCGATCTGCTGCAGGCGCTCGGCGACCTGCTGGCGGGCAAAGTACAGGTCGGTGCCGTCCTTGAACACCACGGTGACCTGCGAAAGCCCGTAGCGCGACAGCGAGCGGCTGTAGTCCAGCTTGGGCAGACCGGCCATGGCCGTTTCGATGGCAAAGGTGACCCGTTGTTCGGCCTCCAGCGGCGAGTAACCCGGGGCCTGGGTGTTGATCTGGACCTGGACGTTGGTGATGTCGGGTGTGGCGTCAATGGAAAGGTGACGGTAGCTCCACACGCCCAGCGCAACCAGCGCAGCGGTGAGCACTAGCGTCAGCCAGCGATGGCGGATGGACAGCCCAATGAGGCGTTCGAGCATGGCGGGCCTCATTCTTCTTCCACGGTGGACTTTTCGATGTCGGCCTTGATCAGGAAGCTTTGGGCCACCACCACCTGTTCACCGGCCTTGAGGCCTTCCAGCACTTCGGCGCGTTCGGCGTCGCGGCGCCCCAGCTTCACCGGCCGGGTGTGGTAGGTTTCGCCCTGCTGCACGTAGACCACGTCCTGGTCTTCTGCGGTCTGCAGCGCCGTGATCGGCACCACCAACGCTGCCGATTGGCGATCCACGGTGACCCGCGCCTTGACCGCCGACCCCGGCCGCCACAGGCCATCGGTGTTGGCCACCGTGCCGCGCGCAATGGTGCTTTGGCTGGCGGTGGCGGTGCCGGGCAGGACGCGCTCCAAGGTGGTCTGTGCGGTGACGCCATCGCTCAAGCGGGTAACCGTCACCGGCACGCCAGCACCGATGTGCTGGGCGTCGGCGCCGAAGATGTGCAGGTCCACCCACAGCGTGGACAGGTCGGCGACCTCAAACAGCGGCGCGCCCTCAGCGGCGGCCATGCCTACGGCGGCCGTGCGCGCCATGACCACGCCACTGATCGGCGCGGTGACGGTATAGGTGGTCAGGCTCAGGTTGCTCTCTACCGTGGCCAGTGCCTGGCCGGCCCGTACCTGATCACCCACGCCCGCACGCACGGAGCGGACCGGTCCGGGGAAGCGTGCCGTGACCTGCGCGATGCGACCGTCAATCGGGGTCAACAGCCCTTGCACCTCATGCTCGTCAGCAATCTCACCGGGGCCTGCCGGTGCGACCTGGATACCCGCTGCCTGCGCAGCTTTGGCGGCAATCTTGGTTTCCAGCGGCGCTTCCTCGTGCTCGCCGTGCTCTTCGCCCTCAGCGGCGGCGCCGCCTTCGGACGCTTCGTTGGGGGCCGACGCGTTGCAGGCGGCCAGCATCATCAGGGCCATGCCCAGTGCGGTCCAGGAAAAGCGATTCATGGGGTCTCTCCGGTGGAAGCAGCCGCCGGCGGCGCGACAAGCGCCTGGCCGGTCAGGCGTTGAATTTCGATCAGGGCGCGCTGCGCATCGAGCGCCACGTCCAGCTGCTGCTGGGCCATGGCCGTGCGTTCGGACTGCAGCTGTGCCCATTCCAGGTAGCTGATCGCGCCGGCGCGATAGGCGCGCTCGGCGGCCTGCTCAGCCCGGGCCAACTTCGGCAGCACCTCGCCTTGCAGCCGTGCCACCTCGGCCTGCGCCACGGTGTAGCGACCATGGGCTTCGACCAGCGTGGAATACAGCGACAGGCCCTTGGCCTCGCGCTCGATCGTCAGAACCTCCAGCTCGGCTTCGCCGGCGCGGATCTCCGGCTGCGCGCGGCTGCGGCTGCCCAGTGGCATGGACAGGCTGGCCACCAGCGCGGTGTCGTCAGTCTCCTGCAGGCGGCGCACGCCCAGCTGCCACGACAAGTCCGGCGAGGCCGCCGAACGCGCCAGCTGCAGTCGTGCCTGCGCGATCCGGCGGGCATCGGCAAACTGCGCCAACTCGGGAGTGCGCTCCAATTCCTCGGCCAGCGACTGCATGGACGCGATCGCCGGCAGGGTCATGGGATCCGCCGCGGCCACCTCGAAGCTCGGAGCACGTTCGCCCCAGAGGGCAGCAAGGTGCTGCCGGGCGGCAATGCGCTGCTGCTCGGCCCGATCACGGGTCAATTCTGCTCTCGCCAGTGCTGCTTGTGCGGTGAGCATCACCGATTCGGGAGACGCGCCAGCCTGCAGGCGCTGCCGGGCAGCGGCGACGGTCCGCTGGCGCTGGCCGACATCCATGTTCGCCAGGCTGCGTTGCCGGTCGGCACCGACAACGGCCAAATAGCGCTGCGCCGTCTCGGCGAGCAGGTCCAGCCGCCCGGTCTCGCGCTGCACGGCCAGTGCATCAATCCGGCTTTGGGCCAAGGTGCGGCGGGCGTCGAGCTTGCCGCCGCGCTCCAGGACCGAGCTCAGGCTCAAGGTCAACTCCGCGCTGTCCAGGCCACGGGCCGCGCCCGTGCCCAGCGCATTTTCAACCTCCGCCCCCAACGTCCACGGTGGCCGCTGCACGGCCTGGTCGCGCTCGGCAGCGAGCACCGTGGCTCGCGCATCGACCAGGCGCAGCTCGGGGTGGGTTTGGGCCACGCGTGCAAACGCGTCGTCCAAGGTCATCAGCTCTTCTGCTGTCGCCGGCGTTGCCGCCGCGCTCAACAGTAGCCACGCGGCCAGGGCCGCCAATCGCACATGCATGAAGTACTCCAGAATTTTCGATAGCCAACAGGGATCCGGCGCACGCCGGCGCGCATCACCCTGCGATCGGCGGCCGGAACGGCGCGAGCAGGTGCTCATGCCGATATCTGTCCGCATGGGCTGTCGCCGACGGCCAATGCCGGCCGATATGAGCAATGGCCAACACTATTTCTGGAGCCGGCGCGGCCTGGCTACAGCACAGCACCAGCTGCTGTAGCCGGTGCAGCGCGGCGTCTACGCCACGCTCGGAAGCTGGTGATGCCACTGCCGGGTCATGGTCGGCCGCGGCCAGATGGGTTTGAGCATGGAGCTCGCCAACCACTGCCAGCACCGGCTGCGTCACAAGGCCCACGGCCAAGTGCGCCAGCAGCAGCCAGCGCAGGCCACAGCTCAGCCGGCCAAGCGCTGTCATGCAGGCGTTTTGCGCGCGTCGGCACGCGCCCGGCGAGCATCACCCAAGATCTCGAAAGCCTCCTTGATCACATACAGGCCGATCAGGGCGCCGATCACGAAATCCGGGTAGGGGCTGGCCAGCCACCACACCAACAGGCCGGCCAGAATCACCCCAACGTTGGCCACCACATCGGCGCGGGTAAACAGCCAGGTCGCTCGCAGATGCACTTCGCCAGACTTCAAGGGGGCGAGCATACGGAGCACCTTCAGGTTCACGGCCAGCGAGACCAGAGCGGTACCGATCATCCAACCGCTGACCGGCTCGGCGCCGTACATCACCCGGCGGCCGACTTCGACCAGCACGCCTACGCCCAGCACCAGCAGCACGCTGCCACTGACCCACGCGGCGTTGGCCTTGAAGCGCGCCGTGCGCCCGATAGCGACCAGGCCAATGGCATAGGCGGTGGCGTCAGACAGCATGTCCAGCGCGTCAGCCAGCAGCCCGGTGGAATGGGCAATCCAGCCGGCAATGCCGCCGATCACGGCCATCGCTGCATTCAGGACCAAGGCGATCCAGAGGATGCGTCGCTCCTCCTTGTTCTTGGCTTCGTGGTGGCACCCGCAATCACTCATGTCTTGGTCCTCTGCTGTGTTGTTTCATTGCTTGTTTGCGCCTGGCTGTCTACGCACACCGGAACGGGCATTGGCGAGGAACCCCACGATGGCGGCGGTGCCTACCAATACCTGCGCCAGCAGCGACTGCCAGGTGGGATACAGGCCGATCCACTCGATGCGCGGCAACGCGAGCGGTGTTTGAGAGATCCAGCCCGCTTCCTGCAACGCGGCCACGCCTTTACCGATCAGGATGACCGCCATCACCGCGATGAGAATCGAGCTGATCGAAAAGAACCGGCCAATCGGCAGCCGCCTGCTCATGCGCAGCATCCAGTACGCCACCGCAGCCAACACCGCGATTCCCGCCACCAGGCCTGCGAGGATGGCGGTGGACGCCTGATCGCTCCACATCGCGATGTAGAACAAGATCGTCTCAAACACCTCGCGGTACACCGCGACAAAGGCCAGCATGAACAGGAAAACAGCCGAGCGCCGTGTCAGCGCAGTCGTCAGCTTGGCGTGCAGGTACTCCTGCCACCGCCCTGCAAGGCTCTTTTGGTGCATCCAGATGCCTACGCTGAGCAGGACAGCGGCAGCGAACGAGGCCGAGACGCCCTCAGTGACTTCCCGGTTCGCACCGCTGATATCAACAAAGTAAGTGGCCACTGCCCAGGTAGCTGCGCCTGCCAACAACGCGCAGATCCAACCCGCATGCACATACGGCAACACATCAGACCGCTCGGCTTTACGCAAGAACGCCACGATACCAATCACGATCAGCAGCGCTTCCAGTCCTTCGCGTACCAAGATGGTAAAGCTGCCTAGAAACGCGGTGCTGGCGCCTATTCGGGTGTCCTGCAGCGCCACGTCCGCGCGATCAAACAGCTGGGCAATTTGCGCTGCCTGCCCGGCAACGTCAGCCGCGGGCGCATGCTGATCCAGCTGCGCGCGGTAGCCTGCCATGGCCGTCTCGATCTCTCGCAGCAATGACGGATTGCGCGTGGCCAGCGTGGGTTCAAGCGGCTCTACACCATCCAGATAGGACGAGAGCGCAAGCTTTTTGGCTTGAGCCAGGTCCTCATCAGCGTAAGCGCGCTGGCTGGCGGCCAGTCGCTGCCGCGCCACCGCAAAGCGATCGGCTCCTGGTACCGCTTCGTTTACTGCCTGTGGCTGCGAACGCAGGTAGGCGATGATCGCGTTTGCCTGATCGGCGGGCATCGTGGTGGCAAGATCGGCCTCTCGCGTGCGTGTCAGCGCTTCGAGCGAGGGAATGTGCGTATGGGCCTCGGCACTGGTGCGCCATAACGCCTCACCTTGAGCCTTGGCTTGCGAGGAGTACCCCAAGCTGCCCACATAGAATGCCAACGCCCAGCGATCACTTTCTGACAGCCCAGAGAAGCTGACCATGCCGGTACCCGGCACACCCTGGGAAATGACCTCGTACAACGACAGCGGCGTTCGCTGCGCGGCGCGAGTGGCATCGGTGAACGCGATCGGCGGCGGACTTAACGCTTGCGCGGCGGGGCCATCACCGTGACCTGTGGGGCCGTGACAGGCCGCGCACTGCTGGCTGTAGATGGACGCGGCCTGGGAGGTCTTCGGCGCGCTCGCCGGAACAGCGCCGATCGGGTAGCGGGCCAACAGCGTCGTGCCGAGCCCGCGCGCCAACGTTGCCACTTGCGCCGGGTCGGCCTTCTCTGCCACCGCCTGGACCAGGCGGTCGGCCTGGGCCGTCAGCTCCTGCTGGTTCTGGCCACCGGGCAATGCTGCCAGCTGACTGCGCACGGCGCCGGCAAACTCGCTCATTTCGGCGTATTCGTTGGGGGCAATTACGCGACCGGCCTGGACCGCGCCGGGGTAGTCGACCGCGATGTAATCGAGCATCTGCCAGGTTTGGCGCAGGTCTGCTGCGGCAGGCTCCGCCTGAGCAGAAGCGGGCAGAACCCAGCCGATCAGCAAGGCAATCAAGCAGTAGCGAATCAAGGCGATGGGCAGTGGCATGGTCGTCACATGCAGCGCCGCGGCCGGAGTGGCGGCGGATACGGGTTCAGCGTAAAGTCCGTAGCTACTACGGAGTCAAGCGTACTACGAATGAAAATCAGTGAGGCTGCCGACGCCAGCGGATGCCACTTGGAGACGATTCGCTATTACGAGCGGATCGGGTTGCTGCCGCGCCCGGGGCGCACGGGCAACGGCTACCGGGTCTATGGCCCGGCCGACATCGAGCGGCTGCGCTTCATTGCGCGTGGCCGGGACCTGGGCTTCAGCCTGGAGGAGGTCCGCAGCCTGCTGCAGCTGGCCGGCGATGAGGAGCTTTCGTGCGGGGACGTGGACCGGTTGGCCCGCAGCCATCTGGCCGACGTGCGCGCCCGCATGGCCGACCTGCAGCGCATGGCCAGCGAGCTGGAACGGGTGATTGCCAGTTGCCATGGCGGGCAGCGGGCGGAATGCACCATCCTGTCGACGCTGCGCCAGACGACCTCGGTGGAGGCCACGCGCCAGTGACCGAACTGGACCGCTACCTCGATGCGGCCACGCGCCAGAACACGGTGCGCAGCTATGCGTCGGCGCTGCGGCACTTCGAGGTTGAATGGCAAGGCCACCTCCCAGCGACACCTGACAGCGTGGCCCGGTACCTGGCCGCTTATGCGCAGACCTTGGCGACCAGCACCCTCCGCCAACGTCTGGCGGCCATCGCCTCTTGGCACCGCGACCACGGCTTTGTCGACCCGACCCGATCGCCGCTGGTGCGCAAGGTGCTCAAAGGCATCCAGACCCTGCACCCGGGCCAGGTCAAGCAAGCCGCGCCGCTCCAGATTCGGCGGCTGGTCGAGCTCGATGACTGGCTGGCCGCGGCGATCGCTGCGGCACATGCCCGGGGCGATGGGCCGGCGGCGCTGCGCCATCAACGAGACCGAGCGCTGGTGCTGCTCGGGTTCTGGCGGGGATTCCGTGGCGATGAACTGCTGCGTCTGGACGTGGCCCATCTCACGCTGGTGCCGGGACAGGGGATGACCTGCTTCTTGCCACGCAGCAAGGGTGATCGCCAGGCAGCCGGCGTCACCTACAAGGTGCCGGCGCTGTCGCGGTTATGTCCGGTGGAGGCGACCCAGGCGTGGCTGCAGGCGGCCGACCTGCACGAAGGGCCGGTGTTTCGGGCGGTTAACCAATGGGGCCAGGTGAGCGCCGAGGGCCTGCATCCCAACAGCTTGGTGCGCCTGCTACGCGAGTTGCTGACCAGTGCCGGCTTTGCCGATGCGGGGCTCCACAGCAGCCATTCGTTGCGCCGCGGCTTTGCCAGCTGGGCCAACGACCAAGGCTGGGACATGAAGGCCTTGATGGAGTACGTGGGCTGGCGCGATGTGCAGTCGGCCATGCGTTACCTGGACGGGCGTGACCCGTTTGCCCGGGACCGCATTGAAGCAAGCCTGCCCAGTCCAACCGTGCCGGTACCGGCGATGGCACTGCCGGCGCCGGAGGGCAAATCGGCCCTGCAGCTGCGCCTGCGCATGGTGCTGACCCCGTTTGCCCGCACGGGCCGCGGCGCGGCCAAGGCCCGAGGCCGAATTGAAGAGATCTGCTTGGCCCCGTTCCAGGCTGTGCGCCTGAACACCGCCAGCAGCGAGTACCAGTTGACTGCTCCCACCGATCCCGAAA
>NZ_JAOCCT010000027.1:0-73603 GCF_029840555.1 Stenotrophomonas sp. GD03877 | reverse complement strand
CCACCAAGGCTGTACGCCGTTCCGACAGATCGCGGAAGTCTGTCGAAGGCGGGGCGGGTCCGGTTGAGGGGGCGTGAGCCGCATGGATGCGGCGACCGAGCTTACATGGACGTACTTGCAGCGACCCCCGCAACCGGGCCCCCCCGCCAACCCACGGAATGCCAGCTTTTGACGTTGCTCTGGATCCGGCTCCTGCGGGTGCAGGGCTGCAAGCCCTGCAGACACCCCCTCGTGCACAATGGGGCCGACCCCGCCTGGACACCGTCCCTGATGTCGAGCAAGCCGTATTCAGAAGCCTGCGAGCGCAACCGCGAACCGATCGCCACGGCACTCGACCCGTGGATGGGCGACCGCCATCGGGTGCTGGAAATCGGCAGCGGTACGGGACAGCACGCGGCCTTCTTTGCCGAGCGCTGGCCGTGGCTGCGCTGGCAGCCCAGCGATCATCCGGACCATCTGCCCGGTATCGAGGCCTGGCGTGCGGAGGCCGCGCTGCTGAACCTGCTGCCGCCGGTGGCATTGCAGGTGGAACTGCCGCCTGCGCCGGGCCTGACGCTGCCCGAAGGCAGCACGTTCGATGCGGCGTTCAGCGCCAACACGCTGCACATCATGGGCTGGGACCACGTGCAGGCGTTGTTCGCCGCGCTGCCACCGGTGCTGCGTCATGGTGCGCTGCTGGCAGTGTATGGCCCGTTCAACTACGGCGGTCGCTACACCAGTGACAGCAATGCGCAGTTCGATGCCTGGCTGAAGGCACGTGATCCGCGCAGCGGCATCCGCGATAGCGAAGCGGTGCAGGCGCTGGCGGCCGACAATGGCTTCACCCGCCTGGGGGATGTGGCGATGCCGGCCAACAACCGCCTGCTGCTGTGGCGGTTGGGGTAAACCGCCGGTAGTGCCGGCCGTTGGCCGGCAACCGACTGCCGGGATGAATGCCGGCCAGCGGCCGGCACTACCATCAGGCCACCTGCACGATGTGCAGTGCCTTCGGATTGCGCCACTGCGCCAGCAGGGCGGCTTCGCGTGCCTTGGCCTGCGCGAAATGCGCTTCCTTGACGTGGCCGTAGCCGCGGATGTGCTCGGGCACGCTGGCGATCTCGACCGCCAGCGCGAGGCGGTCATCATCCAGGCCATCCAGCAGCAGCTGCACGGTGGCCTCGTAGTCACCGATCAGCTTGCGTTCCATGCGGCGTTCCTCGGTGCGGCCGAACACATCAAGGCGCCCGCCGCGCAGGAACTTCAGCTTCGCCAGCAGGCCGAAGGCCTTGAACATCCACGGGCCGTATTCCTTCTTCAGCAGCCGGCCCTGCTCGTCCTTCTTCGCGAACAGCGGCGGCGCAAGGTGGAAGCGCAGCTGGTAGTCGCCCTCGAACTGCTGCTGCAGGCGGCGCTGGAAGTCGCCGCTGGTGTACAGGCGGGCCACTTCGTACTCGTCCTTGTACGCCATAAGCTTGAACAGGTAGCGGGCCACGGTCTCGGTCAGCGCGGTGGAACCGCCGATGCGGTCGGCCTCGGTGGCGCGCACGCGCGCCACCAGATCACGGTAGCGGTTGGCGTAGGCGGCATCCTGGTACTCGACAAGGAAGGCGGCACGGCGCTCGATCATTTCATCCAGCGAGCGCGACAGGCGCGCGTCGTCCAGCGGCAGGAACGCCACGTCGCCACCATGCGAGGGCAGGCCGCGCAGTTCGCGTTCGTCGCCGGTGTTGCGCGGTGCCGCGGTGGCGCCCCACTCGTTGCCTTCCCACTCGCCCGGCGGCAGCGGGTGCAGCGGGCCCGGGGTGGATTCGGTATCGGTGTGGCGGTTGCGCACCAGGCCGGCAGCCTGCTGCACGGCCTGCGGATCGACCGCCGCCAGGCGGCCCCAGGCAAACGCCTGCTGGTTCATCGCCACGGCGGCGCCATTGAGTTCGATGGCGCGCATCAGCGATGCGAACGACAGCGGCACCAGGCCCTGCTGCCATGCGTAGCCGAGGATGAACAGGTTGGCGGCGATGGCATCGCCGAGCAGCGCGGTGGCCAGCTGGGTGGCATCGAGCAGCAGCGGTTCCTCGCCACCCAGCGCCACGCGCACACCGGCCACGATGTCGGCGGCGGGGAACTGCATGTCCGGGCGGGTGGTGAAGGTGCCGGGCATCGCTTCGTAGGTGTTCAGCACCACCTGCGAACGGCCGGCACGCACCTTCGACAGGGCCCAGTAGTCGTTGACCACCACCATGTCGCAGCCCAGCACCAGGTCGGCCTCACCGGCGGCGATGCGCACGGCGTGGATGTCGTCCGGGCGGCGGGCAATGCGGATGTGCGTGGTCACCGCGCCACCCTTCTGCGCCAGGCCGGTCTGGTCGAGCACGGTCGCGCCCTTGCCTTCCAGGTGGCCGGCCATGCCCAGCAGCGCGCCGATGGTCACCACGCCGGTACCGCCCACGCCGGTGATCAGGATGTTCCAGGGCTGTTCGAGCGTGCCGCGGATGGTCGGTGCAGGCAGGTTGTCCAGCAGCGTGGAGGCATCGCGCTTGCTGCCCTTGCGCGGCTGGCCACCGTGCACGGTGACGAAGCTCGGGCAGAAACCATTCACGCAGGAATAGTCCTTGTTGCAGTTGGACTGGTCGATCTCGCGCTTGCGGCCGAACTCGGTTTCCTTCGGCAGCACCGACACGCAGAAGCTCTTCTTGCCGCAGTCGCCGCAGCCTTCGCAGACCAGCGAATTGATCATCACCCGCTTCTGTGGGTCTTCCAGCTTGCCGCGCTTGCGGCGGCGGCGCTTCTCGGTGGCGCAGGTCTGTTCGTAGATCAGGATCGAAACACCCTTCACTTCGCGCAGGCGCTTCTGCACTTCGTCCAGTTCGCTGCGGTCGTGGAACTCGACATCGCTGGGGAAGTGCTCGCGCTGGCCGGTCCACTTGCCGATGTTGTCCGACAGCACCACGATGGTGTGGATGCCTTCGGCACGCATTTGCTTGGCGATGTCGGGCACGCTCAGCGGGCCGTCCACCGGCTGGCCGCCGGTCATCGCCACCGCGTCGTTGTAGAGGATCTTGTAGGTGATGTTGACGCCGGCCGCGACCGCCTGGCGGATCGCCAGCGAACCGCTGTGGAAGTAGGTACCGTCGCCCAGGTTCTGGAACACGTGCGGGGTGTCGGTGAACGGCGCCTGCCCGGCCCAGGTCACGCCTTCGCCACCCATGTGGGTGAAGGTATCGGTGCTGCGGTCCATCCAGGTCACCATGTAATGGCAACCGATGCCGGCCAGCGCACGCGAGCCTTCCGGCACCTGGGTGGAGGTGTTGTGCGGGCAGCCCGAGCAGTAATGCGGCACGCGCGGGAAGCTGGCGCGCGGCAACGCAAGCTCGGCTTCCTTCTCCTGCATCCACTGCAGGCGCTGCTCGATCGATTCGTTGTTGAAGAACTTCTGGATGCGGCGGCCGATCACGCCGGCGATGGTGGCCGGCGTCAGTTCACCGGTGGACGGCAGGATCCATTCGCCGCTCTCGTCGTACTTGCCAACGATGGACGGGCGCTGGCCCCAGCTGGCCGGCCAGTTGAAGAACTGTTCCTTCATCTGGCGCTCGATGAAGGCACGCTTCTCCTCCACCACGATGATGTCTTCCAGGCCCTGCGCGAAGCGCGCGATGCCCTGCGGTTCCAGCGGCCAGGTCATGCCGACCTTGTACACGCGGATGCCGATGTCAGCGCATGCGGCTTCATCCAGGCCCAGGTATTCCAGCGCCTGCAGCACGTCCAGGTAGCTCTTGCCGGTGGTGACGATGCCCAGCCGCGCGCGCGGCGCGTCCATCACCACTTTGTCGATGCCGTTGGCGCGGGCGAACGCCTGTGCGGCCTTCACCGCATAGCGGTGCAGCCGCATTTCCTGGTCCAGCGGCGGGTCCGGCCAGCGGATGTTGAGGCCGCCCGACGGCATCTCGAAGTCCTCCGGCAGCACGATGCGGCGTGCCGTCGGATCGACCTGCACCGAGGCCGACGATTCCACCGTCTCGGCAATCGTCTTGAAGCCGACCCAGCGCCCGGTATAGCGGCTCATCGCCCAGCCTAGCAGGCCCATGTCCAGGATGTCCTGCACGCCGGCCGGGTTCAGCACCGGCATCATCGCGCTGACGAATTCGTCTTCGCTGCCGTGCGGCAGGGTCGAACTGCGGCAGGCATGGTCATCGGCGGCCAGCGCCAGCACGCCGCCGTAGCGCGAGGTGCCCGCAGCATTGGCATGCTTGAACACGTCGCCGCAGCGGTCCACGCCCGGGCCCTTGCCGTACCACATGCCGAACACGCCCTGCACGTTGGCGCCGGGGAACAGGTTGGTCTGCTGCGTGCCCCACACCATGGTGGCGCCCAGGTCCTCGTTCAGGCCGGGGGTGAACTTCACCTTGGCGGCCTCAAGATGCTTGCGCGCGCGCCACAGCTCCAGATCGAAGCCACCCAGCGGGCTGCCACGATAGCCGCTGACGAAGCCGGCGCTGTCGATGCCTTCGGCGGCATCGCGCAGGCGCTGCATCAGCGGCAGCCGCACCAGCGCCTGCACGCCACTCAGATAGATCCGCCCCTCGTTGCGGGTGTACTTGTGGTCGAGCGTGTAATCACGGTCGAGCAGGTCGGCGGAAGAGGGCGAAGTGAGTTGCGCGGTACTGGTCATGGCTGGCCCGGTAGGATCGGCTGGCACCGGCCGCGTGCAGGCACGCGGCGGGAAAGGCGCGAATTGTAGCAGCGGGGCCGCGCAGGCCCCGGCACTCGCGCCCGTGGCGGTGCTGGGGTTAGGATCGGGAAGAGAGAGGGAGGCTGCAGTTGCGGCCTGGGGAGAAGGGATGTCAGTTCCAGGAAAGATCCTGGCCAGCGTGCTGCTGGCCTCGGGAGTGGCTACTGCATGGGCCGCGCCGGCCGTGCCTGCACCACAGGAGTTCTACTTCGACAACGACCCGGCGGCCACGCCGATGGTGGCGGTGCAGGGCGAGGGCGATGACCTGGTGGCCCAGCTGGTCAAGCTGCGTGAACGCGGCCGCCGCGCGGTCGAGGCGACGGTACAGCTGGCATCGGTGGCCGGGGCGCAGGGTCGCGGTGAACTGGCCGAGCAGCTGTACGGCGAAGCCCTGAAAGAGGCCCCGGCGCAAAGCAGCAGTGGCCGCAGCGTGCGCTGGAACTACGGCTGGGACCTGCTCCGGCAGGGCAAGGCAGAGGCGGCGCTGGAACAGTGGCTGGTATCGGCCAGCAACGCCCGTACGAAGCCCACCTGGGTGCCACCAACCTACGCGCTGGCGCTGTGGCGCATGGGGCAGAAGCAGGAGGCGGTGCAGTGGTATGCGGCTGCGGTACGCACCGAGCCGACGCAGTGGAATACCACGGCCAACTATGGGCAGCTGCTGCCGCAGTGGCGGGAGGACGAGCGTGCGTCGCTGGCCGAGGTGCAGCAGGCGTGGGTTGCCGCGCCGCCTGCCTGGCCCTGAGGGAGGGGTTCGGCCGGGTTGCACCCGGCACCCGCAGAGGCAACGGCCAGAGCCGAAGCAACAGCGGGCTTCCTGCGGGATGGCGGGGCACTGTGGGTTTGCGGGGACGCCGTAAACCCATCCATGGGGGCTTGGTCGCCGCATCCATGCGGCTCACACCCCGCAAACCCACAGTGCCCCGCCTTCGACAGATTTTCGCAGCTGTGGGTAGGTGTTGACCTTGGTCGACACGGTATCCACGCCATGCGTGGATGAATGTGCATCGGAATCGATTATTCGATATCTGATCGAAGAGCAGCCGAGCGTGGGCTCGGCTCTACAGAAGGCGGCCAACCAACCGGCTTTTGCCTTTGCTTCTGCTTTTCTTTTTTCTCTTCCGTGGCGGACGCACCCGGAAATTGTCAGAGGCCGGGCGGGGTGGGTTCGCGGGGGTGTCCGCGGCATGGATGCCGCGGCCAAGCCCCCATGGACGGGTTGACGGCGTCCCCCGCGAATCCATCCCGCCCGGCCAAGCGCGGCTTTTGATGTTCACGGTCAACCAGCCGCCACGAGGGGCTGCGCCGTTCGCTGGAAACTCAATCGTCCGCGGAAACCGTGCGCCCCGACGCCCACGCCCGTAGTGCCTCCACCTGCTCGGCCATCAGCACCGACAGCGGCCGCGTCGCACGGATCTCGTTCATCAGCAGCTCGGTGTCCAGCGGCCGGCCCTCGGCATGCGCCGCATACAGGCCGGCGACGATCGCCTGCTCGATCTCGGCGCCGGAGAACCCATTGGCGGCCGCCGCCAGCGCGGGTAGTGCGAAGTCGTCGGCGTTGAGCTGGCGCCGGCCCAGGTGCAGCCGCAGCAGTTCCACGCGCACGTCAGGCGAGGGCAGGTCGACGAAGAAGATCTCGTCGAAGCGGCCCTTGCGCAGCAGTTCGGCAGGCAGCTCGTGCACCTGGTTGGCAGTGGCCACGATGAACACCGGCGCCTTGCGCTCGGCCATCCAGGTCAGCAGGTAACCGAGCACGCGGCGTGACACGCCGCCGTCCTCGCCACCGCTGGCCAGGCCCTTCTCGATCTCATCCATCCACAGCACGCAGGGCGCCAGCTGCTCGGCCGAGGCCAGCGCCTGGCGCAGGTTGGCCTCGGTCTCGCCGTGGTACTTGTTGTACAGCGCGCCCACGTCCAGGCGCAGCAGTGGTACGCCGAAGCCGGCGGCGGTGGCCTTGGCCAGCATCGACTTGCCGCAGCCCTGTACGCCCAGCAGCAGCATGCCGCGCGGCGGGTCCAGCCCGGCCGGGGCCGAACCGGCAATGAAGGCCACGCGGCGCTGGTTGATCCAGCGCTTGAGCCGGTTGGCGCCGGCCACGTCGCCGAAGCGCGCGCTGTCGTGCTCGAAGAACAGGTGGCCGCTACGGTTGAGCAGCTCGAACTTCAGCCGTGCCAGCTGTGGCAGGTCGTCGTCGCGCAGCGCGCCATCGGCGTAGATCAGCTGGCGGGCGATGCGCCGGGCATCGACCAGGCTCAGGCCCTGCAGGTTCTTCAGGATCTTCTTCACCGCCTCGCTGTCGACTTCAACCCGGCGGCCGCCATGCTCACGCGCATAGGCGTCGGCCTCTTCGCGCAGCATCTTCAACAGGGCGTTGGCATCGGGCAGGCGCGGGTTGAAGCGCACCGCCAGTGCTTCCAGCTCGGCCGGCAGCTCCACCTTGGCACCAATCAGCACCAGCACATGCGGCTCGCTGTGGCGGCGCTGGATCAGGTCGCGCAGGGCGCGCTGGTGACTGGCATAGCCCAGGTAGGGGTGGAAATCGAGCAGCAGGTAGACCCCGCGCTGCTCCGCCTGGCGGATCATCTGCAGGGCCGCGCTGGCGTCGGGCGGCCCGACCGGCGGGTCTTCGCTGTCCAGGTCGATCCGGCGCAGGCCCTCGGTGATCGACCAGCGGTGCAGCGCCCGCCATACGTGCATCAGCGTCTGCCGGAACAGCTCGACGATGCGACCCTCGTCCTGGGTCTCGATGACGATCAGTGGGGTGTTGGCGCGGATCAACGCGCTCAGATCCTGCAGTTCGCTCATGCCGGTTCGATCCTTCGGGGGCGCCACGATAGCAAAGGCGATGGCCGCTGGTTCAGCACGACGCTACCTCCCGTCACCATCGCCGGTGTACGCTCGGGGCACGTACCCGGAAGCGAGGCTGGCATGAAGACGATCCTGGTGGCCGGTTCCAAGGGCGGGGTGGGCAAGACCACCGTCGCCACCCACCTGGCCGCGTACGCGGCATTGCAGGGCAAGGCCACGGTGATTGCCGATGCCGACCCGCAGGGCTCCAGCACCCGCTGGGCACAACGCCGTGCCGGGCTGGAAAGTGCGGTGCTGCCGATCGATGTGTATCGGAAGAAGCAGTGGGCGCAGAAGCTGCCCGATGGCACCGACACCGTCATCATCGACGCGCCGGCCGGTGCCCTGGCTGACGATATTCCCCATTTCCTCGACGCTGCCGACGCGGTGGTGGTACCGGTGCTGCCCTCGGCGCTGGACATCGAAGCGATCGTCGGCTTCCTCAACAGCCTGGCCCAGAACCCGCGCGTGCACAGCCGCAAGCTGCCGGTGGGGCTGGTGCTCAACCGTACCAAGCCATGGACCCAGACCTCGCAGCAGGCGCTGCAGATGCTGGGCGAATGGCCGTACCCGGTGGTCGCGCAGCTGCGCGACAGCCAGAGCTACGTGGTCATGACCGGCCTTGGCCGCAGCCTGTTCGACTACCGCTCGGCCCAGGTGCGCGAGCACCAGGCCGACTGGGAGCCGCTGCTGTCCTGGCTCAAGCTTTGATGCCTGCGTCACTCTTTCTGCTGCATCCTCTTCTTCATGGAAACCCGCGATGCGTGAATTGATCCTGCTGCGCCATGCCCATGCCGAACCGGCGACCCCCGGCCAGGCCGACCTCGACCGGCCGTTGTCGCCGGTGGGGCTCGCCGAAGCCGAAGCCGCCGGCAAGTGGCTGAAGGAGAACAACCTGCTGCCGGACTGCGTGCTGTGCTCACCGGCGCGGCGCACCCGGGAAACCCTGGAAGCCGTGCTCGGCACCATCGGCTACGTCGAGAAGCGCCTGGAAGACCGTATCTACGAGGCCACCCCCGGCACCCTCGCGGCGCTGGTGGACGACCGCCGTGACCTCGACCGGGTGCTGATCGTCGGCCATAACCCCGGCCTGGAGCGCCTGGTGGCGTTGATGACGGAAGGCACCAGCAGCGACTATCGCGGCATGCCGCCGGCTGGCATTGCCGTGCTCGGGTTCCCGCGCGAGGCCTCGATCGAGCCGGGCGTGGCCAGCCTGAACGCGTTCTGGTGGCCGTGATCCAATGAGCCTGGCGCGGCGCAGCCGCTTTCTGCTGCCCGTGCTGCTGGTTTCCGGCGCGGCCTGGGCTGCCGCGCCACCGCCAACGCCCCTGCCGCCGGTGGTCGCCGAGGCGCACCGGGTCCTGCGCCTGGATACCCAACGCTCGCAGATCGGTTTCGAGGTGCGCACCCGCTTCGGGCAGCGCATCGAAGGCCTGTTCCCGCACTTCGAAGGTCGAATCGAGGTCCTCTCCGATGGCCGCCACCAGGTGCACCTGAAGATGTTCACGCGCTCGGTCGAGATCCCCGGCAAGGCGCGCTACACCGGCTGGATGCGCGGCGAGGAGTTCTTCGACGCGGGCCGCCACCCGGTGGTCGAGTTCGACTCGCTGCCGTACTGGCCGGAGACCGTGGAAGACGGGGGCGACATCAACGGGCGGCTGACCCTGCGCGGGATCAGCCATCCCGAGACACTGAAGGTCGAGAAGGCGGAGTGCGCCCGACCCGGCTATGATTGCGACGTCGTCAGCCGCGGTACCGTGCAGCGAGGCCGGTATGGAATGGACAGCTGGCAGCTTGCCTTGAGTGACCGAGTGACCTTCGTATTGCGAGCGCGCCTGAGCGAGGCGCCGAAACCGTGAACCTCCTGCTGCGTGTACTGGCGCTGGCAAGCGTGTTGCTGGGCAGCGGTTGTGCATCGCTGTCCACTGCCGAGCGCGACCGCGCCGAAGCGATCGCCGTGCAGGCGCGCTCGACCCAGGTCGATTGCCAGCGCGCCGACCGTTGCGCGCAGGACTCGCCGCTGCGGGCGCTGGCCGGCCGGGCGTTCACCGAATCCACCCCGGAGCAGCCGCGCCACTACGCCACCCTGCTGGACGAGGGGGAGGGCGCCCTGGTGGCACGCCTGAACCTGCTGCGCAGTGCCACCCGCAGCATCGACCTGCAGACCTACATCTTCGACAAGGACGACAGCGCGCGGTTGGTCATCGACGAACTGCTGGCCGCGTCGCGGCGCGGGGTGAAGGTGCGGGTGCTGATCGACCAGCTCTCGGCGATTTCCGACCTGCAGATCCTCGGCGCGTTGTCCGGTGCCCACCAGAACTTCCAGCTGCGGGTCTACAACCCGACCTTCGGCAAGGCCCGGCTGAACTACTTCGACTACGCCGGCAACGTGCTGTGCTGCTTCCGTCGCTTCAACCAGCGCATGCACAACAAGCTGCTGGTGATCGACGATGCGATCGGCGTGGTCGGCGGCCGCAACTACCAGGACGACTATTACGACTGGGACCGCGAGTACAACTTCCGCGACCGCGACGTCATGATCGCCGGTCCGGAAGCGCGCGCGATGGCGGCCAACTTCGATGCCTTCTGGCGCGCCCACCGCAGCGTGCCGGCCGAGCGCCTGAATGACGTGGGCCGCACCCTGCTGCGCGAGGGCGTGCCGGAGCTGCCACCGGCCACCTTCCGCCGCCCCGAGCGGGTGCAGCGGGTCAGCGCCGAAGCCAATGACATGGACTTCGTCACCCGTTCCTTCGTGGATACCGCGCTGCCGGTGGCCTCGGTGCGCTACGTCGCCGACCTGCCGCGCAAGCACCGCCGCGAGAAAGCCGATGCCCCGCTGGCCGGCCAGCATGTGACCGAGCCACAGCTGGATGCACTCATTGCCGGTGCGCAGAAGGAAGTGATCCTGCAGACGCCGTACCTGGTGCTGTCCAAGCCGGCGCAGAAGCTGTTCCGCGAGCTGCGCAAGCGCCCGCAGCCGCCGCGCGTGGTGGTGTCGAGCAACAGCCTGGCGGCCACCGACAACCCGATCGTGTATGCGCTGTCGTACAAGTACAAGCGGCGCAACATGCGCGAACTGGGCTTCAACATCTTCGAATACAAGCCGTTCCCGCTGGATGCACCGGTCGACTACCGCAACCTGCTGCCTGATCCGATCGCCGCGCCCGCGGGCGACGACGACGGCGGACGCAATCCGCTGATCGGCGGCAGCGCCGCTGGCAGCAATGCCGGCGGTGGCAGCGATGGGGATCTGGCCACAACCCGCAGGCAGGTGCCGGTGAACCATCCGCGTACCGGCAGCGCCTACCAGAACGCCCGCGAACGTCGCCGTGCCGCCGGCAGCGAAGTGGAAACGCGCCTGCTGCGTACCGAGACGCGGCCGTCGTTCCTGGGCAGCAAGGCGGTCAACAAGCCGCTGCCGGTCACCCGCAAGGGTGCGCGCATGGGCCTGCACGCCAAGTCGCTGGTGGTCGACCGCCGCATCGGCGTGGTCGGCACCCACAACTTCGATCCGCGCAGCGAGAACTACAACACCGAAGGCGCGGTGATCATCGACGATCCGGTCTTCGCCGAGCAGCTGGCCGAGAGCATCCTGCGCGATACCCATCCGCAGAACTCGTGGACGGTGGCGCCGCGGGCCAAGCCGCCGGTGCTGTCGGGCCTGAACTACAGCGTCGGCAAGGCCTCCGAAGCGCTGCCGATTCTCGACTTCTGGCCGTGGCGCTATGCCACCGACTACGAGTTCAAGCCCGGCCCGGACTGCCCGCAGCCGCTGCCACGGCAGGACCCGGATTTCCATCGCTGCTACGTGGCCGTCGGCGACTTCCCCGAAGTCAACGTCGGCCCGAAGTGGCTGCTGGTGCGCATGCTGACCGCATTCGGTGCCGGCCTCGTTCCCATTCTCTGAAGGTGCCCGCATGACCCAGGTGTTCCGCGAAGCTGTTTCCATCGAGCAGCTCAATGCGCTCAGCCGCAACACGGCGATCGAGTCGCTGGGCATCGTCTTCAGCGCCGCGGGCGAAGACTGGCTGCAGGCCACGATGCCGGTGGACGAGCGCACCCGGCAGCCCTACGGCATCCTGCACGGCGGTGCGTCGGTGGTGCTGGCCGAGACCCTCGGCAGCAGCGCCGGCAACCTGTGCGTGGATACCGCAAAGCAGATCTGCGTGGGCCTGGAAATCAACGCCAACCATGTGCGTGCGGTGCGCTCGGGGACTGTCACCGGCACCGCGCGCGCGCTGCACGTGGGCCGCAGTACCCAGTTGTGGGAAATCCGCATCGAAGACGAGCAGGGCCGGCTGGTGTGCATCTCGCGGCTGACCCTGGCGGTGGTGGCCGCCGGCCACGGTTGAGCCCCCGTCGGGCGTGTTGACGGCGGCAGAACCCAGCGTTCCCCGCCGATTGCCCCGGTCAATGGCGGTTATGGCCTAAATCGGCTGGCAGCTGCCGCGGCGCTCCGGTATCGTGCGCGGATGACTTCCCCCACTCCGGCCCCCCGTGGCGGCGTGGCGCGTGTGTGCCGTTACCTGTACCGCGTACCGCTGCTGTTGGTCCACATCACCGTGTTCCTGCCGCTGATCCTGATCGGCATGCTTCCGCCGTGGGGCGAGCTGCGCGTGGGCGAGGATACCTTCGGCGCGAAGGTGGTGAACTGGTGGCAGGGCGGGCTGATGTGGATCTTCGGCTTCCGCCTGTCACGGGTGGGCCAGCCCTTGCCCGGTGCCGTTCTGTTCGTCGCCAACCACGTCAGCTGGGTCGACATCTCCATCCTGCACAGCCAGCGCATGATGGGCTTCGTTGCCAAGCGCGAGATCGCCAGCTGGCCGCTGGTCGGGTGGCTGGCCGCGCGTGGCCAGACCATTTTCCATCAGCGTGGCAACACCGAATCGCTCGGTGGGGTGATGCAGGTGATGGCCGATCGCCTGCGTGCCGGCAAGGCGGTCGGCGTGTTCCCGGAAGGGCGCACCCGCGGTGGCCACGAAGTGGGGCCGTTCCATGCCCGCATCTTCCAGGCCGCGGTTGAAACCGGCGTGCCGGTGCAGCCGGTGGCGCTGGTGTACGGGATGAAGGGCGACGCACAGACCATCGTCGCGTTCGGCCCGGGCGAGAGTTTCGCCGCCAATTTCCTGCGCCTGCTGGGTGAGCCGGCGCGGCATACCGAAGTGCATTTCCTGGAGCCGATCGGTACCCAGGACCTGGAAGGCCGTCGACGCATCGCGGAAACCTCGCGCGCGCGCATCGTGGCGGCCATGAGCACGCAGTGAGGGTGCGGTGGCCCTGATACCGCCACCTGTCCTGGACGCCGGTACGCCGACGCTGCATGCGGCTGACTATCAGCCGCCGCGTTGGCTGCGCAATCCGCACCTGCAGTCGATGCTCAGTTCCAGCCGCATGCGCCTGCAGCGCGGCCTGCTGCTGCTGGCGGCCACCGGTGCAGTCAGCGAAGAGCTGATCCTCGATGGCGGTGATGGCGTGCGCCTGCAGGGCTGGCACAGTCATGTCGAAGGCCGCGAGCCGAAGGGTGTCGCGCTGCTGCTGCATGGCTGGGAAGGCAGTGCCGAATCCAGTTACATGCGCATGGCCGCCGCGCGCATGATCGAGCAGGGTTTCGACGTGGTGCGGCTGAACTTCCGCGACCACGGCAACACCCATCATCTCAATCCCGGCATCTTCCACTCCAATCTCATCGATGAAGTGGTGCACGCCGCAGGCGACATCGCCCAGCGCTGGCCGCAGCTGCCGCTGGTGGCCGCCGGCTATTCGCTGGGTGGCAACTTCGTGCTGCGCCTGGCCCTGCGTGCACCGGCCGCCGGCGTGCCGCTGCTGCGCGTGGCCTCGGTGTGCCCGGTGCTGGATCCGGCGCTGACCATGGAGAACATCGAGAACGGCCCGGCGATGTACGACTGGTACTTCCGCCGCAAGTGGGCCGGTTCGCTGCGCCGCAAGCGCGATCTGTTCCCGGAGTTGAGCGACTGCGACGACCGCGTGCTGAAGCTGGACATCCGTGCACTGACCGCCTGGCTGGTCGAACGGCACACCACCTTCGGCTCGCTGCAGGCCTACTTCGATGGCTATTCGATTGCCGGTGACCGCCTGTCCACCCTGCAGGTGCCGGCCGACATCCTGATGGCGCAGGACGACCCGGTGATCCCGTACGCGACCTTCAGTGATTGGCAGCTGCCGCGCCAGGCGCACCTGGAAACCGCCTGCTGGGGAGGCCACTGCGGCTTCCTGGAAAACTGGCGGGGTGACGGCTTCTCCGAGCGCTGGGTGGCGCAGCGCCTGCAGCGGGTGCTGGCGGGCTGAACCGGCACCGGTGCGTGGACCGCTACAATGCGGGTTTGCACTTGAACCGGACCGCCATGCAAGACCAGATCATCCAAGCGTTGCGCCAGAACCAGGCTGACCAGGCCGTGCAGCTGGCCCAGGCATGGACCCGTGATGAACCCGGCCAGGCCGGCGCCCACCGCTGGCTGGCGCTTGCGCTGCAGCAGCAGGGCAAGGCCGAAGATGCCATGGAAGCCCTGCAGCAGGCGTTGCAGCTGGCACCGGACGACGCCCAGCTGCACCTGCAGCATGCTGGCCTGCTGCTGGCCCTGCGCCAGTATGAAGGCGCCGACGAAGCGCTGGCGCGCACCACCGGGCTCGACCCGAACTCCTTCTCCGCCTACCTGATGCAGGCGCACCTGGCGATCGGCCGCAACGACTTCGATGAAGCCCAGCGCCTGTCCACGCTGGCCTCGCGCGTTGAGCCGGATCACCCGGAACTGCTGACCATCGACGGCATGATCGCGCTGCGCCGTGACGATCCGGATCGTGCGCTGACGCTGCTGTCGGCGGCCAACCAGGCGCAGCCCAACGACACCCGCGTGCTGTACGCGCTGGGCTTCGCCTACCTGGGCAAGGACATGCTGGCCTTCGCCGAGCAGGCGTTCCGCCGCGTGCTGGAACTGAACCCGGCCATCAGCTCGCTGCATGGCCTGGTGGTGCAGCTGGCGCTGCGCCAGGGCAACCTGGAGGCGGCTACCGAAGCGATGCAGATCGCCCTGCAGCAGGAAGGCATGGATACACCGTCGATGCGCCGCCTGGCCGGTGAACTGTCGCTGCGTGGTGGCCAGCCGCTGCAGGCGCTGGACCACCTGCTGCCGTTGCTGGAATCGATCCCCGACGACCGCCAGGTGCTGCAGCTGCTGCTGATGTCCTGGCAGCGCCTGGGCCGCGAAGACGAGGCCCGCGCGCGCCTGGACGCCGCCCTGGAGCAGCACCCGCAGCTGCACGACCTGTGGCTGGCGCGCCTGGCCGTGGAAGAAGTGGGCAGCCCGACCGCCGCTGCGACCGTGGAACGCTGGATGGATGCGATGCCAGGTCATCTGCCGGCCCTGGAAGCGCGCCTGCGCCTGCATGACATGGTGGGCGAACACGAACAGGCTGAAGCCATCGCCGAGCGTATCGTCAGCCTCGAACCGGGCCGCGTCAGCGGCGAAACCCGCCTGGTCGAAGGCCTGTTGCAGCGTGATCCGGTCGCCGCGATCGCCCGCGTGCAGGCGCTGATCGACAGGGCGCCGGACGGTCATCGCGCCGACCTGCGTACCTGGCTGGGTGAAATCCAGGATCGCGCTGGCCAGCCGGAACAGGCGCTGCAGACGTGGATGGCGCTGCAGGCCGACCAGGCGCCGCAGCGCCTGCCGCTGCCGCCGCAGGCCAAGGCACCGCCGAGCTGGCCGGACAAGGGCGAGATCGACGCTGACGCCAGCTCCGCGCCGATCTTCCTGTGGGGCGCGCCGGGTTCGGGCGTGGAGCGGGTTGCGACCGGCCTGGCCGCCGCCAGCCCGGTGCTGCGCAGCGACCGCTACACCAGCAATCCGCCGGATGATGCCTTCCAGAACTACCACACGCTGCAGGACCTCGCCTCCGGCGTGCTGACCCCGGAGCGTCTGGTGCAGCGCTGGCGCGAGCAGCTGCCCGTGCGCGGCGTGCAGGGCGATGCCGTCATCGACTGGCTGCTGTGGTGGGACAACGCACTGCTGTGGGCGCTGCGCCCGCAGCTGCCGCAGGGGCGCTTGGTGCTGGTGCTGCGTGATCCGCGCGACATGCTGCTGGACTGGGTGGCCTACGGCGCCGCCGCACCGCTGGCGATGACCTCGCTGGCTGAAGCCAGCGAATGGCTGGCGCGCGCGCTGGCGCAGGTTGCCACCCTGCACGAGGAAGATCTGTACCCGCACGTGCTGCTGCGCATCGACCAGATCGGCAACGATCCGCATGCGATGGCCGAGCTGCTGGGACGCCTGTTCGAGCGGCAGATGCCGCCGGCCGCACAGCTGGGCGCACCGCGCTTCCCGCCGGGCCACTGGCGCAACTATCGCGACGTGATGAGCGCCGCCTTTGCCAAGCTCACCCCGATTGCGGTGCGCCTGGGTTACCCGGAAGAGTAAGGAGAAGCCGATGCAACTGAGCAGCCACAGCCTGACCAACGGCGCGCCGATCGACCGCGAGTTCGCCGCCGGCGATGCCGCCGGCTTCGCGCCGGACCGCAACCCTCACCTGGCCTGGAACGGCGCGCCGGAAGGCACGCGTTCGTTCCTGCTGGTGTGCGTGGACCCGGATGTGCCGACCGTTGCGGAAACGGTCGGCCGCAGCGACATGACCGTGCCGCGCGACCAGCCGCGCTGCGACTTCGTGCACTGGGTGATGGCCGATATCCCGGCCTCGGTGCAGGAGATCGCCGCCGGCAGCTGCAGCGATGGCTTCGTGGTGAAGGGCAAGACCGCACCGGCGGGCCCGGCCGGCAGCCGCCAGGGCCTGAACGACTTCACCGGCTGGTTTGCCGGCAATCCGGACATGGCCGGTGACTATCTGGGCTACGACGGCCCGTATCCGCCGTTCAACGACGAACGCGTGCACCGCTACTTCTTCCGCGTGTTTGCGCTGGACGTGGCCTCGTTGGAGCTTCCGGCACGCTTCACCGCCGCAGACGCGTATCGCGCCATGCACGGCCACGTGCTGGCCGAAGCGGCGTTGCACGGCACCTACACATTGAATCCTGCGCTGGGTTGAGCGCGTCTGCAGGGCCGGGCCAAACCCGACTTTGCTTTCTGTAGCCATGCTCGCCTGCTTTTCGCCCAGTCGAGCATGGCTGGCCTCTATAAAGCCCCGATCGAGCCGGCTCGACCTTGCCGGCTGCACTTCTCATCTGTTTTTCAGTGGTACCGGCGCGAACACCAGCGTGTCGCCACGTGCGGTATGCAGGGTCAACGGCCCCGCGCGACCCATGATCAGTGTGGAGGTCCCCAGAATCCTGCGCTTGGCTTCGGTTTCCTGTTCGCCTTTGGCACCGAAGCATCCCTTCAGGTTCTGTTCCATGCTGCCCAACGTGAGCTGGCTGTCTTTCAACGTGTATGGGCCGCCCATGCCGTTGCACAGGTTCAGCACGTTGGCACTGGTGCCGCGGAACAACAGACCGACGGGCGGATCACTGGCGATGAACAGTGCATCCAGGCGCTTGCCGTTGCTGTCGACTGCGTGGGTGAGATGCCACTCGTATGCCTGTAGGCGTTGCAGATCGCTGGCATCACTGGCTGCCGCGAGGCCGGCAGGCGTTGTGGCCAGCAGGAGCGCGAAAATGCGGGAAAGAATCATGCCTGTCTCCTTGGCGGTTGGGTATGTAGAGTCGAGCCATGCTGGACTGCCTTCTGCCCAGCCGAGCATGGCTCGACTTCAAGGTGTCCCATGGAAGAAGGGCGACCTCGCGGCCGCCCTTCTGTTTTCTTACTTCTTCTCGATGGCCGACTCGACCACCATGTCCAGCACGTACGCCTGCGACGGCGCATCAGCCGGCGGGTTCTTCACTTCGTAGCGCTTCACGCGCACCACGTTGCGCACGCCGTCTTCGTGGGTGTAGCCCTCGATGTTGCCGTAGAAGTTCTCGAACTTGCCCGGCTCACCCTGCTTCAGGCCCTTGTCGTCGAACTTCACTTCGCGCACCTGCAGGCACTGGTAGTCCGGGATCAGCGGGTGCGAGCACTTCTCGGTCTTGGCGGCCACTTCCAGGAACACGGTTTCGCCAGCGCCGCCGTAGCGGGTTTCAGCGGTCGGCTCCGGGTTGAACACCAGCACGTCGCCCTTGGCGGTGGTCAGGGTCAGCTTGCCATCGGCATCCTGCTCGGCCTTCAGCTCGCCCTGCAGGCGGCTCGACACGGCCTCGTCCAGTGCCATCAGCGCCTTGTCGGTGCAGGCCATCAGGGTCGAGGCCATCGCACTGACCGTCAGCTTGCCATCGGCCAGGGTGTAGCCGCCGCCCATGTGGTTGCAGGCGTTGCTGACCGACAGGCGGCCATCAGCGAAGTCCAGGGTGACCGGCTTGTCTTCGCGGGCAAACAGCGCGTCGATGCGCTTGCCGTCGGCGCCGGTGGCCTGCTGCAGCAGCCAGTGCTGGCTCTGCAGGCGCTGCGCATCCAGGTGCGCCAGCGTCTGCTGGTCTGCTGCCTTGGCCGCGGCTGGGGCCACGTCGTCGCCGCCGTTGCCGGCCGGGGCCGGGGTCTGGCTGCAGGCGGCCATCAGGGCCAGCGGGAGGAGCAGGGTGAGCTTGCGGTTCATGGTGAGTCTCCTTGGGGAACCGTGGGGGAAACGGGGTGGGGCCGGCAACGGGGTTGCCGTGCCCCGGCGCTGTTCAGCTGCCGGACGGCAACCAGAGCAGCAATGCCGCGCCCAGCGCGATGCGGTAGATGGCGAAGGCGGTGAACCTGTGCGACTTGATGTAGCCCATCAGCCACTTCACTACGACGAAGCCGGTGATGGCCGCGGCAACGAAGGCCACGCCCACGTCGGTCCAGTTCTCGCTGCCCAGCTGCCCGGCCTTGGCCATTTCCAGGAAGGTGTAGGCGCTGGCGGCGAACATGGTGGGAATGCCGACCAGGAACACGAACTCGGCGGCGGCGGCGCGACGGCTCAGGCCCAGCAGCATGGCCAGGAAGATCGCCGAGGCCGAGCGCGAGGTGCCGGGGAACACGCCGGCCACGACCTGCGCCAGGCCCACGCCGATCGCCACCGTCCAGGTCACCTGGTCGCGGTCGGGCAGGCGCGCGGTGTAGGCCTCCACCAGCAGCATCCAGACGCCACCGATGATCAGTGCCCAGGCCACCGGGCTGACCGTCTCCGGCAGCGACCAGCCGGCCTTGCGCACCACCAGGCCGACCACTGCGGTGACCAGGAAGGCGGCGCCCAGCTTGAACACGTACTCGCGGTTCTCGCGCTGGTTGAAGCCCGTGGCCAACTGCAGCAGGCGCTGGCGGAACACCAGCACCACGGCCACGATCGCGCCGGCCTGGATGACGATGTTGAAGAAGTCCGAGCGGGCACCCAGCCAGTGCTGGGCGATGAGCAGGTGGCCGGTGCTGGAGATCGGCAGGAATTCGGTCAAGCCTTCGAGGATGCCCAGCAGCAGGGCGGAGAGCAGGTCGGACATGGACGGTGCGTGCACGCGCGGCGGAAGGAAGAAGGTCGAGAGGATAGACGATCCCTGCTGCACCAAACGGGTGCGTCTGGTGATGGGTGCACCCGTTTGGTGCGCACCGTCCTGCACCGCCACGGGGCGCCCTTTTTTAAATCAATGACTTGCGGCTAGCGAAAAGTTGGCACGGTCGTTGCTCTACCTCAGCAGGCATTCATCCCCATCCGAGGTCGTACCGATGTCCGTGGAAAACGTTGAGAAGCTGATCAAGGACAACCAGATCGAGTTCGTCGACCTGCGCTTTGTCGACATGCGTGGTGTCGAGCAGCACGTGACCTTCCCGGTCAGCATCGTCGAGCCGTCGCTGTTTGAAGAAGGCAAGATGTTCGATGGCAGCTCGATCGCCGGCTGGAAGGGCATCAACGAGTCGGATATGGTGCTGCTGCCGGATACCGCCAGCGCCTACGTCGACCCGTTCTACGCCGATCCGACCATCGTGATCAGCTGCGACATCCTCGACCCGGCCACCATGCAGCCGTATGGCCGTTGCCCGCGCGGCATCGCCAAGCGCGCCGAGGCCTACCTGAAGTCCTCCGGCATCGCCGAAACCGCGTTCTTCGGCCCGGAGCCGGAATTCTTCATCTTCGATTCGGTCCGTTTCGCCAATGAAATGGGCAACACCTTCTTCAAGGTCGATTCCGAAGAAGCCGCCTGGAACAGCGGCGCCAAGTACGACGGTGCCAACAGCGGCTACCGTCCGGGCGTGAAGGGCGGTTACTTCCCCGTGCCGCCGACCGACACCCTGCACGACCTGCGCGCCGAGATGTGCAAGACCCTGGAACAGGTCGGCATCGAAGTGGAAGTGCAGCACCACGAAGTGGCCACCGCCGGCCAGTGCGAGATCGGCACCAAGTTCAGCACCCTGGTGCAGAAGGCCGACGAACTGCTGCGCATGAAGTACGTGATCAAGAACGTCGCGCACCGCAATGGCAAGACCGTCACCTTCATGCCCAAGCCGATCGTCGGCGACAACGGCAGCGGCATGCACGTGCACCAGTCGCTGTCCAAGGGCGGCACCAACCTGTTCTCCGGTGACGGCTACGGCGGCCTGAGCCAGCTGGCGCTGTGGTACATCGGCGGCATCTTCAAGCACGCCAAGGCCATCAATGCCTTCGCCAACTCGGGCACCAACAGCTACAAGCGCCTGGTGCCGGGCTTCGAAGCGCCGGTGATGCTGGCCTATTCGGCCCGCAACCGTTCGGCCTCGTGCCGCATTCCGTGGGTCTCCAACCCGAAGGCACGCCGCATCGAAATGCGCTTCCCGGACCCGATCCAGTCGGGCTACCTCACCTTCACCGCGCTGATGATGGCCGGCCTGGACGGCATCAAGAACCAGATCGACCCGGGCGCACCGAGCGACAAGGACCTGTACGACCTGCCGCCGGAAGAAGAGAAGCTGATCCCGCAGGTCTGCTCCTCGCTGGACCAGGCCCTGGAAGCGCTGGACAAGGACCGCGAGTTCCTGAAGGCCGGTGGCGTGATGAGCGATGATTTCATCGACGGCTACATCGCGCTGAAGATGCAGGAAGTGACCAAGTTCCGCGCGGCCACCCACCCGCTGGAATACCAGCTGTACTACGCCAGCTGACCGGGGGGCGATGGCGGTGGGCTTCCCCCTCCCACCCGCCGCCATCGCTTCCGTTTTCGCGGCTGGGGAGCCGCGGTCAGATCGAGGTCGGATCCCATTCGTCTACGAATGGGATCGGACCCCAGATCCAGGGGCAAGAGAAAGACCGGATACGCGACCAGGGCCGCCCTCCCTCCCGCGTCGGTCGTGCAAGGAGAGAGGCACGGCCGTCCCGGCCCTGTACGTGTCCGGTGCAACAGCCACGGCCATCACCCTGATGGCCGCTGGTTGCCTGATGCCAACGCGCGCTGGCGCGCTGGCCCCATCCACCCTCGGGACATGCGCATGAAACTGATCTCCGCCATCATCCGGCCGTTCAAGCTCGACGAGGTCCGCGAGGCCTTGTCCGACGCGGGCGTGTCGGGCATCACCGTGACCGAAGTGAAAGGCTTCGGTCGCCAGAAGGGCCACACCGAGCTGTATCGCGGCGCCGAGTACGTCGTCGATTTCCTGCCCAAGATCAAGATCGAAACCGTGGTCACCGACGAGCGTGCCGACGCGGTGATCGAAGCGATCCAGTCGTCTGCAGGCACCGGCAAGATCGGTGACGGCAAGATCTTCGTCACCGCCGTCGAACAGGTCATCCGCATCCGCACCGGCGAAATCGGTGCCGACGCGCTGTAACCCCCTTCCGGAGACTCCCCCATGAAGATGCGCCTTCTCACCGGGTGGCAAGCCCGGTTCCACCTGGTGTGCCTGTTGATGTTGCTCAGCGCGCTGGCTGCCGGTGCCTGGCCGGGCAGTGCCCATGCCCAGGTGCAGGTGTCGCCGCTGCCGAGCGAAAGCGTGGCCGTTGAACCGCTGCAGGATCCGGTTGCCACAGCCGCTGCGCCGGCCGTGGCCGAAGCGGCGGCCGCCTATGATCGCGGCGATGTGGCCTGGATGCTCACCTCCACCCTGCTGGTGCTGTTGATGGTGGTGCCGGGCCTGGCCCTGTTCTACGGCGGCCTGGTGCGTTCGAAGAACGTGCTGTCGGTGCTCAGCCAGATCCTGGTGGTGTTCTCGCTGGTGCTGCTGCTGTGGGTGGCCTATGGCTACAGCGCGGTGTTCAGCGCGGGCAATCCGTTCTTCGGCTCGTTCACTGAATTCGCCTTCCTCAAGGGCTTCACTCCCGAGTCGGTGGGCAACACGCCGATCAAGGGCCTGCCGGATTACTTGTTCGTGGCCTTCCAGTCGACCTTCGCGGGCATCACCACCGCGCTGATCGTTGGTGCCTTCGCCGAACGCATCAAGTTCCGAGCGGTGCTGCTGTTCTCGGCGCTGTGGTTCACCCTCAGCTACATCCCGATGGCGCACATCGTCTGGGGCGGCGGCTATCTGGGTGAAATGGGCGCGATCGATTTCGCCGGTGGCACCGTGGTCCACATCAATGCGGGCGTGGCTGGTCTGGTGGCCGCGTGGTTCGTCGGTAAGCGCCTGGGCTATGGCCAGACCGCGCTGAAGCCGCACAACGTGCCGTTCACCTATATCGGCGCGATGCTGCTGTGGGTGGGTTGGTTCGGCTTCAACGCTGGCTCCGCCGCCGCGGCCGATACCGTGGCTTCGCTGGCTTTCCTCAACACCGTGCTGGCCACTGCCGCAGCGGTGCTCGGCTGGACCCTGGTGGAAGCCATCGGCAAGGGCAAGCCGTCGGCGCTGGGCGCGGCCTCGGGTGCGGTGGCCGGCCTGGTCGGCATCACCCCGGCCTGCGGCACCGTCGGCCCGCTCGGCGCGATCGTCATCGGCTTCGTCGCCGGCGTGGTCTGCGTGTGGGGTGTGACCGGCCTGAAGCGCCTGCTGAAGGTGGACGACACCGCCGACGTGTTCGGTGTGCATGGTGTCGGCGGCATCGTCGGCGCGATCCTTACCGGCGTGTTCAGTGCACAGTCGCTGGGCGGCACCAAGGCCGATCTGGATATCGCGCACCAGGTCTGGGTGCAGGTGGTCAGCGTCGGCCTGACCGTGGTGTGGTCGGCGGTGGTGACCACGCTGATCCTGCTGGTGGTGCGCAGCGTGGTCGGCCTGCGCGTGACCGAAGAGGCCGAACGCACCGGCCTGGATGTGACCTCGCACGGCGAATCGGCCTACGAGGCCTGATGCATGACGGGCGGCCCTGCGGGGCCGCCTTTGCGTTTGGTGGCTGCCAGGCAAGCCTGGCACTGCTCCTGCTCTGGTGGGTGCCAGGCTTGCTTGGCACAGGGTCTGGGACTGCTCTGGTGGGTGCCGACCGTTGGTCGGCACAGCTGGTAGCCCATCCACGCATGGCGTGGATCTACCGCATCCTCTCTGGTGGGTGCCAAGCTTGCTCGGCACGGCGGCATGCATCATCGCGGCTGATCGCGCACAATCAGGCCATGCACCCGATCCGCACGTCCCTGATGCTCTCGGCCTGCCTCCTGCTGGCCGCCTGTGCCTCCGCGCCGCAGGAAACCCGCAACCCGCTCGCCACCTGGGTGCCATCACCCAACCAGAACGCGCGCACGCCGGTCATCATCGTCATCCACCACACCGAGCAGAAATCGGTGCAGCAGAGCCTGCACACGCTGCGCACGGCCAACAGTGGTGGACCGGTCAGCGCGCACTACCTGATCGGCGCCGATGGCCATCGCTACCAGCTGGTGGCCGATGTGCGCCGCGCCTGGCATGCGGGGGCCGGACGCTGGGGCACCATCACCGATCTCAATTCGGCCTCGATCGGCATCGAACTCGACAACGATGGCCGCAGCCCGTTCAGTGCGGCGCAGATCGAATCGCTGATCGTGCTGCTTCGCGATCTCACTACCCGGTTGAACATCCCGCCGCGCCAGGTGATCGCCCACGCCGACCTGGCACCGACGCGCAAGCAGGATCCGAGCCGCTTCTTCCCGTGGCAGCAGCTGGCCGAGGCCGGCTTCGGGGTGTGGCCGCGCGCCGCCGATGGTGCTGCGCCGGAAGGCTTCGACGCGTGGAATGCGCTGGCCCGCTTCGGCTATCCGCTGGACAACCGCGAGGCCACCGTCGCCGCCTTCCATCGCCGTTTCCGTGGCCGCGACGACCTGCCGAAGACGCTGGATGCCGAGGACGCCCGCATCCTGCATTCACTGCTGCTGCAGACGCCGTGACCCCGCGCATGAACGCTTGACCCCACGCTGGGTTGCCGCCCAGCGGCCGGCCCGCCACCATGGCGGCATGATCGATTCCGCCACCTTCTTCAAGCGCAGGCACTGCATCCTGCTGGCAGCGGCCTTGCTCGCCGGCTGCTCCACCACCGCCCCCCGCACCGGATCCGAAGTGCCGACGGCAGTCACACCGCCGGCGGCCACCTACGCCAAGGTCGCATGGAGCGCACTGCCGCCGGTCTCCGACAGCGATCTGCAGGCCGGCTTCGTTGCTTGGCGCAGCAGCTGCACCCGCCTGAAGAACGATGCGGTCTGGGCCAGACCCTGCGCCACCGCCGCGACTGTGGCGGACAGGGACCCGGCCGCGATCCGCCAGTTCCTGCAGCGCGACCTCGATGTCTACGCGCTGCGCGCCGGCGGCCACCAGGCCGATGGCCTGATCACCGGCTACTACGAACCCATCTACCCGGGCAGCCTCACCCGTACCGCCACGGCGACCGTGCCGGTGTACGGCACGCCGGATGATCTGGTGGTGGTGCAGCTGGAGAGCCTCTACCCGGAACTGAAGGGCAAGCGTTTGCGCGGGCGCGTCGAAGGCAAGGTGCTCAAGCCCTATGACGACGCCGGCACCATCGCGGCCAAGGGCGCCAAGGCGCCGGTGCTGGCCTGGCTGACCGACCCGATGGACCTGCAGCTGCTGCAGATCCAGGGATCCGGCCGGGTGCGCCTGTCCGATGGCAGGCAAGTGCGGCTGGCCTATGCCGAGCAGAACGGCCATCCCTATCGCGCGATCGGCCGCTGGCTGGTGGAGCAGGGCGAGCTGAAGAAGGAAGACGTCACCATGGGCACGATCCGCGCATGGGCGAAGGCACATCCGGCGCGGGTACCCGAGTTGCTGCGCAGCAATCCCAGCTACGTGTTTTTCGTGCGCAACCCGGACAGCCCGGAAGGTCCACGCGGTTCACTGAATGTGCCGCTCACCGCCGGCTACAGCGTGGCGGTGGACCGCAGCGTGGTGCCGCTGGGCAGCCTGCTGTGGCTGTCCACCACGCGCCCGGACGGCAGCCCGGTGGTGCGCCCGGTGGCCGCGCAGGACACCGGCGGTGCCATCGCCGGTGAAGTGCGCGCCGACCTGTACTGGGGCAGCGGCGATGCCGCCGGCAAGCTGGCCGGCGACATGAAGCAGAAGGGCAACATCTGGATGTTGTGGCCGAAGGGCGTGGCGTTGCCGGCGCCGGCCCAATGAAGCGCTCACCTGCGCGCTGCGAGGTCGGGCGATAATGGCGCCATTCCGAACTTTCCGGCCGCGTCTGCGGCCAGGACCTCTGCAATGACCTACGCAAAGCACAACGCAAAATCCGGCGCGAAATCCGCCGCAAAGAAGTACTACAAGCACTGGGCCGAATCGGGCCTGGGCAAGGGCAACGTGCTGATGGAAGCGCGTGGCGAGAAGATCGTGCGCCAGGTGGAAATCTACGGCACCAAGATGGTCTGGGCCGACGAGCATGCCCACAGCGACGACCGCTTCCTGCTGGCCGACCAGCCGGTGTCGTTCCTGGATTTCGACGAGGACGACGAAATCTCCGCGCGCGAATTCGAAAGCGCCTGGAAGAAGGCCAGGGAAGCCACCGGCTACCCGGTGTAACGCCGGCTGCCCGGGCTCGGATCCCTTTCCGCAGGGAAAGGGTTCTGACCCCGGGGCCAAGGCTCAGGCAGCCGCGTTGTAGGGTTCAATCCGGGCAAGCACGTCGGCCAGCTTTTCCTTGGTCATCGCGGCATCGAAGTCGGCCTGCAGGCCGATCCAGAACTTGTCGGAAACGCCGAAGTAGCGGGACAGGCGCAGCCCGGTGTCCGCAGTGACTGCGCGATCGCCGGAGACGATCTCGCCGATACGGCGTTGTGAGACGCCAATTGCCTTGGCCAGCCGGTATTGGGTGATGCCCAGAGGCTCCAGGAATTCATGCAACAGGATCTCGCCGGGAGCGGGATAGGGGGCGGTTCGCACTCGCGCGACTCCTTCAGTGGTAATCGACAATTTCGACCTCGGCAGGACCTTCCCGAGACCAGACAAAGCACAGCCGGAACTGGTCATTGATGCGGATGCTGTACTGGCCGCGCCGGTCCCCATGCAGCGATTCCAGTCTGTTCGCTGGCGGCAAACGCAGATCCCGCAGATCAGCTGCCACATTGAGCATGGCCAGCTTTCGCAGCGCGGCAGCTTCAATGTGGTGCCATCTCTGCACGCGATGACCTTCAAACAGTGCCTGCGTACGTTTGCAGGCAAATGATTGGATCGGCATATTGATAACGTGTGGCGATAGTATCGTAAGGCGTTAGTATTCCCTCGGCAAGCGTGGCGCGTAATTCCCGGGCGCGACGGCGACGCATTCGATGCGATCTGATGCTGGACCCGCGTTTTGCACTACATTGGTGCAATGTCCGACCCCGCACCCCCGCCGTCCCTCGATGCCCTCGGCACGCCGCTGGCCTGGGCCGGGGCCGATGGCTGCATTGCCGGCTGCAATCCGGCCTTTGCCCGCTGGCTGGGTGTCAGTGTCCGGCGACTGCTGGGCCGGCCGCTGGCCGCACTGGAAGTGCAGGGCGAGGCACTGGCCCATTTCCTGGCCCGCGATGAGCGCGATAGCCTGCGCCTGAACCGGCTGGCGCTGGCGGTGCCCGGCGAGGCCCCGCGCTTTGCCGAGGGCTGGATGAGCCGCCGCGACGATGGCGGCTGGCTGCTGGAGGCGCATCCGGTCGATGAATTCCCCGGGCTGGACCCGACCCAGGCCCTGCCCAGCGCGCTCAGTGCAGCGCTGAAGGGGCTGGCCCACGAGCTGCGCAACCCGCTGGCCGGGCTGAAGGGCGCGGCCCAGCTGCTGGCCCGCCGTGCGGCCCAGCGCGACGCCAGCGAACGCGAGCTGATCGAACTGATCGGCTCGGAGATCGAACGCCTCAATGGCCTGCTCGACCAGCTGCTGTCGCCGGCCCCGGCGGCGCCGCACGCCGAACTGAACATCCATGCCGCGCTGGAGCGCGTGCTGCGCCTGGCCGAGAACGAGGCCGGCTGGGCGGTACGCCTGCAGCGCGACTACGACCCCAGCATTCCCGAATTCCATGGCGACGCCGACCGCCTCACCCAGGCGGTGTGGAACCTGGTGCGCAACGCGATCCAGGCCGGTGCCGGCAGCATCACCCTGCGCACCCGCGTGGAGCATGGCGTGCGCATCGCCGAGCAGCTGCATACGCTGGCGCTGCGCCTGGAGATCGCCGACGACGGCCGTGGGGTGCCCGAGGAACTGGCCGAACACCTGTTCCTGCCTTTGGTGAGTGGCCGCGCCGAAGGCACCGGGCTGGGCCTGGCGCTGGCCCAGCAGGTCGCGCGCGAGCATCGCGGCACGCTGACCTACCGCTCGCGCCCGGGCCATACCGTGTTCACCCTGCTGCTGCCGATCGTCAGTGGCGCCGCCCCGGCCGAGGAGGCCCCGCGCGATGTCTGAGTCTTCTTCGTCCCCGCAGCGCATCTGGGTGGTCGACGACGATCGTGCCGTGCGCTTCGTGCTGTGCACCGCGCTGCGCGAGGCGGGCTACCAGGTCGTCGATTTCGACAGCGCCGCCCCCGCCCTGCAGGCGTTGAGCGATGGCCCGCCGCCGGCGTTGCTGTTCACCGATGTGCGCATGCCTGGCGACGATGGCCTGGTGCTGCTGGACAAGCTCAAGGCCGCGCTGCCGCAGCTGCCGGTGGTGGTGATGTCGGCCTATACCGATGTGGCCAGCACGGCCGGTGCGTTCCGTGGTGGCGCGCATGAATTCCTGTCCAAACCGTTCGACCTGGACGACGCGGTGGCGCTGGCGCAGCGTGTGCTGCCGGCAATTGCGCCGGCACTGGCGGCGCCCACACCTGCGGCGGAAGCGCATAGCGACCAACCGCCGCAACTGGTGGGCGATACCCCGCCGATGCGCGCGCTGTTCCGGGCCATCGGCCGCCTGGCGCAGGCGCCGCTGGCGGTGCTGATCACCGGCGAGACCGGCACCGGCAAGGAGCTGGTGGCCAATGCGCTGCATCGCGAATCGCCGCGCGCGCAGGGGCCGTTCGTCGCGCTCAATACCGCTGCAATCCCGTCAGAGCTGCTGGAAAGCGAGTTGTTCGGCCACGAGGCTGGTGCCTTCACCGGCGCGCAGCGCCGCCATATCGGCCGCTTCGAGCAGGCCAACGGCGGCACCCTGTTCCTTGATGAAATCGGCGACATGCCGTTGCCGTTGCAGACGCGCCTGCTGCGCGTGCTGGCGCAGGGCGAGTTCTTCCGCGTGGGTGGCCGTGAACTGATCCGCGTCGACGTGCGCGTGGTTGCCGCCACCCATCAGGATCTGGAAGGGCTGGTTGCACAGGGGAAGTTCCGTGCCGACCTGCTGCACCGCCTGGATGTGGTGCGCCTGCAGCTGCCGCCGCTGCGCGAGCGCCGCGAGGACATCGCGCAACTGGCCAGCACCTTCCTGGCCGCCGCCGCACGCAAGCTGGATACGCCGCCGAAGCGCCTGACCGCTGCCGCACTGCAGGCGCTGCGCGAACACGACTGGCCGGGCAACGTGCGCGAACTGGAAAACGTGTGCTGGCGGATGGCGGCGTTGGCCGCCGCCGACACCATCGGCGTGGCCGACGTCGATACCGCGCTCAACCGCACGCGCGGCCGTCGCAGCAGCACCAGCGGTGCCGATCCAGGCCAGTGGGAAGCGCTGCTGGCCGAATGGGCACGCCGTCAGCTGGCCGAAGGCGTGGAAGGGCTGCACGCGCAGGTGCGCGAGCGGGTCGACCATGCCCTGCTGGAGGCCGCGCTGCAGATCACCCATGGCCGTCGTGCCGAAGCCGCTGCCCGCCTGGGCCTGGGCCGCAATACCCTTACCCGCAAACTGGGCGCTGGCCGCCGCCGCGGGGGCCATTGAACGGTCCCTGCACGCGATCCTCGCGCCCGCTTGCCGAACCGTTGATCGTTCATGGACGATGCCGTCCGTAGTGTCACCTGCAAGGAGTCTTCGATGCGTCTGTCCTTCGCCATCCTGCCGTTGTCCGCCGCCGTGCTGCTGTCTGCCTGTGGCAGTGCGCCGAAGAAGGCCGAGCCCACCCCGCCGCCACCGACCGTGGTCAGCGCCGCGAAACAGGCCGAGGCCAATCTCTCGCCGGCCTCGGCCAGTATCGTCAGTGGCCGCATCGCGCTGATGGTGGAGCCCGGTGGTCTCCACATCACCGGCCTGATCGGTGGCCTGCAGCCGATGCAGCAGGCCGGCTTCCACATCCATGAGCGTGGCGACTGCAGCGCGGTGGACGCCAGCAGTGCCGGCAATCACTTCAATCCCGGTGGCGCTGCGCATGGCCGCGCCGGCACCGGCAAGCACCACCTGGGCGACATGGACAATCTGCGTGCCGACGCCCAGGGCCGCGCCAACGTCGATATCCACCTCAAGGGCGTTACCCTTGGCGGAGGCGCCGCCACCGATATCGCCGGACGTGCACTGGTCGTGCATGCCAACGCCGACGACTATCGCAGCCAGCCCGCCGGCAATGCCGGCGTCCGCATCGCCTGTGGCGTGATCCGGGTTGTCCGCTGATCACTGCAGGCATCATCCAGGGAGAGATTCCATGCGTTTGATCCACACGTCGCTGTTCGCAGCCATTGCTGCACTGGGCCTGGCGGCCTGCAACCAGCAGCCGGCCGCGCCGCAGGCTGAAACCCCGCCGGCCGCACCGGCCGACGGCGCCACCACCGAACCGGCCGCAACGCCGGCGCCGGCCGCTGCAGCGGCCACCGATGCCACCGCCACCGCCGAACTGGCACCGACCCAGGGCAACGAGACCAAGGGCAGCGTCACCTTCAAGGTGGTTGACGGCAAGGTCCACGTGACCGGCCAGATCAGCGGCCTGAAGCCGGGCAGCGAGCACGGCTTCCACATCCACGAGAAGGGCGACTGCAGCGCCCCGGACGGCATGAGCGCCGGTGGCCACTTCAACCCGGGCAAGCAGGATCACGGCAGCGTGTCCGCTGATCCGCACCACGGTGGCGACATGCCCAACATCAAGGCCGACGACAAGGGCGTGGCCACCATCGACGGCCCGGTGTCGAGCAACGTCAACATCGGCAAGGGTGATGACTTCGACATCATCGGCCGTGGCCTGATCGTCCACGCCGACGCGGACGACTACAAGACCCAGCCGACCGGCAACGCCGGCGCGCGCCTGGCATGTGCGGTGATCCAGAAGGCCCCGTAAGGGCGATCCTGCTGGGAACGGAAAACGCCGGCGCAAGCCGGCGTTTTTCTTTGCATCGCTTCCTGTAGAGCCGAGCCCACGCTCGGCTGTGCTTCCGGCGGCCTGAGCCGAGCATGGGCTCGGCTCTACAACACGCGGCGCCCGTTTCCTGTCAGCGCGCCAGCAGCTCGCGCGCGTCCTGCCCTGCCTCGCAGTGCACGAACAGCACCGGCACGCCGTGCGCTTCCAGCACGGCGGCCATCTGCCGCTGGCGCATCAGGAACTGCTCGTAGATGCCCTTCAGGCGGTCGCAGTCGTTCTTGCCATGATCGTAGTGCGCGCACCAGCCGGCCGGGTCGAACAGCGCCATGCGTGCCTCGCCATGGGTATAGCGCAGCAGCGGCTCGGGCGCGGCATTGAGCCACTCGTCCTCGCCCGGCGCCATGATCGCCGTCTCGATCAGCGGCCACAGCGCGGCCAAGCCCTGGTTGTCGTACTGCATCGACATCATCGCGGCCAGGTCGTTCACGGTGAAATAGCGCGCGTGCTCGATGCGCGCACCAAAGGTGTTCTGCGCCATCAACGCGGTGTCGGCATGCGCCATGCCGTTGGCCAGCAGCGTCTCTTCCAGCGCCTCGGCCACCGCATTGGTGGTGGCCACGTCACTGCCGGTCAGCAGGAACGGCACCACACGCAGGCCACCGCCCACCAGGCTGGCATCGGCCTGGAACGGCAGTGGCACGTCACCCTGGGCGTCAGTACCGAACGCCAGCAGGCGCGGCCCCTGGTTGCGGCCCGGCGCACGCATCTGCAGTTCTTCCAGGCGGCGATGGATCGGCCAGCCCGGGCGCAGTACTTCGGCCGGGTCGAAATGGGCGGCGGCGAACACCAGGTCCAGCTCGGCCACCTGCGGCACCAGCTTGGACAGGTCGCGGCCGACGCGATCGGCCAGTTCACCGGCCTGTTCAGCGCTGAGCACCGCCTGGCGGGGGATTTCGCCGCCGGCCAGTTCCAGGGCCAGCACGCCAAGGGCATTCATCGCGGGGTCGGGTTTGCTCATGGTTCCACGGTTGGCCCATCACAGGGCGGCAGCTACACTTGGCTCCATTATGCCTGCTCCGTCGTGCAGGCCATGTTGCAGACACCCTCATCCATGCCAGGTATCTCCATGCCCAACGCTCGTCCCGTCGCCATCCTCGGTGGCGTCCGCATTCCGTTCTGCCGCCAGAACACCGCGTATTCGGATGTCGGCAACCTCGGCATGTCGGTCCGTACGCTGGGCGCGCTGGTCGAACGTTTCGGCCTGCACGGCCAGCAGCTGGGTGAAGTGGCGATGGGTGCGGTGATCAAGCACTCCAGCGACTGGAACCTGGGCCGCGAAGCCACGCTGTCCTCCGGCCTGTCGCCGCTGACCCCGGGCATCACCCTGCAGCGCGCCTGCGGCACCTCGCTGGACAGCATCATCACCGTCGCCAACAAGATCGCGCTGGGCCAGATTGAATCGGGCATCGGCGGTGGTTCGGACACCACCTCCGACGTGCCGATCGTCTACGGCAAGAAGCTGCGCGCGCGCCTGCTGGCCGCCAACCGTGCCAAGAGCACCGGCGACAAGATCCGCGCGTTGACCGCCGGCTTCAAGTTCTCCGAACTGAAGCCCGAGTTCCCGGGCGTGGCCGAGCCGCGCACCGGCAAGAGCATGGGCGACCACTGCGAGGACATGGCCAAGGAATGGAACATCTCGCGCGACTCGCAGGACGAGTGGGCGGTGTCGTCGCACAAGAAGCTGGCTGCCGCTTATGAGCGTGGCTTCTTCAACGACCTGATCGCACCGTTCCGCGGCGTCGAGCGCGACAACATCCTGCGCCCGGATACCTCGCTGGAAAAGCTGGCCACGCTGAAGCCGGCCTTCGACAAGGTCTCCGGCCGCGGCACGCTCACCGCCGCCAACTCCACCCCGCTGACCGACGGCGCCGCCGCCGTGCTGCTGGCCAGCGAAGAGTGGGCACGTGCGCACGGCCATGAGCCGCAGGCCTATCTGCGCGATGCGCATGTCTCTGCGGTGGACTTCGTGCATGGCGAGGGCCTGCTGATGGCACCGACCGTGGCTGTGCCGGAAATGCTCAAGCGCAATGGCCTGACCCTGCAGGACTTCGACATTTACGAGATCCACGAAGCCTTCGCCGCGCAGGTGCTGTGCACCCTGCGTGCGTGGGAGAGCGAGGATTACTGTCGCAACCGCCTGGGCCTGGACGCACCGATGGGGCGCATCGACCCGGACAAGATCAACCTGCTGGGTTCGTCGCTGGCCACCGGCCACCCGTTCGCTGCCACCGGCGCCCGCGTGATTGCTACGGCCGCCAAGCAGCTGGCCGAACGCGGCGGCGGCCGCGCGCTGGTGTCGATCTGCACCGCCGGCGGCATGGGCGTGGTGGCGATCGTCGAACGCTGATCGCATCCATCGGTGGGTGCCGACCGTTGGTCGGCACACCTCAGCCATGCTTACGTCAACCGCGGATTACCGAATTCGTCGCGCTCTTCGTTGGCGTCATACACCGGCGGCTGCACTGCGATCGGCTGCTCCTCCACCGTGGCACGTGCAGGTGCCTCAATGCCGCGCACCAGCTCCACGCTGTCCTCGCCGCGCTGCAGTCGCAGCGCGTTGGCCAGGCACTGCGCGGCCAGCGCGTGCTCGCCACGCTGCGCGAACAGCTCACCCAGTGCCTCCCACGCCTGGGCACCGGCGCCGGCGGCGATGGCCTCATGCAGGAACGCATCGGCGGCATCCCACTGCTGCTGGGCCAGGGCCACGCGGCCCTGTGCCAGGCGCAGCGCGGCCGACTCGTCATGCACGTTGCGCCAGCGCGCCAGGTTGCTCTGGCGGGTGGCCAGGCGCTCGGCCGGCAGGCGGCCATACAGCGCCACCAGTTCGTCGTCCCAGCGATGGTCCAGGGCCTGTTCCAGCGCCAGCAGCGCCGGCTCGTCCCAGTTCAGGGCTACCGCGCGGCTGGCATAGGCGCCAACCACGTCCGGGGTGGGGCGCAGCGCCTTCGGCGTGGCTTCCCATTGCGCGGCCAGCGCGTTGACGTCGGCCGCTTCCAGCAGCGCCTGTGCCGCCAGGCGTGCTTCCAGCTCGCTGTTCGCGTCGGTCGGCAGCACCTTGCTCTGGCGCAGTGCACCCAGCTGGCCATACGCCTCGTGGGCGCGACCGGCCTGTGCCAGCGCTTCGGTTCGCAGCCATAGACCACGCGGCGGCAGCGGCTGGATCGCCGCCACATCCAACGTGTTGATCGCATCCACCGGCAGGTCGCGCGCCAGCAGCTGTTCGGCGCGCAGCAGCGCCTGCAGGGTGGCATCGCTTTCGCCCAGGCGCTGCAGCAGCGCTTCACCGGCGGGGCCGTCGGCACGCGCCTGCGCACTGCGCACGGCGTTGGCCAGCGCCACCGCGCTCACTTCCGGATCCTTGGCGGCGCCGTCCAGCAGCTTCTCGGCACGCTGCCACTGGCCGTGCTCATAGGCCTGCAGGCCGTCGATCAGGCGCACCCGGCCCTGCTTGCGGCGGTAGCGGCCCCAGGCGCGGAACGGTGCAGCGATCAGGCTCCACAGCAGCCACAGCACCAGCACCGCAATCACCGACAGCAGCGCCACCTTCGGCAGGTTGCTGTGGTAGTCGTAGCCGCCGTAGCGCAGGGTCACTTCGCCGAAGCGGTTGAGGTCATCGGCGCCGAGCCATTGCGCGGCAACCACGCCGATGGCCACGGCCAGCAACAGCACGACCAGGGATTGCAAGGGTTTCATGGGGGATTACCTCCGGTCGGTCTGGGTACGCAGCTGCTGCAGGGTGCTGCCAAGAACAGCGTTGCTGGCCTGCAGCGGAAGCTCGCGCAAGGCCTTCAGTTCAGCACGTTGCGCGCGCAGGGCCGGTGAATCCGGCCAGCGCCGTTGCGCCCAATGCTCCACGCGTGCCAGCGCAGTATCGCGGCCGGTGCGGTCGCCACGTTCGATCGCGGCGCGCGCCAGGGTCAGTTCCAGTTGCAGTGCATCGTCTGCATTGCGGCGCTCGGCGGCCGTCAGCGGACCGTTCTGGCGGCTGGGGCTGATGTCCACGAACGGGGCCAGCGTGGCCTGCCACCAGGGCTTGCCGGCGCCGGGCGCGCTGCCGCCTGTTACCTGCGAGGGCAGGCCCTGCAGGGCTTTGGCCAGGCTATCCAGGCGCTGCAGCGATTGCGCGCGCGGGCCGGCACCAAGGGAATCCAGTGCATCGCGCTCCTGCACCAGGGCCTGGCGCAGATTCAGTCCGTCGCTGTCGGGCAGATCGGCCAAGGCGGTGGCGGCCTGTGCATACAGGCGGCGTGCGCCGTCCACGTCGTCGGCGTAGTTCAGTCGCTGTGCCGCCTGGGTCAACAGCAGCTCGGCCTCATCGCGCTGTACCGCCTGGCGGCCCTGGTTGGCGCTGTCGGCCAGCTTGGCCAGGTTCTCTTCCAGCAATGCACTGCGCTGCGAAAGGCCCAGCATCTCGTCGCGCAGCACGCGGTTGGTGGTCGCCGCATCCTGCAGGCGCTGGCTGGTCGCGCGCTGGTCGCGGCGCAATGCATCCAGCGTCGCCTGCAGGCCCTGCAGCTGCACGGCCGTGGTCTGTGCCTGCGCTTCCTGTTCGTGCTGTTGCTGTTGCCAGACGTACCAGCCGGCATAGCCGCCCACGCCAAGCACGACCACCCCGGCCAGCGGCAACAGCCAGCGCACGGGTCGACGGGGCGGGGAAACGGGCGGAGTCTCGTTCATGGGGCTTCCTTGTCGGCAACGTCGCCGGTCAGGTTCCGGCAGGCCGCGTTGTGCACAGCATCACTGTTGCCGACCACAGCGGCAAGCGTGACCCACGTCCCTGTTCAGGTCGCTGCCGGGACGGTGAGCGTGGCGTGTGCAGCGGCCACCAGTTGTGCCGTGGTGGGCCCGGCCGCGCGCGCCACGCGTTGCAGCCCCAATGCGTGCGCCTGTTCGCCGAGCCGTTCGCTGGCCACGACCACGGTGGCGTGTGCCTGAAAGCGTTGCTGCAATGCCGGCGGAAGCTGCTGCCAGAAATGCAGCAACGCCTCACCACTGCTGACCGCCAGCACCCACGGCTGCGCTGAATACGCCAATCGAGCCAGCGTGCGGGGCGACAGGCGCAGCAGGTAGCGCTGATAGACATCGGCACGTTCGATCGTGGCGCCGGCGGCCTGCAGGTGTGCAGCAATCAGGCCGCGCCCGCCGGGGGCGGTGACCAGTCCGATGCGCAGGCCCTGCACCTCGGCCAGCACCGGCAGCGCCAGCAGGCCCTCGCTGTCCATCCGCTGCGGTGCATGTACCTCGGCGACGCCCTGCGCCCGCAGCGCGCGCGCGGTGCCTTCGCCCACGGTCAGCCACGGGCTGCGTTGTGCTTCGGCCAGTGGCAGCAGGGTGGCGGCCGCAGTAACGGCGGCCGGGCTGGTGAACACCACCCGATCGCAGTTCAGCGTGCGTTGCAGCTGACGCACCACTGGCGTGCCGTTCAGGCGCTGCAGACGCCAGGGCGGCAGGGCCACCACATGCCCGCCCAGCCCAGCAACGGCGCGGCGCAGCGCGGAATTCTGGCCCTGCGGCCGCAGCGAAATGAAGGTCCAGCCCGGCTCGGAACCGGCGGCGCCAGTGGGTATCGTATGGTCGGCCATTGCCTGCATTATGCGGGCCCTTCGTTGTCGTGGTCTCTGCTCCGATGTCCGTTGATGCTCTGACTTCCTCGCTGGCCGCCCTGCAGGACGTGCTGGACTGCATGCCGGCGGTCCGCGCCATGCAGATCCAGCTCGACGGCTATGCCGATGGCGTGCTGCGCATCACCGCGCCGCTGGCCGCCAACGTCAACGACAAGGGCAACGCTTTCGGTGGCAGCTTGGCCTCGGTGCTGACCCTGTCGGGCTGGGCACTGGTCAGCCTGCGCCTGCGCCTGGCCGGCCACGATGCCGAGGTCTACGTGGCCGACAGCAACCTGCGCTACCTGGCGCCGGTCTACGAAGACCTGCACGCCCACGCCGAAGCGGCCGAAGCCACCGGCTGGGATGCCTTCCTGAATACCTTCCGGCAGCGCCGCAAGGCCCGCATCAGCATCATCGCCACCCAGCCCGGTGCCGATGGCAAGCCCGCCGCCGAGTTCAGCGGTCGCTTCGTTGCCTTCGCCAAAGGGTAGGATGGCAGGCTGACGTTCTGGGGAAACCACCGATGCGCCGCCTCATCCAGTTCCTGATGTGTTCCCTGCTGCTGGTCAGCGCCGTGGCTTCGGCCGACGACCTCAGCCGCAAGCAGCGCAAGCTGCTGGAAGAGACCCAGATCGCCTACGGCGCCACCATCCGCTGGGGCAGCATGGACGATGCGATCGGCTATCTGGACCCCACGCTGCGCAAGGAAAAGCCGCCCACCGAGTTCGAGCTCAACCGCTACGCGCAGCTGCGCGTGTCGTCCTACCGTGAGCGCAGCAGCGCCTCGCTGGACGGGGGCCTGGTCGAGCGCCGGGTCGAAATCGGGGTGATCAACCAGAACACCCAGGCCGAACGCACCGTGGTGGTGGTCGAGCGCTGGCGCTGGGATGCCGAGGCCAAGCGCTGGTGGCAGACCGCTGGCCTGCCGGACCTGTGGAAGGGGCAGTGACGGGCCGCGTCCGGCTTGTGCGACAATCGGCGCCCGCTTAATCGACCCGTGACCTGAGTGAATTACGAAGAGTTGCTGGCCTTTGCAGGCCGAAACCCGATGCTGTCCGCGGCCCTGGTCGGCCTGACCGTGGCCATCATCGTCACCGAGATCCGCCGCCTGTTCCGGGGCTTCAAGGGCATCAAGCCCGCCGAACTGACCCAGCTGATGAACGCGGGTGGCACGGTGGTGGTCGACCTGTCGGCCAGCGGTGACTTCGAGAAGGGCCACATTGCCGGCAGCCGCAACGCCCAGGCCAGTGCCTTCGGCCCGGACAACAAGCTGGTGGCCAATGCCAAGCAGTCGCCGGTGGTGCTGGTGTGCCGCAGCGGCAACGCTTCGGAAACCGCCGCGAAGGCGCTGAAGAAGGCCGGTTTCGAGAAGGTCTACGTGCTCGACGGCGGCATTCCCGCCTGGCAGCAGGCCGAGCTGCCGCTGGTCAAGGGCCGCAACTGATTGCCGCAGGTGGCGTATCCGGCCTTGTATGGGCCTGATCCCGCCCCCATCGCAGTAGTTCGACCATCGTTTTCATTGCATTCATTGGAGTTACTGGAAATGTCCGAAGAGATCACCAACGGCGCCGCTGCGCCGGTCGATGCCGCCACCGGCCCCGCTTTCACCGTCGAGAAGATCTACGTCAAGGACGTCTCCTTCGAGTCGCCGAACGCTCCGACCATCTTCAATGACCAGGTGCAGCCGGAGCTGCAGCTGAACCTGAACCAGCAGGTGCAGCGCCTGGGTGAGAACGCCTTCGAAGTCGTGCTGGCCGTGACCCTGACCTGCCAGGCCGGTGAGCGCACCGCCTACGTGGCCGAAGTGAAGCAGGCCGGCGTGTTCGGCCTGGTCGGCCTGGACCCGCAGTCGATCGACGTGCTGCTCGGCACCCAGTGCCCGAACATCCTGTTCCCGTACGTGCGCCAGCTGGTCAGCGACCTGATCCAGGCCGGCGGCTTCCCGCCGTTCTTCCTGCAGCCGATCAACTTCGAAGGCCTGTACGCAGAAACCCTGCGCCAGCGCCAGGAGCAGGGCGACGCACCGTCGCTGGCTGACTCCGAGCCGGCTGGCAACGCCTGATTCCTGCCGCGACGTCACGGATGAGCACTCCCGCTGACAAGATCGCCGTGCTTGGCGCCGGTTCCTGGGGAACCGCGCTGGCCAGCCTGCTCGCACGGCACGGTCACCCGACCGTGCTGTGGGGGCGCGACGCTGCCGTGGTCGAAGCCATCGACCAGCGCCACGAGAACCCGCGCTACCTGCCGGGCATCCCGCTGCCGGACAGCCTGCGTGCCACTACCGACCTGGCGTCGGCGGTGGAGGGCGCGGCCTGGATCCTGGTGGTGACCCCGTCGCACGCCTTCGGTGAAACCGTGCGTGCGCTGGCGCCGCTGCGTCCGGCCGGTGCCGGCGTGGCCTGGGCCACCAAGGGCTTCGAACCCGGTTCGGGCCGCTTCCTGCATGAAGTGGCGCGCGAAGTGCTGGGCGAGGACGTGCCGCTGGCCGTCGTCACCGGACCGTCGTTCGCCAAGGAAGTGACCCAGGGCCTGCCGACCGCGATCACCGTGCACGGCGACGTGCCCGAGTTCGCGCAGACGGTGGCCGAAGCGATGCATGGCCCAGCGTTCCGCGCCTACACCGGCGACGACATGGTCGGTGCCGAGCTGGGCGGTGCGATGAAGAACGTGCTGGCCGTGGCCACCGGCGTGGCCGATGGCATGCAGTTGGGCCTGAACGCCCGTGCCGGCCTGATCACCCGTGGCCTCAACGAGATGCTGCGCCTGGCCGCTGCCATCGGTGCCAAGCCGGAAACGCTGATGGGCCTGGCGGGCCTGGGCGACCTGGTGCTGACCTGCACCGGCGACCTGTCGCGCAACCGCCGCCTGGGCCTGGCCCTGGGCCGTGGCCAGACGCTGCAGGATGCCGTGCGCGAAATCGGCCAGGTGGTCGAGTCGGTGCAGACCGCCGACGAAGTGATGCGACAGGCACGCCGCCATGGCATCGACCTGCCGATCTCCGACCGCGTGCGTGCCGTGCTGCACGGCGAGCAGACACCGGAAGAAGGACTGCGCGCGCTGCTGGCGCGGGAACAGAAACCGGAGTACCCGGACACGCTGTTCAAGTGAATCGAAAAACCCCGGCCACGCGCCGGGGTTTTTTGTGCGCGCCCCATCCACGCATAGCGTGGATCTAGGACGGAACCCGCTTCTGGTAGCTGCCAACCTTGGTTGGCGCCCGGTAGCGCCGGGCCATGCCCGGCGGCATTCATCACCGCGCGCGCGGCCGCGCGTTGCTGTTGTCCATGTCCGAGAAGATCATCCACGGCCCATTCCCCTCACGCTTCAGCGTGAGCGTGAACTTGCCGGTATCGCCCACGTTGTTGCCGTAGCTGTACGCACCGATGATGTAGCCCGTATTCCCCTCCACCGCATACGCCAACGCACGCAGCCGTAACGGACTGCTGCCCTGGCCGGCATACGCGGCCTCGATCGCGCTGCGGCCGCGCACCGGCGGCTGGTTGCTCTGCAGCACAAAGCCATCTTCGGCGAACAGCGCAGCCAGTGCCTTGACATCACCGGTGCGCCACGCCTGCTCGTAATCGCGCAGTACGCGATCCAGCGGTGCGGGCAGGGGGGTATCGGGCAGGCGCGCAGGCGTCGAGCCTTCAGCTCCGAACGCCATTGCGGGCGTTGCAAGCAGCAGGGCACTGCAGAAGATCATGGCGAGTGGTGTACGGCGCATGCGTCCGGCTCCAGGCGATGACGGGAAGCTACGAACGCATCCTAGCGCGGTGCTGGTTAGAATCACGCGGCCGCCAATTCGGCGAATGCAGCGCAGATCAGACAAGGACACGCGATGAAGATGCGAATCACAGGGATGGCGATGATGGCCGCGCTGCTTGCAGCCTGCGGACAGGCACCGGAGAAGACTGGTGAGACTGCACCTGCTGCGGCGACAGCGCCGACCACCGAAGCACCGGCCGCCACGGCCACCGTGGTCGAGAAGGAACCGTCCATCGAAGAAGGCGTGGATCCCGCTGTGTGGGACAACGAAGGCGAACCGGAAGACCCGAGTGCCGGCGGCGAACTCACCTGCAAGGACAACCCGCTGGCGACCCACTTCTTCACCTTGGTCGGCGGCAACACCGTGGACGACTGCGGCCGCAAGGACCCGAAGGTGCTGGCAGCGTTCGATGCGCTGATGAAGGGCACGCAGGACGCCGAATCCACCGACAAGGACATTCCGTCGCTGCGCAAGCGCCTGTTGAGCGGACCCAGCGGCCCTGGCGAGCTGCTGGTGCTGCAGGGCGAGCCGTGGTGGTTCTACACCGCCTGCCAGGCCCACGATTGCCCCGGCACCGCGTTGGCGATGTTGTACTCGCCCAATCAGTCGAAGCTGGTCGGCCGTCTTACCGCGCGCTGCCGTGTGTGGTGGCTGGGCGAGCCGACGGCGGAACAGCGTGCGCAGATCGAACAGCGCCAGCCACTGCAGGATGCCGCGTTGAAGGAAGACAGCGCGCTCTGCGAGTGATGTGGCGCGCTCCGCAGCGCCGGGCCGTGCCCGGTGCTGCAGTGAGCGTTGTTCCCCGTATTACCCTTCCGGCCGCATGCGCGCGCTGACCTGTGCGGCCAGCGACAGGCTGGCCATCATCAGGCCCTCCATCACGCGGTCGCCTGCGTACTCCTCGTCGGGTCCGTTCTGGCGCACGCGCTCGGCAGCCAGCAGCATTTCCAGCGCCACGCGCAGCCCGGCCAACGCACAGTCCGCGTCGGCCAGCGCCATGCGGCGCCCTGGCATCTGATGACGTTCGGGCCAGGGCTGGCCGTCGGCGGCCGCGCCCTTGCCGATGCGGTCGAGCGTGGCGATGAAACCGTGCGGATCGTGCGGGTGCAGTGCTTCCGAGGGCGCGTCCGCGTTGGCGGGCACGTACTGCGCGCGCAGGCGGGAGGATTCGGGTGTGCTCATGGCAAGGGCTCCGTGCAGGACAGACGGTAACCGCCACATAGAGGTGGCGGGCGGAGACGTGGCTCGAAAACCGGGAGATCACGAACAAGACCGGCAGGCGCAAGGCCTCCACGCTCCGCCCGCCATAGCCGGCAGACGGAATGCCAGCCGGCGCCACGCGGGGTGACGCCGGCTGGCAAGCGCAAACAACGTTCGTGATCTAACGGGTTTTCGAGGCCCGGCCACCCATTTTCCGGCGGCCCACCATCTGTACCGCCGTCGCTGCGCAACGCCAATCAGAACAGTTGCATTCAACGCTTGATCAAAGACGCTTTTGGCATTTTTGCATGCTGTTAAGCGGTCGCAGACGCAGGCGCCGCAACGTCCGTAGCGGCATGGGGAATATGCGACATGGGTCGAAGTTGATGACGTGGCGTACGGGCACTCCACCAGGCCGATGACGACAGTGCGGGGCGAAGAACGTAAATCGACTTCGGCGCACTCCGGTGTGTCAGTGCTCTTCGCGTCTCTCGTACCAGGCTTGAGTACGGTTCACGATCCGCACCACAGACAACATGACCGGCACCTCGATCAGTACACCAACCACCGTCGCCAGCGCAGCCCCCGAATGCACGCCGAACAGTCCCACCGCGGTGGCTACCGCCAGTTCGAAGAAATTGCTGGCACCAATCAACGCCGAAGGGCCGGCCACGCAATGCGCCACGCCCAGGCGACGATTGAGCAGGTAAGCCAGGCCGGAAGTGAAATAGACCTGGATCAGGATCGGCACCGCAATCAGTGCGATCACCAGCGGCTGCTTCACGATCTGCTGGCCCTGGAAGCCGAACAGCAGGACCAGTGTGAGCAGCAGCGCACACAGCGAGACGGGCCCAAGCTTGCGAAGCACCCGCTGCAACGCTGCCTCGCCACGACGCATCAGGATCCAGCGCCGCAGCAACGCAGCCACCAGCACCGGCACCACGATGTAGAGGCCCACCGACAGCAGCAACGTATCCCACGGCACGGTGATCGCCGACAGGCCCAGCAGCAGTGCAACCACCGGCGCGTAGGCCACCACCATGATCGCGTCGTTCAACGCCACCTGGCTCAGGGTGAAGTTGGCATCGCCACGGCACAGGTTGCTCCACACGAACACCATGGCGGTGCAGGGCGCGGCCGCCAGCAGGATCAGCCCGGCGATGTAGCTGTCGATCTGTGCTGCGGGCAACCAGTCGGCGAAGGCATGGCGCAGGAACAGCCAGCCCAGCAGTGCCATCGAGAACGGCTTCACCGCCCAGTTGATGAACAGCGTTACGCCGATGCCCTTCCAGTGCTGCTGCAACTGGCGCATCGCAGTGAAGTCGACCTTCAGCAGCATCGGGATGATCATCAGCCAGATCAGCAGTGCAACCGGCAGGTTGACCTTGGCCACTTCGGCGGAGGCCAGCACCGCGAAGGCATCGGGCAGGACATGGCCCAGCAGCGTGCCCATCGCAATGCACAGCACAACCCACAGCGTCAGGTGTCGCTCGAACAGGCTCATGGCAGTGGCACCGTCACTGCGCGCCGTCGGTCGGCAGCAGCCGGCCGATCCGGTCCAGCGCGTGCTGCAGCGTCGTGCGGTCGGACCACAACGATTCGGGCAGCGCGAGCAATGCACGCAGTCGCAGCTTCACGATGGCATGGGCCTGCGCGAATGCTGCGGCCTTGTCGGCATCGCTACCCGCGACGGCCGCCGGATCGGGCAGGCCCCAGTGGCTGCGGATGAAGTCACCGAACACCACTGGGCAAGCTTCGGCGGCCGCCGAATCGCATACGGTGATGACCAGGTCCATCGGGGCCGCGTCCACGAACACATCCCACGATTTGCTGTGCAGCCCATCGATCGGCATGCCTTCGGCCTGCAGCTGCGCCAGTGCGAACGGATTGACCTGGCCGGTGGGCTGGCTGCCGGCACTGAAGGCGGTGAAGCGATCGCCGCCCCAGGCACGCAAAGTGGATTCGGCAAGCACGCTGCGGGCGCTGTTGCCGGTGCAGAGGAAGAGGACATTGCGGGTCATGTGGCTTCCATGGTCAGTGAGCGGTTTGGACATGCAAAGCGCGCTGGCCGGGCAGAGACGAGTGAACTCGGCAGAGCTGCGGATCGCCTCCGCTATCTGCGCGCGATCACATCCGGCATAGCCGTGCCGCGCGAACCACGTGCCTGCCGATGTTGTCAGCAGCACCAGTTCCCTGACCTGCATACGGCAGGCCACCTCTTCGGCCACTGCCAGCAATGCGCGCCCAAGGCCGGTGCCGCGTCGGTCATCAGACACCACCAGGGAGCGGAGCAGCGCCGAGGCGCCGAAAACCTGCAATCCAACGGCGCCCACGGGGACGCCGTCGAGGTCTGCGACGAAAAACACGACCTTGCTGCTTTCCAGATCGGCCACGGGTAACTGCGCCTGCTGCAGAAGGTCCCGGATGGAGGACAGGTCGTCGCGTGTGCCGGCACGAATCACGGGGTCTGGCTTCATCTCAGCACCTGCATGCCGGTTCGCTCACCGCGCACCGCTCGTCCGGCGAGCCCGCGCAGCAGTTGTGCGTCAGGTACTCGATCAAGCCGTTCATGGCATCGAAGTTGGCCCGATAGCAGACATGGCGGCCCTGGCTTTCGCTCTCCACCAGCCCGGCCTGCACCAGCTCCTTCAGGTGGAAGCTGAGCGTGGCTGGGGGCACCTGCAGGGCCGTGGCGATGTCGCCCGCCATGCGCCCTGCCGGGCCAGCCTCCACCAGCAGGCGGAAGGCAGCCAGGCGGGTGGCATGACCGAGCGCGGTGAGGGCGGTGATTGCATTTAACGTTTCCATATTTCTAGAATAATCGAATGAATAAGCCAATCACAAGCCCTGATCTGCCCAATCTGGTGGAATCGTCATTGCCCCAGCCCAATCATCACCAGCTCGCCGCGGCAGATCTGGGGCCGCCACGCATCCTCCTGCTCTACGGCTCGCTGCGGCCGCAGTCGTTCAGCCGCAAGCTGGCGCTGGAAGCCGAGCGATTGCTGCGCCACCTGGGGTGCGAAACCCGCATGTTCGATCCGCATGCGCTGCCCATGCTCGACAGCGTGGACACGAGCCACCCTGAAGTGCAGCGGTTGCGTGCGTGGTCGCAGTGGTCGGAAGGCCAGGTCTGGGTCAGCCCCGAGCGGCATGGCACGGTCACCGGCGTGTTCAAGAACCAGATCGACTGGTTGCCGCTGGAAGATGGCAGCGTGCGCCCCACGCAGGGCAGGACGCTGGCGGTGATGCAGGTGAGCGGTGGCTCGCAGTCGTTCAACACCGTCAATACGCTACGCGTGCTCGGCCGGTGGATGCGCATGCTGACCATCCCCAACCAGTCATCGGTAGCCAAAGCCTGGCAGGAATTCGATGACGAAGGGCGCATGAAGCCCTCGCCGTACTACGACCGCGTGGTGGATGTGATGGAGGAGCTTGTGAAGTTCACGCTGCTGACGCGAGGGCGGTCGGACTACCTGGTGGACCGCTACAGCGAGCGGAAGGGCGACGCGCATGCCGCGGTATTGGCGCGGGCCGCAGGGGCTGCGGCTTCCTGAATTCCAATCTGCCGACGAGCGTATTACTTGCTTGCGCGCCGCGCGCCCTTCTCGTCTTCGTCCTTCGCATCCCCGCGGCTCTGCGCGAACTCCGGGAAGGTCTTCGTGATCGAATCCTTGTCCGGCAGGATGTAGAACACGCCGCCCTTCTCGAACATGGGCTGCACGATCTGCCCGTAGAACGCGGGCGAGACATTGATGCAACCGTGGGTGACGCGGTTGTCGTCCGGCGTGGGCGATGCCAGTCGTTCGGCACGCTTTTCCTTTGGGCTGCCCGGCGGCAGCGGGTGCATTGAAACCGCGGAATCGTAATCCACCCACAGCACGCGCCCGGCATCGTCGGAGGGGCCGTAGCCACCGATGAAGCGGCCGGCCGGCGTGGTGCGGTCGTGGCCGGGAATCGCGCTCAGTGCCAGCTTGGCGACGCCGGGTGCGGAATGATCGCCGATGGCCGAACCGAACAGCGCCGGTGCCGCGCCACGCAGCTTGCCGTCGCCGCTGAAGATCAGAACCTGCGCCGCCGCCTTGTCCATGACTGCGAACGGATAGCCCTGGTTGTCCTTGCTGGCGACGACCCAGCCGGCCAGCTCGATCACCGTTTCGGACACGCTCTGGTCAGCCGGAAGTTCATCAACGGCGGCTACCGGTGATGCAGGTGCGTCCTTGTCCCTGGCGTTGGCTACGCCGCTGCACGCAACGACCAGTGCCATGGCCAGTGCGGCATGGAGGGCGCGGCGTGCAGGGGAGGAGTAGGTACGAATGAGACGGCTCCTTGCAATGCAGTCTTGGGTGGAAGGACGCCAGTGGCCGGCGAAGGCCACTGGTTCCCGATACAGAGATGGATCAATTCAAGCAGTGAGGGAGCGATTACCCGCGCGGCTTGCGGCCGGCCGGTGCCCTTTCAAGCTGCTGCACGCGGCCTTCGATCTGGTCCAGACGCTGGTTGGCCTGCTGTGCGGACTGGTTGGCGGATTCCGCACTCTGCGCAGCACCCTGCACCTTGACGTCGAGCTGATCGAGACGCGAGTTGATGGTTGCAAACTCGTTCTTGTAAGAGGCGCAGGCGCCAAGGCTGACGGTGGCGATGAGCGCTACAGCAAGTGCGCGGGCCGTCTTCATGTGTTGCGGGTTCAGGTTCATTGCACTCCCTCCTTCGTCTGGGGAAGCTGGAATATAGCGGCGTTTGTTCCCGTCGCTACCAAGCGCTTTCAGCTGGAATTTGAGTACGTGGATGGGCTGTGAAGGCCTGTAAATCAACAAACCTTAACAAGCGGGATCAGGCGAGCTGATCTGCGCCGGCCAAGCGCCTTGTGCCTGTTCAATATCACCCATTCACCAGCATGAAGCCGGCATCACGGTATCTGCGCCTGCGCGCTTTCGCCTGCTGCGCACGCAGGTTGCCATCCACTTGCTTCCAGCAGCGCTGCAGCGTTTCCAGGCTGGACATTCAGCAGTTCGGCGATGGCGTTGCGCGTGTCGGGCGCGCGCGCAACGTAGGCATGGGCAATGCGGTAGCCGATCCAGTAGCCGAGATCTCCACGGCGCGCATCGTCGCCGGGGCCGTTGTACAGCCACCTCGAAAGATCGGTGCCCATGCTGTCCTGCAGGAACGCGCGCTCCAGCGCACACTCACGACCCTGCGTCCAACGCTGCAGATGCGCGTTGGCCGGTTGCCCGGAGATCCGTTCGGCCACGTACTCGGCGCCGCCTTCCAGCAGCGTCTGATAGAGCAGGGTGGGCTGCTCGACCTCCACGCGTGCACCAGGCTGTTGCACGTGCACATACTCATGGGCGATCAGATGCACGAAGCGGTCACTCACATCGGCCTGCATCCAGTCGGCGTTGCACAGCGCTTCCAGGCCGATGACCACGCCTGCTTCGGTGGTCACGCCACCACTGTTGCCGCGGCCCACCAGTACGGTGACCGGGGGAAAGCGCGCAGACGGCAACAAGGCGCCCAGCTGATCGACGGCAGCGGCGACGCGCGTGCGGATCGATGGCAATGCTGTCGCGCAGGTTCCCGCTTTCGCAAACAATGCCGGCTTGTCCTGGATGGCCCTGGCCAGCCGCTCCATCGAGCCGATACGGCTGTCGGTGAAGCTGCGCAGGGCATCCGTACCCGCATCCAGATAGCCGTGTTGCAGTTCATCGGCGCTTGGGCGCCCTTGGTTGGCGTCCATCACCTTGAAGAAGCGCGTGACATCGTCTGTCTGCACGACGATGTGCCCGGCAGAAACGATGCGCTCAGCCGCCTGTGCCTGCAGCAGCGCGACCGGCGAGGCGATCAGGATCAGTGCCCACATCAAGCATCGAGCGTGGTGCGTATAAGAAGCCGGCAGCGGTGCCATGCAGAGTTCCCTGAACGCCAGCCTTATTTATACACCAGTCAGTTCAATATTCAGGGTTGATTAGACCCCCTAACGGATAATTCACACCTGTCGACCGCCTCCTTTCTCTCCCCCTCCCGGGAGGCGGTCGACGAAACCAAAATAATTAAAGGTGTGTCCCGATGAACAAGAATTCGCTGCTTGCCCTGGGTCTTCTGGCTGCCCTGCCGTTCGCTGCATCGGCAACCGATGGCCTGTCGTACAACTACGTTGAAGGCGGCTACGTGAACACCGATGCCAAGGGCGGCGACGCCGATGGCTGGAAGGTGAAGGGTTCCGTTGCGGTGCACCCGAACTTCCACGTCTTTGGCGACTACAGCGCCCAGGAAACCGACAAGTTCAAGAATGACGTCGACCAGTGGCGCCTGGGTGTCGGCTACAACTACGGCATCGCACCGAACACCGATCTGGTGGCCCGTGTTGCGTACCAGAAGTACGACGAGAAGCGCGGCCTGGACTTCAACGGCTACTCCACTGAAGTGGGCGTGCGCACCGCGTTCAACCCGTACGTGGAAGGCTACGTGATGGCCGGCTACGAAGATTTCAGCAAGAAGCACGGTTACAACCCGGACGGCGAGTTCTACGGCCGTGTCGGCGCCACCGCCAAGTTCAACCAGAACTGGGGCCTGAGCGGCGAAGTGAAGCTGGCCAAGGCTGGCGACCGCGAGTGGTTCGTGGGCCCGCGCTTCACCTGGTAACAAACGCCTGTCGTTAGTGCGTGTTGTGCTGGCGTGTGACTCTCTCTCTCTCCCACACGCCAACCGAAGCCCGGCCTCGCGCCGGGCTTCACTTTTATGGGCCCTGTAGCGCGACAATGCGGCATGGGCGACTCTTCCCCCCTCGCAGGTACTGGCACGGCCTACCAGGAGCATCCGGCGCCTGCGCCGCTGCGCGGCCACTTTGGTCAGCTGTGGCAGAGCCAGCTTCCTGACGATGCCGATGGGCACATCACCGTACTGCCCGATGGCTGCGTGGATATCCTCTGGCGCGACGGTGCGTTGTTCGTGGTCGGCCCGGACCGCGTGGCCGCGCACCCGGCGCTGGCACCCGGTGCGCAGGTGCTGGGGGCACGCTTCCGTCCCGGCCAGGCATTGGCCGCGCTGGGCCTGCCCCTGGCCGAGATCATCGGCCAGGCCGTGCCACTGGCCGATCTGAAGGGCGCGTGGGCGAGCAAGGCGGCGGCCTCCATTGGTGACACCGCGCCTGCACAGCGCCTGCAGCGGATGGCGCACTGCCTGCAACAGCATATGGGTGCGTCCGCGCTCGATACCCCGGCGCAGCGTGCACATGCCCTGTTTCAGGCGCTCGCCATTGGTGACGCCACGCTGGATACGCTGGCGGCACGCCTGAGCCTGAGTCCGCGCAGCCTGCGGCGCTTCAGCCAGTCGCAGTTCGGCTATGGGGCGAAGACGCTGGAGCGGATCCTGCGCCTGCAACGTTTTCTTCGCCACAGCCGCGCGCTGCCACAGCACTCGCTGGCGATGCTGGCCGCCGAGGCCGGCTATGCCGACCAGGCCCATCTCAGTCGCGAGGCGCGTGAGCTGGGTGGCATGACCGCACGCGAACTGCGTCTGGAGTGGGGCCAATGATGGCCGTTTCGTTCAAGACCGCGATGCCACGTTGATTGAAGCTGGGGCTCCCACCACGGAGCCACGCCATGAGCCACGTCGCACCCCACGATGCCGAATGCCGCATCGACAACATTGAATTCAACGTCGCCGACATCGCCCGCAGCAAGCGCTTCTATGGCGAGGTGTTCGGTTGGCAGTTCACCGACTACGGGCCGGCCTATACCGAGTTCGACGATGGCCGCCTGAAAGGCGGCTTCGTGGCCGACGCGCCGGTGCGTGCCCACGGCGGGCCGCTGGTGATCCTCTACTGCGCGGACCTGGCCGATGCACAGCAGCGTGTGACTGCCGCTGGGGGCGAGGTGGTGCAGGCGGTGTTCGCGTTCCCCGGTGGCCGCCGCTTCCAGTTCCGCGATCTGGATGGCTACGAGTTGGCGGTCTGGAGTGATGTGGATTGAGGTCTTCGTACCTTCGCTGGTGGACGGAACGAGAACCGCTCCGTCCCCGGTCAGGTGGTTCCGCTATGATCGCCCGCACATCGCCACGCGATGCGCCCGCCTCAAGCCAGCAGGAACCGCCGTGAACTCCCAGCCCGCACCGATCACCGCCCTCAACCACACGCTCGACAACGAGCCGCAGCAGATCACTGCGCCACTGACCCATTCGGCGGCGTTCCTGGTGCTGAAGGTGAAGGACGACGAGGCGTCGATCGCGAAGGCACGCGAGGTCCTGGCCAGCACCGATGACCTGATCAAGAACACCGCCATCCGCGAGATCGAGCGCACCTTCACCTGCAACGTGGCCATTGGTCACCGCGTGTGGAAGCCGCTGGTGGGCACCACGCCGCCGCGTGAGCTGCAGCCGTTCCGCGAGATCAAGGGCGCGACCCACACCGCCGTGTCCACGCCCGGCGACCTGCTGTATCACATCCGCGCACGCACCATGGACCTGATCGTGGCGTTCGAGCGCAACCTGCTGATGGCCTTCGGCGATGCGGTGGAGACGGTCGATGACGTGGCCGGCTTCCGTTATTTCGATGGCCGCGATCTGCTCGATTTCGTCGATGGCACCGCCAATCCGGAAGGGCTGTCGCTGCCGGAAGCCACCATCGTGGGCGAAGAAGATCCCGAACATGCCGGTGGCAGCTATGTGGTGGTGCAGAAGTACCTGCACAACCTTGATGCCTGGCGCGCACAGAAGACCGAGGCGCAGGAAGCGATCATCGGCCGCACCAAGCACGACAACATCGAGCTGGATGATGCGCCGGCGGATGCGCAGAAGTCGCACAAGACCCTGTGCACCATTGAAGACGCCGACGGCGAGCACGAGATCCTGCGCGACAACATGCCGTTCGCCAACCCGGGCCGTGGCGAGTACGGCACCTATTTCATTGGTTACACCCGCCGCCTGTGGGTGATCGAGAAGATGCTCGAGCGCATGTTCATCGGCAATCCCGCGCCGCTGCACGACCGCATCCTCGATTTCTCCACCGCCACCACCGGCGTGACCTTCTTCGCGCCCTCGCGCAAAGTGCTGGCCGATCTGGGCGATTGATCGCGCCGGGCAGCGGCGACCGCCATCTGCCTGTCATCTACCGCCCCGACCATCTGCTGTTGGATGCGAGTGCAGGAGCAGGTGATGGCCATGGCAAGGAACACAACCGGCGCACGCCGCTGGTGGCGGCCGCTGGCCGCGTTGTTCGGTGCGCTGGCACTGGGGTGCGCCGCGGTGTCCGCGCAGGAAGCTCCTGCACACTGGATGGCCTATGCCGCCGCCGTGGGGGGCCAACTGCAGCAGCGCCTGCAGCAGGAGCAGGATCCGCAGGCGCAGCGCGTGCTGGAATGGCTGCAGGCACATCCGGACGCACCGACGCCGCTGCCGGTGAGCGTGTGGATCGCGGCGGATGGCCGCATCTCGAAGCTGGAATTTGACAGCCTGGGCGATGCCCAGGTTGATGCAGACCTGCGCGCGACCCTGCAGGCAGCGCCGCTGCAGGCGGCGCCACCGGCCGACATGCGCCAGCCGCTGCGGCTGGGGCTGGTGCTGGAGCCGAAGTAGATTCACGCCATGCGTGGATATGCCTGGTAGATGCCGACTTTGGTCGGCAGGCACGCCAACCAAGGTTGGCGACTACCGGTGGCCCCCAGCCACGCATGGCGTGGCTCTACTGCGTTGCCACCTGCGGTTCACGCGCGGCCGCGCTCCATGCGCGCAGGCCGAACACGGCCAGGCCGAGGAAGAACACGTACAGCGCGGCGGTCACGTGCAGCGACTTGAACAGGTACGCACCCACATAGACCACGTCCACCGCGATCCACACCCACCAGCAGGCCACGTGGCGGCGTGCCTGCCACCACTGGCCGACCAGGCTCAGCGCGGTCAGCATCGCGTCCAGCCAGGGCAGTGCGGCATCGGTGAAGGTATGCATGGCCGCACCCAGCGCCACGCCACCACACAGGCCGATGGCCAGGTCGCGCAGCAGCTTGCCGCGCGCCAGCGGCACGATGCGGATGCTGCCCTCATCGGCGGCATGCTGCCGCCAGTTGAGCCAGCCGTAGACCAGGAAGCCACCGAAGGCGACCTGCAGCAGGGTGTCCGAGTACAGCTTGGCCTCGGCGAATACCAGCCCGTACAGCGTCACCGACAGCAGGCCCACCGGCCACGCCACCAGCCGGCGCCGGGCCATCAGCCAGACGCCAAGGATGCTGCACAGTGCGGCGGTCCACTCGAGCATCACGCCGCTCACAGCGCGAACGTCACCGACAGGCGGGCCTGTCGCGGTGCGCCGGGGAACAGGTAGTAGTCACCGCCGCTGCTGCCGGTATCGCGCCAGTAGAAGCGGTTGAACACGTTGTCCACCGACAGGTTCCAGGTCACCGCACGCTCGTGCAGGCGATGCTGGAAGCGCAGACCAGCGTCGAACACCGAGTAGTCCGGTGCGCGCACGCCGCCGTCGGCACGTGCGACGTTGGCACCGGCATAACGCCAGCCGCCAGTGACATCCAGGCCCTGCACGAACGGCAGCGCATAGGCCACATGCACGCTGGCCCGCACCTTCGGCACATTCACCAGCTGATGGCCTTCATAAGCCGGCGTGCCGGTGTCGCGCGCACGCGCCTGCAGCACGCTGGCACTGGCCACGATCTGCAATGCATCGGTCAGCTGGCCGTTGGCGGTCAGCTCCAGGCCGGTGTGGGTCTGGGTGCCTTCCTCGACGAAGGTGTAGCCCACGTCGCTGTTGTCCGGCCTGGCGTACTGGTACGGCTGCGAAATGCGGAACACGGCCGCACCCAGGGTCAACGCCTCGACCGGTACGTACTTCACGCCCACTTCCAGCTGGCGCGACTGCACCGACGGCAGGAAGGTGTCGGCATTGCTGGTCCAGAACGGCGCTTCCTGGCCCAGCGAAATGCCGCGCACGTAACTGGCATAGGCGTTGAGCTGGTCGGTGGCCTTCCACACCAGCGCGGTCTGCGGCAGGAAGCGCGACAGGCGGCTGTGGCGCTGCGGGGTGCCGCGCTTGTCGTAGGCGCGCTCGTCGAGGCGCACGAAGCGGCCACCGGCCAGCCACTGCCAGTCGTCACCGAAGCTGATCCGGTCCAGCGCGAAGAAGGCGGTCTGGCGGCTGTCCAGGCGACGTGCGGACGGGCCGGGCATCTTCGGCGACGGCTCGAACACCGGCACCGGTGCCTCGTGGATGTTGGTGGTGCCGACGTACTCGTTGACGCTGGGGCGCTTGTCCACGGTGCGGCGGAAGTAGTCGGCACCGAGGGTCAGCTCATGGCCGACGCTGCCGGTCTCGAAACGGCCGCGCAGCTCGGTACGGGCCTGCTGGTTGCGGCGGGTGTCGCCCGGGCTGCGGTAGTCGTAGACGTCGTAGTCGCCATTGGGCGCGAAGTAGTTGCCCGGCACGGTGCCATCGGCGCATTGCGTGGCGTAGTAGCAGCCGTAGGCGAAGGCGACGTTGTCGTCGATCACCGACCGGCTGTGGCCGACCGACACGCGCGACTGCCAAGCGTCATTGAAGTCGTAGGTGTGCAGTGCGGTGATGTTGGTGCTGGCGATATCCACCGGGCGCTGCCACGGCTGGTAGCCGAGCAGGTGCTCGCGGTCGACGCCGCGCGGCAGGTCACGCGCGCCCAGCAGCTGGTAGCCGGACACCGAACGCTGCGAGCTGGTCTGGTAGTTGGCATCCACTTCCAGCTTGCCGCGTTCGCCGATCAGCCAGTCGGCCGCCAGCGAGTAGAAATTGCGGCGGCCATCGGCGTGCTCGACATAGGAATTGCTGGAATCCCACGCGGCATTCAGGCGCAGGCCGAAGCGCGGGGTGATCCAGTGGCCGACATCGACGGCGACGTAGCGCGAGCCTTCCGAATCGGTACCGAGCGTGGCGGTGCGCACTTCGGCCGGGCGCTTGCCGATGTAGTTGATGATGCCGCCGGGCGCCATCACGCCTGCGGCCAGGCCGGCTTCACCCTTGAGGATCTCCACCGACTGCACGTTCTCCAGCGCCAGGCGCTGTTCGCCGGCGATGGACAGGCCGTTGAAGCGGTAGCCGGTGGCGGCGTCCAGCGCGAAGCCACGGATGGCGATGTTCTGGTAGTAGCCCACCGGCGCATACGCATCACCCAGCGAGGCATCGTTGCTGGCCAGCTCGGACAGCGAACGCACCTGGCGGCGATCGAGGTAGTCGCGCTCGAGCACGTTCACCGAGGCCGGCGTGTCCTTCCAGCTGCCGCCACCGAAGGCGTTCACGCGTGAGGTATCGGCCTTCGGTTTGCCGGCCTGCACGCGCACCGCTGCCAGTTCGGTCGGCGAGCGTTCGGCGCCGGTGGCAGCCACATCAGGGGACGCCTCGGCCTCGCGGGCATGCAGCGGCAGCGCGGCGCAGAGGGCGAGGGAGAGCAGGGTGGGGCGCAGGCAGCGGTTCATTCGATTCGTCTTCGGACAACAAGGGAGACGAAGCGACGGCGCGCAGGTGCACCGGCCCATGACGGGGGTGTGGCTGCGGCTCAAAGCTCCCTACGCCGGTGCAAACCGGATCAGGTTCCAAGGGACTCTCTCAGCCTGGCAGATCCAGGCACCCCCGCTTCAGGTGACCATTTCACTACAAATGGTACGGATTTGCGAGCCGGCGCCCTTCAGGCTGCCGCGTGCAGGGCCTGCAGCAGTGCCTGTCCCGGCGCGCTGTGGAACCACGCCGGGTGCCCCAGCATGAAGGGCTGCCACGCCACGTCGGCATTCGCGGTCGAGCCGGTGACACCTTCGAAGTACTCCACTTCGGACAGTGCGAAGTCGAAATGGACCATCGGCAGCAGGTCGGCCAGCAGGTGCACGCGTGCCGCCGACAGCGGCAGTACCTGGCGGTAGCCGTCGAGCAGGGCCAGCGCGATATCGATGCGCACCGCCTCCATGCCGCGCTCCAGCTCCAGCCACGCCACCGCGTTGCGCTCGATCGCGGTGGCGAGGTCGAACAGTGCGCTGGTGGGCGAGGCCAGGCCGAAATCCAGCACGGTGCTGATCTGCCCATCGCGCCACAGCAGGTTGGAAACATGCCAGTCGTTGTGGGCCCACAGCCGCGGCTCGTCGCGCAGGCGCCTGGCCAGGCCGGCATGCCACGGCAACACGTCACGCTGCAGCTGCGCTTCCCACGGAATGCGCGCGAGATAGCGGGCCAGCCCGGGGCGCTCGTGCAGCCCTGCCTTGACGGCCGCGATCGGATCGTCGGCGCGGATCAGATCGTCGCGCGCGACCAGCACATGGGTGCTGCGCTGGGGCGCGTGGTAGCTGGCTGCGGCACGGTGCAGCTGTGCGAGTGCGCGTCCGGCTTCACGGGCCTGCGCGATATCGGTCAGCAGCGACCACGACACCGCGTCGCGATACAGGTCCTCACCGACGCCAACCGCATGCAGCTCGAAGGTCCATTCGCCATGCTCGACGGCAGTGTGGCCATCGGTGGCCGGCAGCACCTGTACTACCGGCACCCCGGCGGCGGCGAGATGGGCGATGAAGTGGTGTTCTTCTTCCAGGCAGGCCGCACTGCGCACGCTGTGGTGGTGGCGCTTGATGAACAGCGCGCCGTCCACGCCGTCGACGATGGCGGCGGCCGACAGCGGTCGGGGGCTGTGCCAGCGCGGTTGGCTGTGCTCGCCCAGCTGCGGATAACGCCGGCGCAGCCACGCGATGTCCGCCGCGCTGATCGGTGGCCAGTCGGCAGCGACCTCGTCGTTGTTGAGGCCCTGCACGCGGTGGGAAGAAGAATTCATGCCGCAGCCCCGGTGGGGAAAGTCACATCCAAGGCTGCGCATTCAACGCCATGCACGCGGCCAACGCAAACGGGCGGGTCATCGACCCGCCCGTCCGTGCATCAGCTGCGGTGATGCCGCCGCGCTGCCTACCAGCCGCGATGGCGGCCGCGGTCGTGGTAGTAGCGGTTGTCGTAGTAGCGCTCGCGCTGCCAGCGACGGTCGTCACCGCGGTCGTAGTAGCCGCTGCGGTAGTAGCCACGGTCGTAACGGCGATCGTAGCGGTCGTCGTAACGGCGATTGTCGTAGTAACGACGGTCGCGGCGGTCGGAGGTCGTCAGGTTGCCGATCGCCCCGCCGGCCACGGCGCCGCCCACGGTGGCGGCAGGATCACCGTTGGAGAGCAGGTTGCCGGCCACGCCACCGACCACGGCGCCGACCAGGGTGCGCTTGTCCTTCCTCGACATCGCGCTGGCATCGCTGACCACGGCCACACTGGCCACCAGTGCCAGAGCCATCGCCAGACCACGGAAGCTGAGTGCGGAAGTACTGAGCATGTTCGTTCTCCTGTGAGGTGCATGCCACGCTGGGCAGGGAGGGCGTGGGGCGCCCCGGCTGCCGTGGTGTCCACGCTGGCGTTCCAACGTTGCCGGAACATTGCCTGGTCCACCGTGCGGCTTGCGCATTCATCTAGCGGCAGGTGGCATGAAGCGAGGCTGAAAGCGGCCTCGGCCGCTCAGCTGGCAGAAAGGGAAAAGGCCACGCGGACGTGGCCCTCCCTTCTCTCCCAAGGCGCTGCGGGCTTAGATGCCCATCGCCTTCTGTGCCTGCCGGGCCTGCTCCTGCTGGGCATCCTGCTGCTGGTGCAGCACGTTGGGCGCACCCTGCACGGCACCACTGCTGAGCGCAAGGCTCTGCTCGCTGGCGGCACGGGTATCCACCGCCACGCGGCTGGCGGCGGGGTCACCGATCGTGCCCTGCACGGCAAACAGGCGCTCACCGTTCGGGCTCGGCACCACCGTGTCGATGCGCTGCAGGCCGGCGGCATGCGCCTCCTTGGTCAGGGCCGCAGCGGCGCTTTCCAGCGCGTGGCGATCCTTGAAGGTGCCTGCCGGCATCAGTTCCAGACCCTTGCTGGCCTGGATGAACAATGGATTGCGCGGGTGCCGCTCGTCGTTCAGCAACGGCCGTTCGCGGGCGTCCTTGATCGCCTCCAGGGTCTTCGCCCCGACAATGCCGTCGGCCACCAGGCCGTTGTCTTTCTGCAGCTGGCGCACCGCCGCGTCGGTGTTGCGGCCGAAGCGGCCATCCTCGACCAGCGGCTTGCCGTCGGCACCGACGTAGCCGAGGTGGCCCAGCTGCTCCTGCACCCTGCGCACGCCCTCGCTGTGCGCACCCTGCTTGTACAGTTCGGCGTGCGGGGTGGCAGCGGCCTTGTGCTCGGCCGCAGGCTTGCCCTGTGTCTGCTCGTGCGACTGGGTGCGGTTTTCCAGCAGGTCGCGCGCCTTGGACAGCGGATCGGAGGCGTACAGCTTCCAGTTCGGGTGCTCCTTCACCTGCTTGAGGTAGTCCTCGACCGGCATGGTGTGCACGCCCTTGCTGCCGGTGGACTGGCTGATCAGCAGCTTGTCGGTGTTGGGGTCGCGCACCACCATCACAATGTGGTCGATGCCGTTCCAGTGCTCATGGCGGGTCTTGGCCGTATCCAAGCCGATGATCATGCCTTCCTTCAGCGCATCGGGCTTCAGGATCGCGTCGCGGTCCAGCAGCACGCCGGACTGGTCGAACGCCTTGCGCACGATGCCGCCGGAACCCAGGTTGCCCAGGTCGATGCGATCAGCCTTGCTGAACACCGCATGCCCGGCCTTCTGATTGATCTCGTCCATGGTCCGGTTCTGCAGCGTGCCGACCCAACCGGAACAGTCGATGTAACCCTGCTCCACGTTCTTGCCGGTCTTGCCCGGCACGTACAGCGCGTGACCCGGGATGTTGATGGCGTACTTGACGTGGTCGTACTTCACGCCGGCCTCGTAGGCGGCCTGCAGTTCGATGCCCGGCTTCGGCGCGGCAGCGGCTGTTGCGGTTGCCGCCAACGTGGCAGCACCGGCCGCTACGGCTGCGCTGACCTGTGCGGGCGCTGCCGCGGTCTGGCCCTGGCCCTGCGCCACCGCCTGCGGTTCGATGTTCTTTTCCGGAATGCTGATCGCCGCGTACTTGTGGATGTAGTAGCTGGAGAACGTCCGCGCCAGGTCGCCATCGTTCATGCCGCGCATCTCGGCCAGGGTGTGGCCGGTCAGCGCCTTCGCGTCGGAACCGATCTGGTTCAGCACGTTGCGGCGCATGTTGATCTCTTCGCCGTGGCTGTTGCGCACCACGCCGAAGGTGCCGGTGGCAATGGCGGTCTGCACCGAGCCATAGCCGGCGCTGCCCTGCTGGTGGGCCAGGTACAGGTCCAGGCCGGTGGGCGTGTTGCCCCCGGACAGGTACGGGTTGCCGGTGCGCTCGTTGCGGCGCGCCATCGAGTCCAGGTTGTCCTGGTACATCTGCGCGGCCGCCTCGGTGTTGCGGGTAGGGTCGAACTCGTGGCCGGTCAGGTGGTACTGGCGCGCGGAGCCGGGCACGAACTGGAACAGGCCCTTGGCGCCGGATGAGGTGTTGTGGGCGCGCTCGTTGAAGGTGCCGCCCGTCTCGATGTGCGCGAAGCGCATGAAGTCATCGACCGGAATGCCTTTCTGCCGGGCGACCTGCTCGACGATGTCCAGGACTTCCTTTCTGCTGTAGTCATGCTGTGCCATGACGTTTTCCTCGGGGTTGATGGAGCGGCGCATGCCGCGAATCGCCAACCGGACTCATCCGTGAGTCAAGAACATGTCGGTCAACAGGGAACCCGCGCGTGGCGGGTGCTATCAGGGCGCGACGTACTGCTGGGTCGCGCTGTCGAAGGTGTAGTGCACGGTGTCGCTGGCACCCAGGGCGCGGCTCTTGCCGGGGCCTTCGATGGTGGTGCCCTTGAAGGTCACGGTCAGGCGCGGCAGGCCGTTGCCCTCGGCAGCGAAGGCCAGTTCGCCGTCGCTGCCGGTGCAGGGCATCACGTTGCCTTCGTCGCAGGCCGCGCTGTTGTCCTCACCGGTGCGCACCGAGCCGACATAGCGCCAGACCTTGCTGTCCACGTCGTCTTCGCTGCGCTTGGGGTTGAACAGCAGCAGCGCATAGCCGGTGCTGCTGATGCCGCGGTCGAAGCTGCGGGTCGGCACCGCCAGCAGCAGGCGGCCGTCGGCGGTGCGATGTTCAAGTGGCTTGCGCCGGGTATCGACATCGTCGGCCTTGTCGTACGCGCCCAGTGCGCCGATGGTCCATTCCTGGCCACGGAACTTCCATGGCTTCCTGGCGTCGGTGCCGGCCAGCACGAAGGTGGCCTCGGCGAGGTTGGCGCGGTCATCCGGACCGGCCGGCGTCTGCTCGCCCGGCTTGCCGTAGTGCTCGCGGGTATCCCAGGAGAAACCCGTGTAGTACGTGGTGCCATCGAGGGTGAAGGTGTGGCCGAACCAGAAGGTCGCCACGCTGCCGTTCTGGACTTCGTAGGAGGTCGCGCCATCGCCGTCCACCTGATAGGTGAAATACATGACGGTCGGCGCGTCGGGCGGGATGACGGCGGCATCGGGGGTGGGGGTCTGCATCGGGGCAACATCCTGTCGGGGCGCATTGGCAGCCTGCGCAGGGGCGCCAGGCTGGGAGGACGAGGGGGCCGGATCGGCGGCGCTGCAGGCGGCAGCGGAAAGAGAGACGAGCAGGCACGCCGCGAATGCGCGCAGGGGCCGCACCGGCAGGGTCCAACGTAGCTCAGGGGGGGGATGCATGCGCCTCTCCATGGTCAGCGTTGCCGGGCCAGACGGCCGGCAGGAAACCGCACCCCATCCACCAGGGACGGGAGCGAGGACATGAGCCGGTCGATTCCTTCGACCTCGCATTGAGAACTCATGCCGGGCCATCTTGGCACAGATCGGCGGCGGGTCAAAGAGGGCGGTGGCAGATGCCCTTCTTGTGTGATCTGGCTCTCAGATATTGCCGTCGCGCAGGTAATCGAACAGCTCGGCGTCGCCCTTCAGGCCCAGTTTGAGCATGGCGTCACCCTTCTGCCGGCTGATGGTGCTGACGCTCTTGTGCAGCTGCAGCGAGATTTCCTTCACGGTCATGCCGGTGCCCAGCAGCCGCAGCACCTCCACTTCGCGTGGCGACAGCGGCTTGCCGTCGCCCTCGCGCATGCGCCAGCTGCCGGCGGCCTCGACCCGCTCGCGCAGGCTTCGGCTGATGTAGGGCTGGCCCCGGTAGACCGACTGGATGGCCTGCGGCAGTTCGTCCATCGACGAACTCTTGTCGACCAGGCCGAGCACGCCGCTGTCGAGCACCATGCGCAGGATCGCCAGATTGTTGGAGACACTGAGCATCAGTACAGGCAGGTCGGGATGGCGCCGGCGGATCATGCCGATCATGGCGAAGCCGTCGGCCTGTGGGCTGCCGGGCATGGAGTAGTCGGTCACCAGCAGGTCGCAGGGCTGGCTGCCAAGCAGGGCCATCAGCGCCTGTGCACTGTCGGCTTCGCCGACCACGCGGCCAACCCCGCTCGATTCGATGACGGCGCGGGTACCGATACGGACCACCGGGTGGTCGTCTGCGATGATGATGCGCAAGCTCATGCTCTAGTATGACCACCGGGCAGGCCGGGCCGCGACCATCGCGGCTCCTGGCAGATTCTAGGAGATCGACGCCGATGCGTAGCTGGGCTGTTCGCGGGCTGGTCCTGCTGCTGGCCGTGCTGGCGTTGCCTGCGGCGCTGGCACAGGCGGTGCCTGGACCGTTGCCGCTCACCCCGCTGCAGCGCGAGTACGTTGCCGCGCATCCGAGCATCGTCGTGGGCCAGTATGACAGTGGCTGGCCGCCGTTCGAGTCCCTCCGTGATGGCCAGCAGGTCGGCCTCGGACCCGATTATCTGTCGCTTCTCGCCCGTCAGCTAGGCATGAAGGTCGAGGCGAGGCGCTATTCAGACTGGACATCCGTGCTGGACGCGGCATGTCGTGGTGAGATCGACGTGGTGATGAATGTCGGTCTCAGTGCCGACCTCACCCGCTGCATGGTCTATACCGCCGCCTATGGCGAGGCGCCGCTGGCCCTGGTGGGACGCCCGGATGACCTGCGTGCCTCCGACATCCCCGACCTGGATGGACTGCGGGTGGTGATCGAGCAGGACTTCCTGACCGGCCCGCAGGTGCGGGCGCGCTTCCCCCGGGCACGACAGCTTGTCGCAAACAGCTCGCTGGCGGCGCTGGAGATGGTCAGAGACGACAAGGCTGACGTTTACATCGGCAATGCGTACGTAGCCACCGAACTGATCGCCCGCGAGGACCTGCAGGGGGTCGTGCTGCTGCGCCCCAGCGATCTGCCGCCCGAACGGCTGCACTTCGGCATTCCCAACAGCAAGCAGCCGCTGGCCGAAGCGTTGGACCTGGCGCTGGCCGCGACCAGCCAGGCCCAGCGCGATGCGCTGGTGCAGCGCTGGCTGCCACCTCCGCGGTGGTCGGCATCGGCACAGCTGGCGCTGAGCCAGGCCGAGAAGCGGGTACTGGAGCAGCCGTTGAAGATCGGCTTCGCGCCGAACGCGGCGCCGCTGTCGTTCGCGGACCAGGATGGCAGACCCAGCGGCCTGGCCAGCGAATACCTGCGGCGTTTGCTGCAGGCCGGCGCCAACCTGCAGGTGGAAAACAGCCATGACTGGTACGAGGTGCGCGAGAAGGCACGCCGCGGCGAGCTGCAGGCGGTAATGGGCATTCCTGCCGATTCGCGCTACCTGGGCCCGGACTGGGTGTTCAGCCAGCCCTTCATCAGCGTGCCGAACGTGATCGTCAGCCAGCGTGACAGCCCGGCGCTGCTGGGCCTGTCCGACCTGCAGGGCAGGCGGGTGCTGCTGTCCGATCCGGAGCGTGTGCGTGGCTATGTGCTGCAGCAGGCACCGCAGGCCCGGATCATCGCGGCGCGCAGCGCGGAACAGGCCCTGCAGCGCCTGATCAATGGCGACGCCGATGCCTATGTAGGCAATCTGGCCGTGGTTGACCATCTGCTGCGCAGCCGCTTCCCGGGGCGCCTGCAGGTGGCCGCACCGGCTGGCTTCAACGATCAGCTGGTGCTGGCTGTCGAGCGCCGCCATGCCGCCCTGGCCACTACTTTCGACCGCCTGCTGCTGCAGATGACCCCACGCCAGCGCGAGGCCCTGCGCGGCGACTGGCTGGCCGTCGAATATCGCAACGGGCTCGACTGGACCCGCGTGGCGCGCTGGGGCGTGCCGCTGCTGCTGGTGCTGCTCACCGCGCTGCTGGTGCACGCCATCGGGCATTGGCGGCTGCGCCGCGAGGTGGCCGGGCGACGTCATCTGGAACAGCGCCTGGCCGAAGTCACCGACAACCTGCCCGCCGTGGTCTATCAGGCGCGCCGTGCGGCAGACGGAACCCTCAGCTTCCCGTTCATTGCCGGTGACCTGCAGGCGTTGTTCGGAATCAGCCGGCAGCAGGCCGAACAGGATGCAACGTGCCTGCTGGAGCGCATCGAGGAAGACGACCGCGAGCACATCCTGCATGCGGTCGAGCAGGCGGCGCGCCAGTTCGCACCGCTCATTCTGGAATTCCGGCTGCGACCTGAAGGTGCCGGCGCGCGCTGGGTGCGCAGCCAGGCCCATCCCTATGCGGCCGAAGCAGGTGCGGTGACCTGGAGTGGTTACTGGGTGGATGTCAGCGAGGCGCGTGCGCAGGCCGAGGCCCTGACTGCGGCCAAGGCCGACGCCGAACAGGCCGCGGAAGCGAAGTCGCGTTTCCTGGCAACCATGAGCCATGAGATCCGCACGCCGATGAGTGGCGTGCTGGGCATGCTGGAGGTGCTGGCGCATTCGCCGCTGGATGCCGAGCAGCAGCGCATCCTGGGGGTGATCGAGGATTCGGCGCAGATGCTACGGCAGATCCTCGACGACATCCTCGATTACTCGCGGCTGGAGGCCGGCGCGCTGCGCCTGGAACCGGTGCCGCAGCCGCTGCGGCCATTGCTGGAAAGCGTGTGCCGGTTGTTGTCGGCGCAGGCCAGTGCGCGTGAGCTGGACCTGCACGTGCAGATCGACCCGCAGCTGGCGGCCGCGCACGAAGTGGATGGTGTGCGCCTGCGTCAGATCGTGTTCAACCTGCTCAGCAACGCCATCAAGTTCACCGTGCGCGGCGAAGTGCGGCTGCAGCTGGAAGTGCTGGGGCCGACCGCCGAGGACGGCAGCCAGCCGCTGTGCCTGAGCGTCACCGACACCGGCATCGGCATCGCACCGGAAAAGCTGCAGCACCTGTTTGCGCCGTTCACCCAGGCCGGTGCGTACATCCAGCGCGACCATGGTGGTACCGGCCTGGGCCTGAGCATCTGCCAGCGCCTGATGCAGATGATGGATGGCGAGCTGGAGCTGCACAGCACGCTGGGTGAGGGCACCCGCGCCGAGGTGCGGCTGTCGCTGGTGGAAGCCAGCAGTGGTGATGTTGAAGCGTTGGTCGCTGAGCAGGAACAAGCGGCGCTGCTGCCGTCGGCGCTGCGCGAGGCACGCGTGCTGGTGATCGAAGATCATCCGACCAACCAGGCGATGATGGCCTGGCGCCTGCAGCAACTGGGCGTGCCGCATGTGCTGGTCGGCGATGGCCAGCAGGGGCTGGATCGGTTGGCGTCGGAGTCGTTCGATCTGGTCATCACCGATTGCCGGATGCCGGTGCTGGATGGCTTCGCATTCACCCGCCTGCTGCGCGAACGCGAGGGCCGCAACGGCCAGCCGCGGCTGACCGTACTGGCGCTGACCGCCAGCGTACTGGACGACGATGCGCGTCGTTGCCGCGAGGCCGGCATGGACGAAGTGCTGGCCAAGCCGTTGTCACTGGCCACGCTGCGTACCGCGCTGCTGCGCTGGTTGCCGCAGGCGCAGGGACAGTCGTTTGAGGAGCTGGCCGAGTCCGCTGCCGACGATGGTGGGACGCTGCCCGATCTGGACAGCCTGCAGCGGCGCTTCGGCTCGCGCGCGGTGGCCGAGCAGCTGCGCGACAGCCTGTTGCAGGCCAGCGAAGGTGATCTGGCGGGCGTACGGCGCGCCGTGCAGGCCGGTGACCGCATGTCTGCCGCACTGCACCTGCATCGCCAGGCCGGTGGATTGGGTGCGGTGGGGGCGACGGTGCTGGCCGGGCAGGCCAATGCCCTGGTCGAGCGCCTGCAGGACGCAGCCGAGACCGATCCGGAGCCGTTGTTCGAGGCGGTGGCGGGGTTCGTCGCGCGGCTGCAGCAGCAACTGCGGCGCCTGGCTCACTGAGCCGGCTGCTGCTGCAGGTAGGCGATCACCAGCGCGCGGCGTTCGGCGCTGGGGAAAGCGTTGTACATGCGCGTGCCGGGCACCACGTGGGTGGGCGACTGCAGGAACGCATCCAGGGTCTGCGCGGTCCAAGTGATGTCGGCGCGGCGCATGCCCTCGGAGTAGCCGTAGTCGGGCAGGCTGCCGGCGCGACGACCGATCACGCCGTGCAGGTTCGGTCCGAAGCGGTGGATGCCGCCGGGCTGTACGGTGTGGCAGCCGGCACACAGTTCAAACGCGCGCTGCATGGCCTGCTGGTGCGCCTGTTCCGGCGTGGCCGGAGCCGCAGGCGGGCGCTGGCAGGCCGTGGCCGCCAGGGCCACGACAACGGTGATGGGCAGGCAGAAAGCGCGCATGGGCGGGCAGGATAGCGACGCTGCGGGGCAGGCGGGCTGCGACACGCCGTCGCAGCCCGGAGCAATCACATGCCCGAATAGTTCGGGCCGCCGCCGCCCTGCGGGGTCACCCAGACGATGTTCTGGGTGGGGTCCTTGATGTCGCAGGTCTTGCAGTGCACGCAGTTCTGCGCGTTGATCTGCAGCCGCGCGCTGTCGGCTTCGCCGACGAACTCGTACACGCCGGCCGGGCAGTAGCGCGCTTCCGGACCGGCGTACTCGGCCAGGTTCACCTTCACCGGAATGCTCGGATCCTTCAGCGTCAGGTGGCTGGGCTGGTTCTCGTCGTGGTTGGTGCTGCTCAGGAACACCGAGCTGAGACGATCGAAGGTCAGCACGCCATCGGGCTTGGGGTAGGCGATGCGGGTGTGCTTGGACGCCGGTTCCAGGCAGACATGATCCGGCTGGGTGCGGTGCAGCGTCCACGGCGGATTGCGCACGCCCAGCTTGGGCAGCAGCCACTGCTCCACGCCGGTCATCAGCGTGGCCACGGTCTGGCCCTTCTTGAACCACTGCTTGAAGTTCTTGGCCTGCTGCAGTTCGGTGAACAGCCAGCTGGCTTCGAATGCCTTCGGGTAGGCGCTCAGTTCATCGTGCTGGCGGTCGGCGGCCAGCGCGTCGAACGCGGCGTCGGCGCACAGCATGCCGGTCTTGATCGCCGCGTGGCTGCCCTTGATGCGGCTGGCGTTGAGGTAGCCGGCCTCGCAGCCGACCAGTGCGCCACCCGGGAACACCGTCTTGGGCAGCGACAGCAGGCCACCGGCGGTGATCGCACGCGCGCCGTAACCGATGCGGGTGCCACCCTCCAGGTGCTTGCGGATGGACGGATGTGTCTTGAAGCGCTGGAATTCCTCGAACGGGCTCAGCCACGGATTCTTGTAGTCCAGGCCGACCACGTAGCCGATGGCGACCTTGCCGCCGTCGGCGTGGTACAGGAACGCACCGCCGTAGGTATCGCTGTCCAGCGGCCAGCCGGCGGCATGCACCACCAGGCCCGGCTCATGCTTGGCCGGGTCGATCTGCCACAGCTCCTTGATGCCGATGCCGTAGGCCTGCGGGTCCTTGCCTTCATCCAGCCTGTAGCGGGCGATCAGCTGGCGACCGAGGTGGCCGCGCGCGCCTTCGCCGAAGATCGTGTACTTGGCATGCAGGGCCATGCCACGCTCGAAGGCGGGGCCGATGCTTCCGTCCTTCTCGATGCCCATGTCGCCGGTGGCTACGCCGATCACTTCACCGTTGTCGCCGTACAGCACTTCGGCGGCGGCGAAGCCGGGGAAGATGGCCACTTCCAGCGCCTCGGCCTGCTGCGCCAGCCAACGGGTCACTTCGCCCAGACTGATGATGTAGTTGCCTTCGTTGTGGAAGCACTCCGGCAGCAGCGCGTTGGGCGTGCTGCGTGCGCCGGTTTCGCTGAGGAACAGGAATTCGTCGCGGGTGACCTTCTGCTTCAGCGGTGCGCCGCGCTCGGCCCAGTCCGGGAACAGTTCGGTCAGCGCGCGCGGGTCCATCACCGCACCGGACAGCACGTGGGCGCCTGGTTCGGAGCCCTTTTCCAGCACGCACACCGACAGCTCGCGGCCGGCTTCGATCGCGCGCTGGCGCAGGCGGATCGCGGTGGCCAGGCCGGCGGGGCCGGCGCCGACGATCACCACGTCGAACTCCATTACTTCACGCGGGGGCAGGGCGTTGGCTTCAGCGCTCATCGATTGCATGACTCGTGGGTAGGGCCGGCATCGGGGCCACCGGCGGTGCCTGGGAATCGCGCGTGCGGCCACGGGCGAAACGGTTGTTTGAATGTGTCAGGGTACCGGGACGCGCGTGATCGAGCTAGATAGACGCCGTTCACCGCACGATTGCTGCAGCGCAGCGTAGTGCCTCAGCCCTGGTGGGGGCTAACCCTGGTCGGCACGCGCTGCCCGGATGACCGACAATGGCCGGGTCCTGACTGCGTGTGAGTGCCATGGCTTTGCATCCGTACGATCTGTTCGATGTCCGTTCCCTGCTCAACGAGGAAGAGCGTGCGGTGCAGGAGAGTGTCGCCCGCTTCACCAACGAGCGCGTGCTGCCGATCATCGGCGATGCCTTCGACCAGGCCCGTTTTCCGTCTGAACTGGTGCCGGAGATCGCGTCACTGGGCCTGCTGGGTGCAACGCTGCCGGCCGAGTACGGCGGCGGTGGCCTCGGCGCGGTCAGCTACGGCCTGATCTGCCAGGAGCTGGAGCGCGGCGATTCGGGCCTGCGCAGCTTCGTCTCGGTGCAAAGCTCGCTGTGCATGTACCCGATCTACGCCTATGGCAGCGAGGAACAGCGCCAGCAGTGGCTGCCGGCGATGGCGCGCGGCGAGCTGATCGGCTGCTTCGGCCTGACCGAGGCGCATGGGGGTTCCGACCCGGCCAGCATGAAGACCCGCGCCGTGCGCGACGGCAGTGACTGGCGCATCAGCGGCAGCAAGATGTGGATCACCAGCGGCCCGGTGGCCGATCTGGCCATCGTCTGGGCGCAGACCGAGGACGGTATCCAGGGCTTCGTGCTGGAGAAGGGCATGGCCGGCTTCACCACGCAGGAAATCAAGCACAAGATGAGCCTGCGCGCCTCGCTGACCGGCGCGCTGTTCTTCGACGACGTGCGCGTGCCCGACAGCCACCGCCTGCCGAACGTGAAGGGCCTGAAGGGGCCGCTGGGCTGCCTGACCCAGGCCCGCTATGGCATCAGCTGGGGCCCGATCGGCGCGGCGATTGCCTGCCTGGATGAAGCGCTGGGCTACGCCAAGGAGCGCGTGTTGTTCGGTCGCCCGCTGGCGGCGACGCAGAGCGCGCAGATCAAGCTGGCCGAGATGGCCCGCCGCATCACCACCGCGCAGCTGCTGGCCTTGCAGCTGGGCCGCCTGAAGGAAGCCGGCCAGCTGCAGCCACAGCAGGTCAGCCTGGCCAAGTGGAACAACTGCCGCATGGCCATCGATATCGCCCGCGAGTGTCGCGATCTGCTCGGTGGGGCTGGGATCACCACCGAGCATGTGGCGATCCGGCATGCGTTGAACCTGGAATCGGTGATCACCTATGAAGGCACCGAGACCGTGCACCAGCTGGTGATCGGGCGCGAACTGACCGGCATCAACGCGTTCTGAAACCTGGTTCCGGTGGGTGCCAACCTTGGTTGGCACACCTCTCCGGAAGTTTCTGCAGGCCCCTGGACCTGCTTTTGGTAGGTGCCAACCTTGGTTGGCACATTCCTTCAGCGCGCGACCGGGCGTCGGTGCGGACCCAGGTCCGCACCCACCAGAAGCAGCCCACAGCCACCGGAAGTTCTCAGCAGTCCCCTGGACCTGCCTTTGGTGGGTGCCAACCTTGGTTGGCACATTCCTTCAGCGCGCGGCCAAACATCTGTGCGGACCAAGGTCCGCACCCACCACAAGCGGTCTGCGGCGTTACGCCCCGCCGGCAAACCCGTGCTGCCGCCACGCTTCGTACATCACCACGGCAACGGTGTTGGAAAGATTGAGGCTGCGGTTGTCCGGCCGCATCGGCAGGCGCAGGCGGCGGCCATCGGGCAGGGCATCGAGCACGTCCTGCGGCAGGCCGCGGCTTTCGGGGCCGAACAGGAATGCATCACCGTCTTCAAAGGCCACGCTGTCATAGCGGACGCTGGCACGCGTACTCAGGGCGAACAACCGTTTCGGTGCGATCCGCGCCAGCGCGGTATCCAGGTCGGGGTGCACCTGCAGGCGTGAATACTCGTGGTAGTCCAGCCCGGCGCGCTTGAGCTGCTTGTCTTCCAGTGCGAAGCCGAGCGGCTCGACCAGGTGCAGCTGCGCGCCGGTGTTGGCACAGAGCCGGATCACATTGCCCGTGTTGGGCGGGATTTCCGGTTGGAACAGGATCACGTGGAACTGGGGCGCGGCATTCATCGGCGCAGTGTACCTGCGACGGCGGCCGCCTTTACGGCGCACGCCCTGCGCTGGGCAGGGCGGCACCGCTTACGGGCGCAGCAGGACCTGGGCGGTTTCGGTGGCCAGGGCCTGCAGGTCGGCGGCGCTCGGACGCACCTGCAGGGCAGGCAGGTTGACGATGACCGAGTGGGCAACGTTGGTGGCGGCGGCAGCCAGGGTGGCGGCGTAGCGCTGGGCTTCCAGTTCGGCGGCCAGGGCGACGCGCTGTTCCAGGCTCGGGCGCACTTCCACCGAGGCCAGGGTGGTGATCGGCATCGCGGCCGCAACCGGGGCGGCGACGTAGCCGCTGCGCTCGGCCAGCTGGTCGGCGCTCGGGCGCACTTCCACGGTGGCCAGGGTCGGGATGCCGCTGGCCTGTTCCCAGGCCTGCTGGGCCAGCTGGTCGGCGGCCGGGCGGACCTGCACGGTGGACAGCGTCTTGATGGATTCGGAGGCCTGCACCGACGAAACAACCGCGGTGCCGGCGATCAGGGCGATGGCGATGGCAATGGTCTTGGCGTTCATGACGGGGCCTGTTTAGTGTTGGTGATCAGTGGTGTGGTAGTAAGGTAGTACACCGATTCTGGGCATGCAAGGAAAATTTTCGATTTCCTGCATTTGTTCAGTCTTCAGTCAGCTTTCGTCTGAAGCCCTTCCTGGCGCAGGAAGTACCAAGCAATCCCCGTGCCAACTTTTAGTTGTTGATTTACAAGGGTTTTTTCGCGCCGGAAAGTGTCCGGTGGGCGGACACCTGTCCATTCGATGCGCCGCGGACACTGTCCGGACGTTCCTGGCGGGCGCATGTGACGGGTCAGGCAGGGCAGATCGGCGCCGCGGATGGGGCACAGGGGCAAACACCCCCAGTGACTGCTGGCCGATTCCTGCCGCTGCGTGCGCAGGCTAGGATCGGGGTTCACCTATGTGACCAAGGATCCGGATATGTCTCTCGCCCTTCGCCCGCGCGCTGCACTGCTGGCCGTCGCCCTCAGCACCGCCCTGGGCACGCTTGTGCCTTCCCATGCGCTGGCGGCCAAGCCGGCCGCACCGGCGAAGGTCGATATCCCGTATGAGCAGTTCACCCTGCCCAACGGCCTGCGCGTGATCGTGCATACCGATCGCAAGGCGCCGATCGTCGCGGTCAATGTCTGGTACCACGTGGGCAGCAAGGACGAGCCGGCTGGCCGTACCGGCTTCGCGCACCTGTTTGAACACCTGATGTTCCAGGGCAGCGAAAACCACGACGGCGAATTCTTCGAACCGTTCAAGCAGGTCGGTGCCACCAACCAGAACGGCACCACCAATACCGACCGCACCAACTACTTCGAGAACGTGCCCACCACCGCGCTGGACATGGCGCTGTGGATGGAATCGGACCGCATGGGCCATCTGGTCGGTGCGATCGACCAGGCGGCGCTGGACGAGCAGCGTGGCGTGGTGCAGAACGAGAAGCGCCAGGGCGAGAACCAGCCCTACGGCCAGGCCTGGGACCAGCTCAACAAGGCGCTGTACCCGGTTGGCCACCCGTACCACCACGGCGTGATCGGTTCGATGAACGATCTGAACGCGGCGTCGCTGGATGACGTGAAGACCTGGTTCCGCACCTGGTACGGCCCGAACAACGCGGTGCTGGTGCTGGCCGGCGACATCGACCTGGCCACCGCCAAGGAAAAGGTCGGCAAGTACTTCGGCGCCATCCCGGCCGGCCCGACCATGGCGCAGCCGGCAGTGAACGTGGCCAAGCGCAGCGCCGACACGCGCGAGACGATGACCGACAAGGTGCCGCAGGCGCGCATCTACCGCGCCTGGAACGTGCCGCAGGTCGGCACCACCGAGGTCGATCAGCTGCAACTGTTCGCGCAGGTCCTGGGCGGTGCCAAGTCCTCGCGCCTGAGCCAGCGCCTGCAGCACCAGGACAAGCTGGTGGACAGCATCGCGTCGGGCCTGTCGACGTCGCAGCTGGGTTCGAACTTCGTGATCATGGCGACGGTCAAGCAGGGCCAGGACCCGGCCAAGGTCGAGAAGATCATCGACGAGGAACTGGACCGCCTGATCAAGCAGGGCCCGACCGCGGCCGAGCTGGAGCGCGCCAAGACCAGTGCCCGCGCCGGTTTCATCCGCGGCATCGAGCGCATTGGTGGCTTCGGCGGCAAGGCCGATGCACTGGCGGAGTGCGCGGTGTTCACCGGCGACCCGGGCTGCTTCCGCACCTCGCTGGCCAACATCGAGAAGGCCAGTGCTGCTGATCTGAGCCGGCTGGGCGCGCAGTGGCTGGACACGGGCAGCCACACCCTGGTGATCGCACCGGGTGAGCGCGTGGCGCTGAAGGAAGACCCGAGCCAGGCGCCGAAGCCGTTCAACGTGCCGGCGGTGGACCCCAAGTACAGCACCCTGCCCGAGCAGGTCGACCGCAAGGCCGGCGTGCCGCAGACCCGCGAGTTCCCGCAGCTGAAGTTCCCGGCGCTGCAGCGCGCCACGCTGAAGAACGGCACCCAGGTGATCCTGGCCGAGCGCCACGAGATTCCGGTGGTGCAGTTCAGCTACCAGTTCCCGGGCGGCTTCAGCGCCGACCAGGGCCGCAAGCCGGGCACCGCCAACTTCACCATGAGCCTGATGACCGAAGGCGCCGGCAAGCTCGGCTCACTGGCCTTCGCCGATGCCGCCGACGCACTGGGTGCCAGCCTGGATGCCTCGGCCGGCCTGGACTCGATGAGCGTGGACCTGTCGGCGCTGAAGGAAAATCTGGCACCGTCGCTGGCGCTGTACCGCGACCTGCTGCGTGAGCCGCGCTTCGAGCAGGGCGAGATCGACCGGGTCAAGGCGAGCTGGATCGCCGGCATCCAGCAGGAGAAGGTCAACCCGGGTGCGGTGGCGATGCGCGTGCTGCCGCCGCTGCTGTACGGCAAGGGCCACCCGTATGCCATTCCGTTCACCGGCAGCGGCGACGAAGCGGCGATCAATGGCCTGACCCGCGAAGACCTGGTCGACTTCCACCACGACTGGCTGCGCCCGCAGAACGGCACCCTGATCGTGGTCGGTGACACCACCCTGGCCGAGATCGTGCCGCTGCTGGACAAGCAGCTGGGCGACTGGAAGGCCAGTGGCGACGCCCCGCAGGTGAAGGCGGCCACCGACGTAGCGCTGCCGAAGGGCCCGCGCGTGTTCCTGATCGACCAGCCGGGCGCGGTGCAGGCCAACCTGTTCGCCGGCCAGGTGGTGGCGCCTTCGAGCGCTGCCAGCTCGACCCGCTTCGACATCGCCAACGGCGTCATCGGCGGTGACTTCACCTCGCGCCTGAACATGAACCTGCGTGAAGACAAGCACTGGTCGTACGGTGCACGCAGCAGCGCGGTCAACTCGGTGGGCCAGCGTCCGTGGATGGCCAGCGCGCCGGTGCAGATCGACAAGACCGGTCCGGCGATGGCGGAAATGCGCAAGGAAATCGCCGCGTTCGCCGATGGCAGCAAGCCGGCCACCGCCGACGAGGTGAACCGCATCCGCAACATCCAGACGCTGAGCCTGCCCGGTGCCTACGAGACCGCCAGCGCGGTGGCGTCGACCATCGGTTCGATCGTGCAGTTCAAGCGCCCGGACGACTACGTGCTGCGCCGCAAGGCCGAGATCGAGTCGATGACCCCGGCACAGGTGCAGCAGGCCGCCGCCGAGATCAAGCCGCAGGCCCTGACCTGGGTGGTGGTGGGTGACCTCAAGCAGACCGAAGCGGCCGTGCGTGCGCTGAACCTGGGCGAGGTGACGGTGATCGATGCCGAAGGCAACCCGGTCAAGAAGTAAGGGATGTGCCTGCCCGCCTCGGCGGGCAGGCCTCCTGTGGTAGCGCCGGGCCATGCCCGGCGGTTTTTCGGCGGCCAGCGAGGCCGCGCTGCGCGCTCGCCGGGCATGGCCCGGCGCTACCGGGGGATCCGACCCCACCCCCGGCTACCCCCGATTCAGGCTGTTCAGGCAGAATCCCCCCATACCCTTCCAGGATCTGCCCATGCGCGTTCTGCTGCTTTCCTCCCTGCTGCTCACCGTCACCGCCTGTACCTGGGTGCCGATCGAACCGGCCGGCAAGGCGACCCGCGTGCTGCCGGCAGGCCCGGTTCCCGCCGGCTGCATCGCCAAGGGCGAGGTGGTGGTCACCGTGAAGAGCAAGGTCGGCTTCTACAACCGCAACCCGCTGCGGGTGCAGGAAGAGCTGGAAACCCTGGCCCGCAACGAGGCCCCGAGCGCCGGCGCCAATGCCGTGCAGGCCGCTGCGGCCCCGGCCGATGGCAGCCAGCGCTTCGCCGCCTTCCAGTGCCCGCCGCGCTGAACGCTTCACCATACGGGCAAGGCTGAATTCGTAAAGATGCGGTGAAAGCCCGGGGGTTATAGAATAGCGCCCCCTTTTGCCTGAGCCTTGGCGCTAACCTCGATGCTCTTCAAGAATGTCTCGATCGCCGGCCTGGCACACGTCGACGCGCCGCATACGCTGACGACCAAGGAAATCAACGAACGCCTGCAGCCGACGTTGGATCGCCTCGGTATCCGCACCGACGTGCTCGGCGATATCGCCGGCATCCATGCCCGCCGCCTGTGGGACAACGGCGTGCTGGCGTCGGACGCCGCCACCATGGCCGGCCGCAAGGCACTGGAAGACGCGGGCATCACCGCGACCCAGGTCGGCCTGCTGGTCAACACCTCGGTCAGCCGTGACTACCTGGAGCCGTCCACGGCCTCCATCGTGTCCGGCAACCTCGGCGTCAGCGACGAATGCATGACCTTCGACGTCGCCAATGCCTGCCTGGCCTTCATCAACGGCATGGATATCGCGGCGCGCATGATCGAGCGCGGCGATATCGACTACGCGCTGGTGGTGGATGGCGAGACCGCCAACCTGGTGTACGAGAAGACCCTGGAGCGCATGACCGCCCCGGACGTCACCGCTGACGATTTCCGCAACGAGCTGGCGGCGCTGACCACCGGTTCGGGTGCTGCGGCCATGGTGATGGCGCGCTCGGAGCTGGTGCCGGACGCCCCGCGCTACAAGGGCGGCGTGACCCGCTCGGCCACCGAGTGGAACCAGCTGTGCCTGGGCAACCTGGACCGCATGGTCACCGACACCCGCCTGCTGCTGATCGAAGGCATCAAGCTGGCGCAGAAGACCTTCAGCGCGGCCAAGATCGCACTCGGCTGGGCTGTGGAAGAGCTGGACCAGTTCGTGATCCACCAGGTCAGCCAGCCGCACACCGCCGCGTTCATCAAGAACTTCGGCATCGACCCGAAGAAGGTCATGACCATCTTCGGCGAGCACGGCAACATCGGCCCGGCCTCGGTGCCGATCGTGCTGAGCAAGCTCAAGCAGCTGGGCAAGCTGAAGAAGGGCGATCGCATCGCGCTTCTAGGTATCGGCTCGGGCCTGAACTGCTCGATGGCTGAAGTGGTCTGGTAAGCAGCCCGCTGCCCGACCTCCTGTAGAGCCGAGCCATGCTCGGCTCACGCGCGCAGCGCGGCTCTTCCGCAGCGGACCGGAGAGCAGCCGAGCATCGGCTCGGCTCTACACCGCGCCGCGATTCTCCTTAGGTGCTCCGCATGCGCGATCTCCCCGGTTACCCCGCCCACCCGCAGCGCTTCGAAGTGCGCCCTGGCCTGTCGATGAACTATCTCGACGAAGGCCCGCGCGACGGCGAGGTGGTGGTGATGGTGCACGGCAACCCGTCGTGGAGCTATTACTGGCGCACGCTGGTGGCTGGCCTGTCGGACACGTACCGCTGCATCGTGCCGGACCACATCGGCATGGGCCTGTCGGACAAGCCGGACGACAGCCGCTATGAGTACACGCTGCAGTCGCGCGTGGACGATCTCGATGCACTGCTCAGGCACCTGGGCATCACCGGCCCGGTGACCCTGGCCGTGCACGACTGGGGCGGCATGATCGGCTTCGGCTGGGCGCTGTCGCACCACGACCAGGTGAAGCGCCTGGTGGTGCTCAACACCGCCGCCTTCCCGATGCCGGCCGCGAAGAAGATGCCGTGGCAGATCGCGCTGGGCCGCCACTGGAAGATCGGCGAGTGGATCATCCGCAGCTTCAACGCATTCTCGTCCGGCGCCTCGTGGCTGGGCGTGGAGCGGAAGATGCCGGCCGACGTGCGCCGCGCCTACGTGTCGCCGTACAACAGCTACGCCAACCGCATCAGCACCATCCGCTTCATGCAGGACATCCCGCTGTCGCCGGCCGACAGGGCGTGGTCGCTGCTGGAGCGTGCCGGCAAGGCGCTGCCGTCGTTCGCCGACCGCCCCGTCTTCCTCGGCTGGGGCCTGCGCGACTTCGTGTTCGACCACCACTTCCTGAAGGGTTTCCAGGCCGCGCTGCCGAAGGCCCAGGTGCATGCCTTCGAGGATGCCGGGCATTACGTGCTGGAAGACAAGCACGAGGTGCTGGTGCCGGAGATCCGGGCGTTCCTGGACAAGAACCCGA
>NZ_JAOCCT010000026.1:0-79277 GCF_029840555.1 Stenotrophomonas sp. GD03877 | reverse complement strand
CAAAACCCCGCTGCTCACGCAGCGGGGTTTTTCTTTGACCGCCGCGAGCGGCGGCGCCAACCACGGTTGGCGACTACCGATAGCAGAGGGATCAGCGGTAGATCCACGCCATGCGTGGATGCTCCCTGCAAGGAACCAAGGCGCCAACCCAGGTTGGCCGCTACACACAGCAGGCCAGGGTTGGCACCCACCAATGGCGGAGCGCACAAAAAAACGGCGCCCCGTGGGGCGCCGCTCTGCTCTCAACGATGTTCAGTCGAGCATGGCCCGACTTACTTGGCCGGGGCCTTGTCCTTCATCATCGCGTCGCGGGCCGCCTTGAACGGGTTGCCCTCATACCAGTTCGGCCAACGATCGCCACCGGCCAGTTCCTTGCCGACGCCGTACATCAGCTGCAGGTCTTCCACCGTACCGTCCAGCTTCCAGGTGGCCGCGTCGAACTCGTCCTTCGGGCCATGGTAGCGGTTGGCGCCGTAGTCCGCCGCGGCCTTGCGGCCCGCTTCCACGCCACCCTCGCGGAGGTCCTCGCCGCCATCGGCGTACAGGGCCGGCACACCGGCCTTGGCGAAGTTGAAGTGATCCGAGCGGAAGTAGAAGCCGCTCTGCACCGAGGTCTCACCGTGCAGGGTACGGCCCTGGGCCGCAGCCAGCGGCTTGAGGATGTCCTCCAGCTCGGAGCTGCCGAAGCCGGTGACGGTCACGTCCTTGGCACGGCCGGCTACCGACATCGCATCGATGTTGATCACACCGGCGATCTTGTCCAGCGGGAAGGTCGGATGGGAGACGTAGTACTTCGAACCCAGCAGGCCGGACTCTTCCAGAGTCACCGCCAGGAAGACCACCGAACGTTCCGGCTTCGGCTCCTGGTGGGCCATCGCTTCAGCCACCTCGAGGATGCCGGCCACGCCGGTCGCGTTGTCGACCGCACCGTTGTAGATGTTGTCGCCGGTTTCACCCTCGTGCTTGCCCAGGTGGTCCCAGTGCGCCATGTACAGCACGGCTTCGTCGGCACGCTTGCTGCCCGGCAGCACGCCCACCACGTTGCGCGACTGCTTCTGCGCGATCTGGCTCTTCAGGTCGACCGCGGCGGTGGCCTTCAGCGGCACCGGCTTGAAGCCGCGCTTGCTCGCATCCTTGTAAGCCTGCGTCAGGTCCAGGCCGGCACCGGCAAACAGCGCCTTCGCGGCGTCGGCGCTCAGCCAGCCCTGCACCGGAATGCGGGCATCCGGGTCATCCTTCGCCGGCAGGTCGTACTGCGGCCCGGCCCAGGAGTTCTTCACCACGTCCCAGCCATAGGAGGCACCGGCAGTGTCGTGCACGATCAGCGCGGCAGCGGCGCCCTTGCGCGCTGCCTCCTCGAACTTGTAGGTCCAGCGGCCGTAGTAGGTCATGCGCTTGCCGTCGAACAGCTTCGCGTCATCGACATGGAAGCCCGGGTCGTTGACGAACATCACGACCGTCTTACCCTTCCAGTCCTGGCCGGCATAGTCATTCCACTTCTGCTCCGGCGCATCGACGCCGTAGCCGACGAACACCAGGTCGCTGGCATCGACCTTCACCTCGGCCTGGCCGGTACGGGTACCCACCACCATGTCGGTGCCGAACTTCAGCTCGGTGGTCTTGCCGCCCTGGGTGATCTTCAGCACGGTCGACGCGTCGGCCGTGGTCTCGGTCATCGGCACATCCTGGAACCAGCTGTCACCGTTGCCGGGCTGCAGGCCGATGCGCTGCATCTGGTCGCGGATGTAGTTGACCGTCAGTTCCTCGCCCTTGCTGCCCGGGGCGCGGCCTTCGAATTCATCCGAAGCCAGCGTCTTGACCATCTCGGCGAAGTCGCCGGCGTTGATCTCGGGGGAGAACGCATGGGCCGCCGGCTTGGCAGCGGCGGTGTCGGTGGCCGGCGCGGGCGCCGGCGTGTCTTCGCCTTTGCAGGCACTGAGCGCGGCCGCAGCGGCCAGGCACAGGAGGAGTTTGCGGGGCATCGTCGATTCCTGGAAAACAAAGGGCGGCCGTACCTCGTGTACGACCGGTAACAGCGAGTATCACCGAACCGATGGGCGCGGTGTGCTCAGTCCGCCGGAGCGGTTTCGGTGTCGAACGGGATCGGCTCGGCGCCGGTGACCGGGCCGATGCGGGCCGTGCGGTGCACGTACAGCACCACCTCGCGCTCGAACTGCAACGGGCCGTCGACCACGGCATTCGGGCCGATGATCACGCGTGGCTTGCGGCTGGCGGTCAGCGAGACGCTGAAGTTCGGCTTGCGCACGTGCACACCGCCCTTGACCTGCGAACCGATGCCCACGGTGATGTCACCGTTGACGGTTTCCACGTCGTTGCCGACGCGGCTTTCGACCAGCCCGATGCCACCGTTCACAGTTTCAACGCCGCCTTCGATCTGGCTGCCGCGATCGCTGAAGATGCTGCCGTTGACGGTGCTGACGTTGCCATGGGCGATCACGTCGCGGCCCAGGCGCACACCGCCGTTGACCGTTTCGATCTTGCCGGTGCGCGCGCGATCGGCGACCTTCACCCCGCCGTTGACGGTGTCGATGCTGCCGGTCTCGACGCCTTCGCCGACGCGGATGCCGCCGTTGACGGTGTCCAGCTTGCCGTAGCGCTGGCCGGGTTCGGCGCTGATGCTGCCGTTGACCTTGCTGATGTTCTCCTGGGCGCAGACCGGCCCGGTGGCCAGCAGTACGCCCAACAGCAGCGGAATGGAGAGAGCTTTCATGGGGACCTCGATGGATGTGCGGCTGGCAGGCCGCGTGCGGAGATGTCACCATTCCCCGGTACCCCCTGCAACTGCCTGAAGTCACTGGAAAGCCCTTGCGCAACAACGTCTTCCCATCACGCCGACATCACATCGCCGCTGCCCGCGGCGGGCGCTGCCTGCTGTTGGGGCTGGCCTTGGCACTGGCGTTGCCGTTGCCGGGTGCCGCGCAGACCACGCGCGAGACCGAGCGCAAGCTGCAGAAACTGCGCAATGAGCTGAAGGGCGTGGCGCAGGAGCGCCGGCAGATCGAAGGCCAGCGTGGCCAGGCCTCGCAGCAGCTGCGCGAGGCAGATGAGAAGGTGGCCCGCACCGGCCGTGCGCTTGCGCAGACGGAAACCGCGCTGCGCGAGCAGGGAAGGGCCCTGGCCGAGGCCGAACAACGCCGCAGCACGCTGCAGGCCAACCTCGCCCAGCAGCATCGCGAGCTGGCCGGCCTGCTGCGTGCAGCCTACCAGCTGGGCAACCACGCACCACTGAAGCTGCTGTTGTCGCAGGACACGGTAGCCGATGCCAATCGCGCCCTGGCCTACCATCGTTACCTGCAACGCGAGCGTGCGCAGCGGATCACTACGCTGACCGCCGACCTGAAGGAACTGGAAGCGCTGCAGGCGCAGATCGCCGAGCGCAAGCAGAAGCTGCAGGGTGCACAACAGGACCAGAAGCAGCAGGCGGCGGCGCTGGAAGCCGACCGTCGCGATCGCGCCAAGACCGTGGCCTCGCTGGACGAACGCTTCAAGGACCAGCGCGAGAAGGAACAGGCGCTGGGCCAGGACGCCAAGGCGCTGGAAACACTGCTGGCCAATCTGCGCGCGGCCGCCGCCCGCGCCGAGGCCGAGCGTCGCGCGGCTGCACGCCGAGCCGCCGCCGAAAAGGCCGCTGCCGAGCGGGCCGCACGCCAGGCCGCTGCGCAGGGCCGCCCGCCGCCGCCGACCAAGGTTCCGCCGGCGGTGGCGTCGGCACCGGCGCCGAAGGTCGGTGGCCTGGGCTGGCCCTTGTCCGGCAACCTGCTGGCCCGCTATGGCGGCAAGCTGCCTGATGGCGGCACCAGCAGCGGCGTGCTGATCGGTGCACCGGCCGGCAGCACCGTCACCGCGGTGGCCGATGGCACTGTGGTGTTCTCCGACTGGATGACCGGCTACGGCATGATCCTGATCGTCGACCACGGCAACGGCTACATGAGCCTGTACGCCCACAACGACACCCTGCTCAAGGATGCCGGCGCGCGGGTCAGCCGTGGCGATGCGGTGGCCAAGGTCGGCAATTCCGGCGGCCAGGGCGTCACCGCGCTGTATTTCGAGCTGCGTCGTGGTGGGCAGCCGGTGAACCCTGACAGCTGGCTGCAGCGGCGCTGAATCCAGCGCTTCCGCGTGCAGGGCGGATTCAACGGGAATTTAGCTGTGCTTCGCGCATAATCGGTGCATGTGCCTTGGGCACCATGCCACCGTCGACAGGAGTGATCCATGCGCGCAGCCCGTACCGCCACCCTCTTGCTGGCCCTGTTGCCAGCGCTGTCCTGGGCGCAGCAGACCGCGCCCGCCCCGAGCCAGGAAACCGGCGGGCAGGCAGCGAGCAGCGAGGAGGCGGTGACCTCGAAGGTGCCGCTGGAGGACATCCGCCGCTTCGTGGCCGTCTACAACGCAGTGCGGGCCGCCTACGTCGATCCGGTCGATGACAAGAAGCTGATGCAGGCCGCGGTGCGTGGCCTGCTGCTCGACCTCGATCCGCACAGCACCTACTTCAACAAGGAAGACGCGCAGGCGTTCGACGAACAGGCCAGCGGCGCCTACGAAGGCATCGGCGTGGAGCTGCAGCAGCAGCCCGACAACGCCAGCATGAAGGTGATTTCGCCGATCGACGACACGCCGGCGGCGAAGGCCGGCATCCTCGCCGGTGACCTGATCATCGCCATCGACGGCAAGCCGATCAGCGCGATCGATGCCAGCGAACCGCTGCGCGGCCCGGCCGGCAGCAAGGTGGTGCTGACCATCGTGCGCGAAGGCAAGCCCAAACCCTTCGATGTCAGCCTCACCCGGCAGACCATCCGCGTGACCAGTGTGCGCAGCCGCCTGCTGGAACCCGGCTATGGCTATATCCGCCTGAGCACGTTCCAGGCCGACACCGGTTCGGACTTCCAGAAGCACGTGCAGCAGCTGCAGAAGCAGTCCGGTGGCCAGCTCAAGGGCCTGGTGCTGGATCTGCGCAGCAACCCGGGTGGCCTGCTGACCGCCGCCGTGCAGGTGGCCGACGACCTGCTCGACAAGGGCAACATCGTCAGTACCCGCGGCCGCATCAGCATCAGCGATGCACGCTTCGATGCGACCCCGGGCGATCTGTTGAAGGGCGCACCGGTGGTGGTGCTGGTCGACGCGGGTTCGGCCAGTGCCTCGGAAGTGCTGGCCGGCGCACTGCGCGACAACAAGCGCGCCCGCGTGGTCGGCAGCCGCACCTTCGGCAAGGGCTCGGTGCAGACCGTGCTGCCGCTGGACAACGGTGATTCGGTGAAGCTGACCACCGCGCGTTATTACACGCCCAGCGGCAAGTCGATCCAGGCCACCGGCATCGTGCCGGAGGTCGAACTGAAGCCTGCGGCGCGCCCGGAAGACGAGGCGCTGCCGGCCAGCCTGAGCGATTACAGCGAAGCGACCCTGCCGGGCCATCTGCGCGGTGACGACGAAGGCACCGAGGGCTACCACGCCGGCGCCGTACTGCCGGGCGATGGCCCGATCAACGACGCGCTGGCTGAACTGAAGAATCCGGGTTCGGTGGCTGCACGCTTGAAGGCCGAAGCGGCGAAAGCGGATGCGGCGAAGGCCGCGAAGGCCACAGCTGCGAAGCCGGAAGCGAAGCCGGAAGCGAAGCCGGAAGCAAAGCCGGAAGCAAAGCCGGAAGCAAAGCCGGAAGCAAAGCCGGAAGCAAAGCCCGCACCGGCTCCGGCCAAGCCCTGATTCTGTAGCGTCGAGCCGTGCTCGACTGATCTACGAACGAGCGGGTGAGCGTGACGCCGGCCAGCGGCCGGCACCCCAGGGGTTCAGAAGCCGTGCCGCTTGCGCAGGCGGCGTGCGATCGCGGCGCGCACGTACACGCCGTACAGCAGGCCGAACAGGAAGCCACCGATGTGCGCCCACCAGGCCACCATGCCGAAGCTTGGGCCGATATGGGCGAACACCACCTGCAGGGCGGCCCAGACGCCGATCAGCAGGTAGGCCGGGGCGCGCACGAACTCCAAGAACAGGCCCAGCGGGATCACCACGCCCAGCCGCGCGCCCGGGAACAGGGCCAGATAGGCGCCGATCAGCGCTGACACCGCACCGCTGGCACCGATGATGATCTGGTCCGGGCTGCCCATGGTGTAGATGGCCACCAGATTGGACACCGCACCGCCGACCAGGAACAGCAGCAGCAGGCGCCACGGGCCCAGCACCCGTTCGGCGGGCAGGCCGAAGATCAGCAGGAACACCAGATTGCCCAGCAGGTGTGACCAGTCCGCGTGCAGGAACAGGGCGGTGAACAGGCGCAGCACGCTGCCGTCCTGCAGGGTCGCCCACCAGTCCAGCGGGTGGGTCAGGCCGGTGGACAGGGCGCCCCAGTCCAGCCAGAGGCTGCCCCGGGCGTCATCCGGACGCGAGATCGACCACAGGAACGCCAGCCACAGTGCCGCAAACAGCACGGGCGTGGCCCAGCGCAGGGCTGCCTTCTTGCGCGACGGGAGGGAGACGAACATGGGCACTAGCCTAGCGTGAGGGCGCTTACGGCGGGGATTGTCCTGTTCAGCTTTTGAGACGAAAAAAGCGCCTGCGCTGTTATTGTTTCATTAACAGGTCTGGGTAATACTCGCATACGGCGTCGTATGTCGGGAGGGGAATCCGGCGCGCTCCGAAGGGCCCCAAGGCCCGCCGGGCGCAGGCGCACTCAGAGCACCATCACCGCTTACCGGAGAGAGAGAACTACGATGCAAACCGCTTCCACCATTGCCCGATTGACCCTGCTGGCCGTCGGCGTTGCCGGTGCGCTGGCTGCTGCCGACGCCAATGCCGCTGCCTTCCAGCTGAAGGAAAACAGCGCCAAGGGCCTGGGCCGCGCGTTCGCCGGCTCCGGCAGCGCCGAAGGCGACGCCTCCATCATCGCCGTCAACCCGGCCGGCATGCGCCAGCTCGATGGCACCCTGGTCCAGGGCGACCTGAGCGCCATCAGCTTCAAGGCCGAGTTCAAGGGCCAGGGCCGCAATGCAGCAGGCCGTCCGCAGACCGGTGGTGACGGCGGCGACGCCGGCATGATCGCTCCGGTTCCGGCCGCGTACTTCCACATGCCGATCGGCGAGAAGGCCCACTTCGGTGTGTCGCTGACCGCACCGTTCGGCTTCAAGACCGAATACGACAACGGCTGGGTCGGTCGTTACAGCGGCCTGAAGACCGATCTGAAGGCCATCGACCTCGGCTTCGCCGCGTCGTATGACGTCAACCCGTACGTGTCCTTCGGCGCGTCGGTGTTCGTCGAACACCTGACCATCGAGCTGAGCAACGCCGTCGACTACGGCAGCATCCTGGCCGGTGCCGGCGCTCCGGGCTTCGCCCCGGGCAGCGCCGATGGCACCCTGAAGATCGAGGGTGACAACAATGCCGTGGGCTGGACCGTCGGTGGCCTGTTCTCGATCGACGAGAACACCCACATCGGCCTGAGCTACCGTTCGAAGGTCGAGCACAAGATCACCGGTGGTGATGCGACCTTCAGCGGCGCCGACCGCGCCCGTTCCCTGCTGACCAACTCGCCGCGTACCCGCGGTTGGTTCATGGACACCAGCGGCAAGGCCACGGTGACCATGCCGGCCTCGGCCACCCTGAGCGTGACCCACAAGGTCAACGACCGCTGGACCGTGATGGGCGACGTGACCCGCACCGCCTGGTCGACCGCCTTTGACAGCGTCACCGTCGACTACGCTTCGCCGCAGGCGGATTCGGTCCTGGAGTTCGGCTACCGCGACACCACCTTCGTGTCGCTGGGCGCCGACTACAAGCTGAGCGACACCGTCACCCTGCGCGGTGGTGTTGCGCTGGACCAGACCCCGACCACCGACGCCCACCGCGACGTCCGCGTGCCGGATACCAGCCGCAAGTGGCTGTCGCTGGGTGTGGGCTGGACCCCGTCGCAGAACACCGAGTGGAACTTTGGCTACACCCACCTGTTCACCAGCGATCCGAACGTGAACGTGCGTGCGACCACTGCCAACCAGGGCAACTCGCTGTCGGGCAAGTACAAGGTCCGTGGCGACGTGCTGGCTGCTTCGTTCCAGTACAAGTTCTGATCCAGGCCTCGGCCTGACGCAGTACACGGAAGGCCCCGCGCAAGCGGGGCCTTCTTTTTGCGGAGCTGGTTTGGGGCATCCACGCATGGCGTGGATCCACGACAATAGCGCGATGAACCTGTCCGACCCGAACTTCCAGCTGGAGCTGGCCGCCAACATCGCCGTCGCCGGCTCGATCCTGCTGGCCGGCCGCAACAACGTGCACACCTGGTGGCTGGGCATCGTCGGCTGCGCGCTGTTCGCGGCGGTGTTCGAGCGCTCTCACCTGTATGCAGACATGGTGCTGCAGTTCTTCTTCATCGCCATCAGCGTGCTGGGCTGGTGGCAGTGGCTGCGCGGCGACCACGGTGCACCCCTGCCGATCACCTCATTGCGACCGCGTGCCTGGGCGTGGCTGGCACCACTGGCGGTGGTGGCGACCTTCGGCTACGGCTGGATGCTGACCCGCTTGACCAACGCCTACGCGCCCTACATCGATTCGGCGGTGCTGGTGCTGAGCGTGATCGCCCAGATCCTGATGATGCGGCGCAAGCTGGAATCGTGGTGGGTGTGGCTGCTGGTGAATACCGTCGCGGTGCCGCTGTACTACAGCCGTGGCCTGCATCTGACCTCGATCCTGTACGTGGGCTTCTGGATCAACGCACTGGTCGCCCTCCGGCACTGGCGCAATCTGATGCAGGCCGAGGCCACGACGGCACCTGACTCCCTGTAGCGCCGAGCCCATGCTCGGCTGCGCCAGGAAAGCCGAGCGTGGGCTCGGCTCTACAGGCAAAGTACAAAAAACCCCGCTTTCGCGGGGTTTCTCGTTTGCCGCATCAACCGGGCGATCAGTCGCCCAGGGTCAGCAGCGAAGCGTTGCCGCCTGCGGCGGTGGTGTTCACCGTCACCGTCTTCTCGGTGGCGAAACGCAGCAGGTAGTGCGGGCCGCCGGCCTTCGGACCGGTGCCGGACAGGCCCTGGCCGCCGAACGGCTGCACGCCGACCACCGCACCGATCTGGTTGCGGTTGACGTAGACGTTGCCGACGTGGACGCCGTTGCTGATGCGATCAACGGTTTCGTCGATGCGCGAATGCACGCCCAGGGTCAGGCCGTAGCCGGTGGCGTTGATCTGGTCGATCACCGCGTCGAGCTGGTCGCCCTTCCAGCGGATGACGTGCAGCACCGGACCGAACACTTCCTTCTGCAGCTGGCCCAGGTCCTTCAGTTCGTACGCGCGCGGTGCGAAGAAGGTGCCATTGGCGGCTTCGGCGGACAGCTCGGCGGCAGCGATCAGGCGCGCTTCGCGGTCCATGCGTTCGGCGTGGTCCTGCAGGATCTTCAGTGCATCGGCGTCGATCACCGGGCCGACGTCGGTGGACAGCAGGCCGGGGTTGCCGACCTTCAGCTCCTTCATCGCACCGGCCAGCATGGTCATCACCTTGTCGGCGATGTCGTCCTGCACGAACAGCACGCGCGCGGCCGAGCAGCGCTGGCCGGCGGAGGTGAAGGCCGAACCGATCGCGTCCTTGACCAGCTGTTCCGGCAGCGCCGAGGAGTCGGCGATGAAGGCGTTCTGGCCGCCGGTTTCGGCGATCAGCACGCCGATCGCGGCGTCACGTGCAGCCATCGCGCGGTTGATCGCACGCGCGGTCTCGGTGGAGCCGGTGAAGGCCACGCCGGCCACGCGCGGGTCGGCGGTCAGCGCGGCACCGACGGTGGCACCGTCGCCCGGCAGGAACTGCACCACCTCGGCCGGCACGCCGGCGTCGTGCAGCAGCTTCACCGCGTAGTAGCCGATCAGGTTGGTCTGCTCGGCCGGCTTGGCGATGACGCTGTTGCCAGCGGCGAGTGCAGCGGCCACCTGGCCCAGGAAGATCGCCAGCGGGAAGTTCCACGGGCTGATGCAGACGAACACGCCGCGGCCGTGCAGCTGCAGCTCGTTGGATTCACCGGTCGGGCTCGGCAGCTTCTCGGCGTGGCTGAACTGCTCGCGTGCCTGCTTGGCGTAGTAGCGCAGGAAATCCACCGCTTCGCGCACTTCGGCGATGCTGTCGGGCAGGCTCTTGCCGGCTTCCTTCACGCACAGCGCCATGAACTCCGGCATGCGCGCTTCCAGCTGGTCGGCGGCGTGCTCGAGGATGGCGGCGCGGCTGGCGGCCGGGGTGCGGTTCCAGGCCGGCTGCGCGGCCACGGCATTGGCCAGGGCCTTCTGCACGGTGGCAGCGTCGGCGGCCAGCCACTGGCCGACCACTTCGCGGGTGTCGGCCGGGTTGGTCACCGGCAGCGCGGCGCCGGCCGGGTTCGCACCCGGTACCAGCGGGGCGGCCTGCCAGGGCTTCACAGCCGCGTTGATCTGCTCGGCCAGGGCGCGCAGTTCGTTGTCGTTGGCGAGATTGGCGCCCATGGAGTTCTTCCTGTCGTGGTTCTGGCTGCGCAGCAGGTCAACCGGCAGCGGGATCTTGGGATGCGGAATCGATTCGAACGAGGACACCATCTCGACCGGATCGCGGATCAGGTCGGCGATCGGCACGCGCTCGTCGGTGATGCGGTTGACGAAGCTGGAGTTGGCGCCGTTTTCCAGCAGGCGGCGCACCAGGTACGGCAGCAGGTCTTCATGTGAACCGACCGGGGCGTACACGCGGCAGGGCAGGTTCAAGCGGTCGGCCGGCACCACTTCGGCGTACAGATCGTCACCCATGCCGTGCAGCTTCTGGTGTTCGTACACGCCACCGTTGGCGATGCTGCGCACCGCGGCGATGGTGTGCGCGTTGTGCGTGGCGAACATCGGGTAGATCGCATCGGCATGCGTGAACAGACGCTTGGCGCAGGCCAGGTAGGAGACGTCGGTGTTCTGCTTGCGAGTGAACACCGGGTAGCCCGGATAGCCTTCGATCTGCGCGCGCTTGATCTCGGCATCCCAGTAGGCGCCCTTGACCAGGCGCACCTGCAGGCGGCGACCGGCGCGGCGCGCCATGTCGGCCAGGTGGTCGATCGTGTACGGGGTGCGCTTCTGGTAGGCCTGCACGACCACGCCGAAGCCATCCCAGCCGGACAGCGAGGCATCGGAGAACACCTGCTCGATGATGTCCAGCGACAGTTCCAGGCGGTCGGACTCTTCGGCGTCGACGGTGCAGCCGATGCCGTAGCTCTTGGCCAGCTGCGCCAGTTCCAGCACGCCCGGCACCAGGTCCTTCAGTACGCGCTCGCGCTTGGCGTGCTCGTAGCGCGGGTACAGCGCCGACAGCTTGATCGAGATGCCCGGGGCGTTGTTGACGTCGCCGTCCGGACGGCCGCCGCGTGCCTTGTGATCGCCGCCGATGGCGTGGATCGCACGACGGTAGTCTTCCAGGTAGCGCAGCGCGTCCTTCATGGTCAGCGCGCCTTCGCCCAGCATGTCGAACGAGTAGCGGTAGCTGGCGTTGTCACCCTTGTGCGAGCGCGCCAGCGCTTCGCTGATGGTACGGCCCATCACGAACTGGTGGCCCATGATCTTCATGGCCTGGCGCACGGCCAGGCGCACCACCGGCTCACCCACGCGGCCGACCAGGCGCTTGAACGCGCTGGGGGCATCGGCGCGGGTGGCGTCGTTCATCTGCACCAGCTTGCCGGTCAGCATCAGGCCCCAGGTGGAGGCGTTGACCAGCACCGAGTCGCTGCCGCCCAGGTGCTTTTCCCAGTCGGCATCGGCCAGCTTGTCGCGGATCAGCTTGTCGGCGGTGTCCTGGTCCGGAATGCGCAGCAGCGCCTCGGCCACGCACATCAGCAGCACGCCTTCCTCGCTGCCCAGGTCGTACTGGCGCATGAAGGCTTCGATCGCGCCCTGGTCCTTGGCACGCACGCGCACGCGGCCGACCAGGTCGGCGGCCAGCGCCTGCACCCTAGCCTGCTCGTCGGCGGGCAGGCGGGCCTGGGCCAGCAGCTCGCGCACATGGCTGGCCTCGTCCTTCAACCAGGCATCGGTGATGGCCTGGCGGAACGGGTTGGGGGGCGCCGGCAGTTCCGGCGACAGCAGCGCGCCGGGACGCGGAGCGTCGTGGGCGGCAGGGGAGGAGGAAGGTGCGTTCATGCCGGTCCGGCCAGTGGAAAACTTGGCGATTTTAATCATTTTTGCGGGTTCCGGAAGTGCCCCGCAGCCACCTTGATGAAGTGCTGATAGCCCCTAGCTGCGGTGGATTCAGCGTGTTCAGCAAGCTCGGAAGAATTTGTGCTGAATTCGTCATTTGTGTCGCCGACCTCATGCTGTGTTGCAGCATGGGAAAAAGTGTGAATGCACCCTTGCTACCGGCGAGAGGGCGGGGCTACCATCGAGACGTTTCCCGCGGCAGGAACGCGGTTGCGACATGATCGAGGTGCTTCCAGCTCCGGATGGGTCAGGTACGCAGCTGCGGCTGCGTCCCCCACGGGCGCTCGATGCCCGGCAGTTCGTCCTGTTGTTCACCGTGTTGTCGGGTGCGATGTGGCTGGTGTCCGCCCTCGGGTGGTTGGCCGGCAATGCATTCGCCCCCCTGTTCGCGCTGCTGTACAGCCTGGTGCTGGCGGCGGCGCTGCGTGCCTTGTGGCGCAGCGGAGAACGGCAGGAGGAGATCCGGGTAGTGCCGGCGTACGTGGAGGTCATTCCCGTACCCGGTGGATCGCCGGTGTTCCGGGCCCACCCCCACTGGGTGCGCCTGCTCACCGACGATGAGAGGGTCCGGCTGGCATCCAGCGGCCGGCAGGTGGAGGTGGGGAGTTTCCTCGCGCCGGCCGAACGTCAGACGCTTGCAGAGACACTTGAAAGCTTGCTCGCCGCCAGCGATGGCGGCAACCGACGACGCTAAGGGTCTAGGCAATGAAGCAAAGCAGCAGGTGGGGCACGAAGTGCGTGAACGCGGTTGCCGCAGTGCTGGCGACCGGGGGACTGATGCCGGCGTTGGCCTGGGCCCAGGCGGCCGATCCCAAGCCGTGGCAGCTGAACATGGGCAAGGGGGTGACCCAGACCTCGCGCCTGGCCTGGGAATCGAACAACCTGTCGTTGATCATCTGCACGGTGATCGGCGTCATCGTGTTCGGGGCGATGGCTTACGCCATGTTCAAGTTCCGCAAATCCAAGGGCGCGGTCGCCGCCACCTTCAGCCACAACACCAAGGCCGAGGTGATCTGGACGGTGATCCCGGTGATCATCCTGATCGTGATGGCCTGGCCGGCCACGGCCAACCTGATCAAGATGTACGACACCCGCGATGCCGAGATGACGGTGAAGGTCACCGGCTACCAGTGGATGTGGAAGTACGAATACCTCGGCGAGAACGTCACCTTCACCAGCCGGCTGGACCGCGAGTCCGACCGTGTGCGGCAGAGCGGCGTCGTGCCGACCCGCGAGAGCCATCCGCACTACCTGCTGGATGTCGACAACCGCCTGGTGCTGCCGGTCGATACCAAGGTGCGTTTCGTCATCACCTCCGACGACGTGATCCACGCCTGGTGGGTACCGGCGCTGGGCTGGAAGCAGGACGCCATCCCCGGCTTCATCAACGAAGCCTGGACCAGCATCGAGCAGCCCGGCGTGTACCGCGGGCAGTGCGCAGAGCTGTGCGGCAAGGACCACGGCTTCATGCCGATCGTGGTCGAGGCGGTGTCCAAGGAAGACTTCAAGCAGTGGCTGGCGCAGCGCAAGCCTGCGGCGCCTGCCACGCCGGCGGCACCTGCGGCACCGGCCGAACCGACTGCACCGGCGGGCGAAGCACCGGCTGCGCCTGCTGCTGCAGAAGCGGGCAGCGCACCTGCCACCGCAGCCAGCGGCGCGTGATGTAAAGCCCGCGGCCGCTCGCGGCCGTGGTGACAACCGATTCTGAGAGGTGTTTTGCAATGGCGCACTCGGCAGTTGGGCACGACGATCACCATCACCACCAGAGCTTCTTCGAGCGTTGGTTCTTCTCGACCAACCACAAGGACATCGGCACGCTGTACCTCGGTTTCAGCTTCATCATGTTCATCATCGGTGCGGCGATGAGCGTGGTGATCCGCGCCGAGCTGGCGCAGCCGGGCCTGCAGTTCGTCAAGCCCGAGTTCTTCAACCAGATGACCACCGTGCATGCGCTGGTGATGATCTTCGGTGGCGTGATGCCGGCCTTCGTGGGCCTGGCCAACTGGATGATCCCGCTGCAGATCGGCGCGCCGGACATGGCGCTGCCGCGCATGAACAACTGGTCGTTCTGGTTGCTGCCGGTGGCCTTCAGCCTGCTGCTGCTGACCCTGTTCCTGCCCGGTGGTGCGCCGGCTGGTGGCTGGACGCTGTATCCGCCGCTGTCGCTGCAGGGCGGCTACAACGTGGCCTTCAGCGTGTTCGCGATCCACGTGGCCGGCATCAGTTCGATCATGGGTGCGATCAACATCATCGCCACCGTGCTGAACATGCGTGCGCCGGGCATCGACCTGCTGAAAATGCCGATCTTCTGCTGGGCCTGGCTGATCACCGCCTTCCTGCTGATTGCGGTGATGCCGGTGCTGGCCGGCGCGGTGACCATGCTGCTGACCGACAAGTTCTTCGGCACCAGCTTCTTCAATGCCGCCGGTGGCGGTGACCCGGTGATGTACCAGCACATCTTCTGGTTCTTCGGGCACCCCGAGGTCTACATCATGATCCTGCCCGCCTTCGGCGTGGTCAGCGAGATCATCCCGACCTTCAGCCGCAAGCCGCTGTTCGGCTACCAGGCGATGGTGTACGCCACCGCCGCCATCGCATTCCTGTCGTTCATCGTCTGGGCCCACCACATGTTCACCGTGGGCATGCCGCTGGGTGGCGAGATCTACTTCATGTTCGCCACCATGCTGATCTCGATCCCGACCGGCGTGAAGGTGTTCAACTGGGTCAGCACCATGTGGCGCGGCTCGCTGACGTTCGAGGCGCCGATGCTGTGGTCGGTGGCCTTCGTCATCCTGTTCACCATCGGTGGCTTCTCCGGCCTGATGCTGGCGATCGTGGCGGCCGACTTCCAGTACCACGACACCTACTTCGTGGTCGCCCACTTCCACTACGTGCTGGTGACCGGCGCGGTGTTCGCGCTGATTGCCGCGGTGTACTACTGGTGGCCGAAGTGGACCGGGCGCATGTACAGCGAGAAGTGGGCCAAGGTGCACTTCTGGTGGTCGATCGTGTTCGTCAACCTGCTGTTCTTCCCGCAGCACTTCCTCGGCCTGGCCGGCATGCCGCGCCGCATTCCCGATTACAGCGTGGCCTTCGCCGACTGGAACCTGATCAGCTCGATCGGTGCGTTCGGCATGTTCGTCACGCCGTTCATGATGGCCGCGATCCTGCTGTCCTCGCTGCGCAATGGCGAGAAGGCCGAGGCGCGTTCCTGGGAAGGCGCACGTGGGCTGGAGTGGACGCTGCCATCGCCGGCACCGGCGCACACCTTCACCACGCCGCCGACCATCCGTCCGGGGGATCTGGCGCATGACGACATCACGCACTGAGGTGGGGCATGCATAACGAGAGCCCGCTGCAGATCTGTAGAGTCGAGCCATGCTCGGCTGACGAAAAGCAGCCGAGCATGGCTCGGCTCTACAACAGCCCGGGCGACGCCCCGGAAAACGGCATCGAACAGCAACGCCGGCGCGCCAGGCGCACGGCGATGTGGGTCGGCGCCATCGCTGTGCTGGTCTACGTCGGTTTCATCCTCAGTGGGGTGATCGGCCGATGAGCGACGCACCGGCCACCGCGACCTCACGCAGTGCCGGGCTGCCGCGCCTGATCGGCGTGGCGGTGGCGGTGTTCCTGCTGACGTTCTCGCTGGTGCCGCTGTATCGCATCGCCTGCGAGAAGGTGTTCGGCGTGCGACTGGAGCGCGGCCCCGGCAGCGAAGCCAGTGCCGGTGCCGCGTCCGGCAAGCGCACCGTACGGGTGGAGTTCGATGGCGGCGTCAACTCGCGCCTGCCCTGGTCGTTCCACCCCGAGCAGCTGACCATGGACGTGGTGCCCGGCGAGCTCAACGAAGCGTTGTACTTCGCCCGCAACGACAGCCAGCAGGCGGTGGTGGGCAGTGCGGTGCCTTCGGTGGCACCGGCGCGCGCGTCGGGTTTCTTCAGCAAGACCGAATGCTTCTGTTTCACCGCGCAGACGCTGCAGGCCGGCGAGAAGCGCGACATGCCGGTGCGCTTCATCGTCGATCCGGACCTGCCGCCGGAGATCAGGACGATCACCTTGTCCTACACCTTCTACCGCAACGACGCGCTGTCCGATCGGCTGGCTCCGGCCGCCACCTCGGAAGGCGCGCACGCCGCACCCTGACCCGGATACCGACATGGCCCAGACACCGACCGACGCCAACGTGTACTTCGTCCCGGCCCAGAGCAAATGGCCGTTCGTGGGTTCCATCGCGATGATGGTGACCATGGTGGGCGTGGCCAGCTGGCTCAACGATGCCAGCTGGGGACGCTGGACGTTCTACATCGGCATCGCGATGCTGGTGCTGACCCTGTTCTGGTGGTTCAGCGACGTGGTGCGCGAGTCGCAGGCCGGCAACTACAACCACCAGGTCGATGGTTCGTTCCGGATGGGGATGATCTGGTTCATCTTCTCCGAGGTGATGTTCTTCGGCGCCTTCTTCGGCGCGCTGTTCTACACCCGCAACCTGGGCCTGTCGTGGCTCAGCGGCGAAGGCCGCGGGGTGATGACCAACGAACTGCTCTGGCAGGGCTATTCGGCAGGATGGCCGACCAATGGCCCGGCGGCGATCGGCGGTGCGTTCCAGACCATCCCGGCCTGGGGCCTGCCGCTGATCAACACGCTGATCCTGCTCACCTCCGGCGTGACCCTGACCATCGCCCACCATGCACTGAAGGCCGGCAACCGCCGCCAGCTGCTGATCTGGCTGGGCCTGACCGTGGTGCTCGGCCTCGGCTTCCTGACCCTGCAGGCGGAAGAGTACATCCACGCCTACAAGGAACTGAACCTGACGCTCGGCTCGGGTATCTATGGTTCGACGTTCTTCATGCTGACCGGCTTCCACGGCGCGCACGTGCTGCTGGGCACGATCATGCTGATCGTGATGTGGCTGCGTTCGGCCAAGGGACACTTCACCCGCGACAACCATTTCGGTTTCGAAGCCGCCGCATGGTACTGGCACTTCGTCGACGTGGTGTGGCTGATGCTCTTCATGTTCGTCTACGTGCTTTGACCGCGCACGCATCGGTGGCCTCAGCCGCCGATGCCGTGCGGCTTGATCCAGCCCATGTAGATGCTCACGATCACCAGTACGATCAAGGCCACCGACACCCCGATGCGGCGTGTCAGTGCGTTGACCGTGCGCTTGGTCTGGCCGCGGTCGACCAGCAGGTAATACAGGCCGGCGCCCAGATTCCAGACGATGACGATCAGAAACGCGATTACCAGCAGGGTCTTCAGCGAATCACTCATGCGCGGCTCGAGGGCAGGGTGGATGTGCCTATCTGACCGCGTTTGCGCGGACTTGTCATGATGCGCCAGCACACGCGCGTGCTCGGATGGCTGCTGGCCGTGCTGGCAATGGCCGGTTTCACCGCATTGGGGCTGTGGCAGCTGCAGCGCATGCATGCCAAACAGGCAATGTTGGATGCACAGGGTCCAGCCGCAGCGCAGGTACTGTCGTTGGCGCAGGCGCTGGCAGCGCCCGGTGCGTTGCACGGCGTGGCCGACCACGGTCGCTTCCTGCCCGGCGTGGTGCTGCTGGATAACCAGACCCGGCACGGCCGTGCCGGCGTGAAGATCTACCGCCCGTTCCGCAGTGACGAGGGCAGTGTGTTGCTGGTCGATCTGGGATGGCGCGCGCTGCCGCCTGATCGCACCCTGCCGGATGTGCCGTCGCCACCTTCGCCGGTGGCCGTACGTGGGTTGCTGGCGCCGCCGCCGTCAGCGGGACTGGCACTGGGCCCGGCGTTCTCCACCACCGATGAAGCGGGCCGCTGGCTGGCCAGCCGGTTGCCGGCCGGAGGCCTGGCCCGGGCGCTGGGGGTGCAGTCACTTCCCGATCGTGTACTGCGCCTGGACCCGGCGCTGCCCTTCGGCGACGAACGTGATCTGGACCTGCTGCCGAACACCTTGCCGCCGCAGCGTCACCTGGGCTACGCCGTGCAGTGGTTCGGTCTGGCCCTGACCGTGCTCGTCGTTGCGCTGGTGTTGGAGTGGCGCAGGAGGCGCGCCGTGGCACGACCGGCATCCCGTACCCAACCATGAGAAAATGCCCCGCATGAACACTGCTACGTCCCCGCAGGCGCGCGGCTCTGGCCGCCGGACCCTGGTACTGCTGTTTGCCGTGTTCTTCGGGGCGATGGCGCTGGCTGCCGTGCTGCGCTTCTCCGGCTGGCAGCCCACCGGGCACCGCAATGCAGGCCAGCTGCTGAAGCCGCCGGTGGACCTGCGCCAGCAGGCGCCGACCCTGGCCAGCGGCCAGCCTTATCCGTGGAATCCCGAGGCCCGTACCTGGCGCCTGCTGGTGGCGCCGGCCGGAGTCTGCGACGCGCAGTGCGTCACTTTGTCGCAGGGACTGGGCAAGGTGTGGCAGCTGTTCGGCCATAACGCCGATAATGTCGAAATCCTGTGGCTGGGAACGCCACCGGCGTCGATCGCCTCGCTGCCCGCGCTGCGGCCGCTGGCACCGTCGCCAGCACTGCGCGCGGCCCTGCCCGGCGTCGACGATCCGGCTGGCCTGCCGGTCTACGTGATCGATCCGAACGGCTTCGTGATCATGCGCCATGCCCCCGGCAGTGACCTGGGTGGCCTGCGCAAGGACATGGCCACGTTGCTGAAACTGAAGTGAGTCCCGTTTGATGAGCCTTTCCGCGCGTCCGGCGCTGCACCGCAATTTCCACCGCCTGGCGTGGTTCGCCATGATCATGACCGCGAGCACGATCATGTTCGGCGCCTTCGTGCGCCTGTCCGATGCCGGCCTGAGCTGCCCGGATTGGCCGACCTGCTATGGACAGGCCACCTGGCCGCAGCACGTGGAAGAGACCATCGGCCATCCGGCGGCGGAGATCCGCCCGCTGGAAACCCACAAGGCCTGGCGTGAGCAGGTGCATCGCTTCCTGGCCGGCGCGCTGGGCATCGAGATCCTGACCCTGGCGCTGCTGGCCACGCGCAAGCGGCGATTCGGAAGCACGGCGGTGGTGACCGCCTGCGTACTGGTGGCCGCCGGCATACCGCTGTACATGATGGGCTGGCACGGCACCGCCAGCGCCTTGGCCCTGATAGGCGAGGCGATCCTGCTGATCGCGGCGCTGCGCTGGAGCAACATCGACCTGGCGCGCGCTGCCCTGCTGACCCTGGCGGTGGTGATCTTCCAGGCCCTGCTGGGCATGTGGACGGTGACCCTGCTGCTGAAACCCATCGTGGTGATGGGCCACCTGCTGGGCGGCATGCTGATGTTCGCGCTGCTGGTGTGGATGGCCTGGCGCGCAACGCACATGCCGATCACCCTGGCCGAAGCACCGAAGCTGAAGTGGCTGTTGCGCATCGGCGTAGCAGTGCTGGTCACCCAGATCGCGCTGGGCGGTTGGGTCAGCGCCAACTACGCGGCGCTGGCCTGCGGCGGCGGCAGCGCCTCGCTGGACAACTTCCCGCGTTGCGCCAACCAGTGGTGGCCGCAGCACAACTTCGTCGAAGCCTTCACCCTGTGGCGCGGCATCGGCGTGGACTACGAGGGGGGCGTGCTGGATGGTGCCTCGCGTATCGCCATCCAGATGGCGCACCGCCTGTTCGCGGTGGTGGTGGCCGTCTACCTGTTGTGGCTGGGCGTGCGCCTGTTCCGCCTGCCGAGCATGCGTGGCTGGGCCAGTGCGCTGATCGCGCTGCTGGTGCTGCAGGTCACCCTCGGCATCCTCAATGTGAAGCTGGCGCTGCCGCTGGAAGTGGCGGTGGCCCACAACGGCGTGGCCGTTGCCCTGTTGTTCGTGCTGGTCAGCCTGCTGGCCCGCCTGCGTGCCCCGGACTGATTCCATGTTTTCCAATTACCGCCAGTACTGGGACCTGACCAAACCCAAGGTCGTCGCCCTCATTGTCTTCACTGCCCTGGTCGGCATGGTCCTGGCCATCCCCGGCGTGCCCAGCTGGGAGCAGGTGCGCGCCGGCGTGCTCGGTTTCCTCGGCATCTGGCTGGCGGCCTCGGCCGCGGCCGCGATCAACCAGCTGCTGGATGCGCACATCGATGCGCAGATGGCGCGCACTTCGTGGCGTCCGCTGGTGGTGGGCAAGGTCAAGCCGTGGCAGGTGCTGGTGTTCGCCGGCCTGCTGATCGTGCTGTCGATGACCATCCTGGTGCTGTGGGTGAACTTGATCACTGCGGTGCTGACCTTCGCCTCGCTGATCGGTTATGCGGTGATCTACACCGTGTACCTCAAGCGCGCGACCTCGCAGAACATCGTCATCGGCGGCCTGGCCGGCGCGATGCCGCCGATGCTGGGCTGGGCTGCGGTGACCGGCATGCAGGGTTCGTCGGACTGGGCGTACTCGTCGCTGCTGGTGCTGATCATCTTCATCTGGACGCCGCCGCACTTCTGGGCACTGGCGATCTTCCGCCGCGAGGACTACGCCAAGGCCGAAATCCCGATGCTGCCGGTGACCCATGGCGTGGTGCACACCCGCAAGCAGATCATGGTGTACTCGGTGGTGCTGGCACTGGTCTGCCTGCTGCCGTACCTGGTGGGCATGAGCGGTGCGTTCTACCTGGGCGGCGCGATCGTGCTCAACGCCGTGTTCCTCTGGTACGCCTGGCGCATGCTGGACCCGCCGGACGAACTGTTCTCGATGAAGATGTTCTATTACTCCATCGTCTACCTGATGGCGCTGTTCGCCTTCCTGCTGGTGGACCACTGGATCCTGCCCTGGTTGTAAAGCGCCACCTGTAGAGCCGAGCCCATGCTCGGCTGAGGGGTGGTTGGAAGAGCAGCCGAGCGTGGGCTCGGCTCTACAGTAGATCCACACCATGCGTGGATGTTCTCCTCGTCGCGTCAGGGCTTGCGCCGCGCATACCGCTGTGCGATCACGCCGCAGACGATCAGCTGGATCTGGTGGTAGATCATCACCGGCAGCACGATGGCACCGAGGCTGCCACCAGCGAACAACACCTTGGCGATCGGCACGCCCGTGGCCAGGCTCTTCTTCGAGCCGCAGAACACGATGGCGATCTCGTCCTCGCGGTTGAAGCGCAGGCGGCGGGCGATGAAGGTGATCAGCGGCATGGCGATGCCCAGCAGCACCGCGGCCACGACGGCCACGGCCAGCAGTGACAGCAGCGGCGTCTTGCTCCACAGGCCCTCGGTGACGGCTTCGCCGAAGGCCGAGTACACCACCAGCAGGATGGTGGCCTGGTCGGTGTAGCGCAGCAGTGCACGCTGCTTCTCCACCCAGCCGGCAATCCACGGCCGCAGCAGGTGGCCGGCCACGAACGGCACCAGCAACTGCAGCATGATGCCGCCGATCGCATGCAGCGGATCGTGCACGCCGCCGGAGGTGCCGGCCAGCGCGGTCAGCAGCAGCGGGGTCAGGAACACGCCGAGGATGCTCGACAGCGAGGCACTGCACACCGCTGCCGGTACGTTGCCATGCGCCATCGAGGTGAACGCGATGGACGACTGCACGGTGGACGGCAGGGTGCACAGGAACAGCACGCCCAGGTACAGCTCCGGGGTCAGCAGCCAGCCCGACAGTGGCTTGAACATCAGCCCCAGCAGCGGGAACAGGATGAAGGTGCAGGCCAGGATGGTCAGGTGCAGCCGCCAGTGCAGCATGCCGCCGATGATCGACTCGCGCGGCAGGCGCGCGCCGTGCAGGAAGAACAGCGCGGCGATGGCGACCGTGGTGACATCATCGAGGACGATGGCGGCGGCGCCCTTCATCGGCATCAGGGAGGCCAGGCCGACGGTGCACAGCAGGGCGAGGGTGAAGTTGTCCGGTCGCAGGCGCGACCACCAGCGGGTCATGGTGGGCAGAGTCCTTGGTGCGGTGGAGTCAGGGCGAAATGGATGGCGTGGCCAGGCGCTGGCGGGTGGCGGCTTCCAGCGACTTCAGGCCGGCACGCTGGCCGAGCTGCAGGGCCTGTTCCGGGCTGGCGTGTTCGTAACGTGCATTGACCAAGCCGAGCACGGCACCGGCACGGTTGCCGGAGGCGCAGTGCAGCAGCACCGGTCCCTGGCTTTGCCGCAGGGCCTGATGCACGGCGCGCACATTGGCCGCATCCAGCCCCTCTGCGCCGGCCACCGGAATGCGCACATAGCGCAGGCCCAGCGATTCGGCCACGTGGGTTTCATCGAAACCGCGGTCTTCGTCGGGCTGGCGCAGGTCGATCACCGTGCGCACCCCCTGTGCAGCCAGTTCGCGCAGCTGTGCGGCACTGGGCTGGCCGCCGGCATACAGGCCGGGGCGGACTTCATTGAGCGGGGTATCCGCGGCCAGGACGGCCAGCGGCAGGCAGAGCGACAACAACAGCAGGCAGGTCAGGCGCAGCAGCATGGTCCTCTCCGTGAAAGCGTCTGCCCCTCTACAGGCGCAGCCCGGCGCGGGCCTTCAACAGCTCGCGCAGTTCGTATTTGTCAGTATCGTCCAGACCCTGTTGGCGCTGCTTTGCCAACAACTCCTCCAGACGTTGCACCAGCAGCTGTTTTTCCAGCTGGGCCACCGCGTCATGCAGTTCCTGGGTCCAGCTGGCCTCGGTGCCGGGCAGCGTCTGTGCCGCCAGCGTATGCAACGAGGCCTGTTCCTCGCGGCCGTCGAAGTGTTCCAACAGGGCGCCGGTGCTGATGTCCGGGCGCTGTTCGACCAGCCCCAGCAGCTCCAGCAGCAGCTCCACGCCCGGCAGGCGCAGGCCCTGGAAGTGGTGCTTGCCGCCCAGGGTCAGCGCCAGCGACGGCTGCTGCAGCAGCACGGCGATCGCGCCGCGCACCAGGCTGCGCTTGGCCACCGGTTGAATAGTGCGTGCCGGCTGGCGCTGAGGCATCGAAGCGCGTGCAGCCTGGGCGTTGCCGCCGAGGCCGGTCAGCTGCGCCAGCTGCTGCTTCATCAGGTCGCCGAAGGCACCGTCGGGAATCTGCGCCAGCATCGGCTTGGCCCGCTCGGCCAGGCGCGCCTTGCCGTCCAGCGTGCCCAGGTTGATCTCGCGGGTCAGCTCGTCGAAGAAGAACTGCGACAGCGGCGTGGCCTGCTTCAGGCGTTCGTTGAAGGCCTCGGCGCCTTCCTTGCGCACGATGGTGTCCGGGTCCTCGCCATCGGGCAGGAACAGGAAGAAGGCCTGACGGCCATCCTTCATGCGCGGCAGCACCGACTCCAGCGCCTTCCAGCCGGCACGGCGGCCGGCGGCGTCGCCGTCGAAGCAGAAGAACACGTCCGGCGCGTTGCGGAACAAGAGCTCGGCATGGTCCGGCGTGGTCGCCGTGCCCAGCGTCGCCACCGCCTGGGTGACGCCGAACTGGAACAGCGAGACCACGTCCATGTAGCCCTCGACCACGATCAGCCGCTCGATCTTCTGGTTGGCCTGGCGCACCTGCCACAGGCCGTACAGTTCGCGGCCCTTGTGGAACAGCGCGGTTTCGGGCGAGTTGAGATACTTGGGGCCGTCGTCCTTCTCGAACACGCGGCCGCCGAAGGCGATCACCCGGCCACGACGGTCGAAGATCGGGAACATCACCCGGTCGCGGAACTTGTCGTAGACGTGGCCGCGGTCGTTCTTGGAGAACAGGCCGGCGCGGTCGAGCAGCTTCATGCGCCGCTCGTCCTTGCCGAGCGCATCGCGCAGGCCGCTGTACCCATCCGGCGCGTAGCCGATCTGGAAGCGTGCGCGGTTCTCTTCGTCCACGCCACGCCCATCCAGGTAGCTGCGTGCCTTTTCGCTGCCCTGCAGGTTGCTCTGGAAGAACTTCGTGGCCGCCTCAAGCGCCGAATACAGCTCGCGGCTGTCGTCCTGCTGCTGGGGGCTGCGTGGGTTCTCGCTGCGCGGCACTTCCATGCCTGCGCGCTTGGCCAGTTCATCCACCGCGTCGAGGAACTCGAGGCGGTCGTAGTTCATCAGGAAGCTGATCGCGGTGCCGTGCGCGCCGCAACCGAAGCAGTGATAGAACTGCTTGGTGGGCGAGACCGTGAACGACGCCGAGCGCTCGTCATGGAACGGGCAGCGCGCTGCATATTCCTTGCCCTGTCGCTTCAACGGCACGCGGCTGCCCACCACCTCGACGATGTCGGAGCGGGCGAGCAGATCGTCGATGAAAGCGTCGGGGATACGGGCCATGGGCAACAGAACGGGGCGCGGCCGCCAGGGCGCGCAGCAGGGGCGGCAGGTTCCCCTAGTTTACTCGCTGGCGACGCCGGGACTGGCCTGTTCGGCCTCGACCCCGGCCTTGGCCAGCTGAGCCCGTGCATGCAGGCGCTCGTCGATCACCGCGGTCATCAGCGCGCCGACGAAGAACACGGCGGTGGCGTAGTAGATCCACACCAGTGCGATCACCAGCGCACCCATCGAGCCGTAAGCGCTGCCCGGGGCCACGGTGGCGATGTAGACGCCGATGCCATACCGGCCCAAGGTGAACAGCACCGAGGTGATGGCGCCGCCGATGAAGGCCTGGCGCCACGCCACGCGGCGGTCCGGCAGGTAGTGGTAGAGGAAGGCGAAGGCCAGCGTGTAGAGCAGCAGCGAGGTCAGGTAGCCGATCGCCGGCAGCACCGAGGGCAGCTGCGCGAACACCACCTGCAGTGCAGTGGTGGCGGTCATCGAGAGGATCAGCAGGAAGCCCAGTGCCAGCACCACGCCGAACGAGAACACGCGCTTGCGCAGCCAGGCCTTGACGCCTTCCAGGCGCTGGCCGCTGGTGTGGAAGATCCGGTTCAGCGCGTTCTGCAGCTGGGCGAACACGGCGGTGGCGCCGATGAACAGCAGCAGTGTGCTCCACAGCCCGGCCAGCGAACCCACGCTGGGCTGGCTGTTGGCGTTGTGCAGCACGGTGTCGGCGACGCTGGCCACGCTGCTGCCGGCCACCGAGCCAATCTGGCTGATCAACGTCTGTTGTGCAGGCGGGTACAGCGAGGCAGTCAGCCACAACAGCAGCACCAGCAGCGGCGCCATCGACAGCAGGGCGTAGAAGGAGACCGAGGCGGCCTGGGTCAGTACATCGATTTCGACGAAGCGCTTGGCGACCGCCATCGGGAAGCTGTCCTGCAGGCGGTCAGCGTAGTGGCGAAGCCGTGCGGGGAAGCCGTGGGGACGCGAGCCGGTGGGGGCGTTGGATTGCTCGACCATGGGGATGTTGTAGCAGCCGGGGGTCGAAGGTGCGGTGAAGCGGATGCATCAATGGGGTCAGAGCCCTTCCGCGATGCGAAAGGGATCCGACCCCGGCAATGGCTTATGCCAGCAGCTGCTTGACCAGCTTGGATACCAGGCCCATGTCGGCCTGGCCGGCGAGCTTGGGCTTCAGCGCACCCATCAGCTTGCCCATGTCGGCCGGGCCGGAGGCGCCGGTCTCGGCAATGGCGGCCTGGATGGCGGCCACGATCTCGGCCTCGCCCATCTTCGCCGGCAGGTAGGCTTCGATGACCACGATCTCGGCGCGCTCGATCTCGGCCAGGTCCTCGCGGTTGGCGGCCTCGTACTGGTTGACCGAGTCCTTGCGCTGCTTGACCATCTTGTCGAGCACGGCGATCACGGCGGTGTCATCCAGTTCAATGCGCTCGTCCACTTCGCGCTGCTTGATGGCGGCATTGATCAGGCGGATCACGCCCAGCTTGTGCTTCTCGCCCGCCTTCATGGCGGCCTTCATGTCTTCGGTGAGCTGCTGCTTCATGCTCATGAGGAACCTCGTGGTGGTAGGTGGGGCGGGGCGGATGCCCGAACCCGGAAACGCAAAAAGCCGGCGACGCTCGCGCGTGCCGGCTTCGGCTCCATCGCGACAGGCAAGCCCGCCGCAATGAAGATGCGTCCGATCAGTACAGGCGCTGACGCTTGGTGACGTCGCGCGACGAGCGGCGCAGCTGACGCTTCACAGCAGCGGCGGCCTTGCGCTTGCGCTCCTGGGTCGGCTTTTCGTAGAACTCGCGCTTGCGGGTTTCGGCCAGCACACCGGCCTTTTCGCAAGTGCGCTTGAAGCGGCGAAGAGCAAACTCGAAGGGCTCGTTCTCGCGGACTTTGACGCTGGGCATGGAATCTCCGGGACACAGTAGAACCGGGTCACGCCCGGCGAGCCGCACATTATAGCGGCGAATAGACAAACTGCAAGCGGCCAACCCTGAATACGGGCCGGAAGTTCGAAAGCAGTGAGATCTGCACATCCCCCGAGGGGGCGGCAGGGGCGTCATAATAGCAGGCATGCGAGTCCTTGGCATCGAATCTTCCTGTGATGAGACCGGCGTGGCGGTGTATGACACCGACCTGGCCGGCAGCGCGGCCCTGCGCGCCCACGCGGTCTACAGCCAGATCGCCCTGCATGCCGAGTACGGCGGTGTAGTGCCCGAGCTGGCCAGCCGCGACCACGTCCGCAAGCTGCTGCCGCTGGTGCGCCAGACCCTGGCCGACGCCGGTCTGGGCGTAGACGACATCGACGGGGTGGCCTATACGGCGGGTCCGGGCCTGGTCGGCGCGCTGCTGGTGGGCGCCGGCGTGGCCCGCTCGCTGGCCTGGGCGCTGGAGGTGCCGGCGGTAGGCGTACACCATATGGAAGGCCACCTGCTGGCCCCGCTGATGGAAGACGATCCGCCGGAAGCGCCGTTCGTGGCGCTGCTGGTGTCCGGCGGCCATACCCAGCTGGTGGCCGTGGACGCCATCGGCCAGTACCGCCTGCTGGGCGAGACCCTGGACGATGCGGCCGGCGAGGCCTTCGACAAGACCGCCAAGCTGATGGGCCTGCCGTACCCGGGTGGTCCCCAGCTGGCCAGGCTGGCCGAGCAGGGCACGCCGGGCGCGTACCGCTTCGCGCGGCCGATGACCGACCGCCCCGGGCTGGATTTCAGTTTCTCCGGCCTGAAGACACAGGTGCTGATGGCCTGGCGCGACAGCGACCAGAGCGAACAGACCCGCGCCGACATCGCCCGTGGCTTTGAAGACGCGGTGGTCGAGACCCTGTCGATCAAGTGCGAGCGCGCGCTGGAAGCGGCCGGGACCAACGTGATCGTGGTGGCTGGCGGCGTGGGCGCCAACAAGCGCCTGCGCGCGCGCCTGCAGCAGATGGCCGAGCGCCTGGGCGGCCGCGCCTGTTTCCCGCGCCCCGCGCTGTGCACCGACAACGGCGCGATGATCGCCTTCGCTGGCGCGCTGCGCCTGCAGGCCGGCCAGCACAGCCCGCCGAAGGTGGACGTGACCCCGCGCTGGGACATGGCGACCCTGCCGGCGGTCTGATCCGGCAGCGCCGGGCCACGCCGGGCGGACGTATTACCGACGCCCTGCCAACGGCGACGCCGCCAACACGGTCGTCGCCCGCTCATGGCGCTGCAGCCAGCCCAGGGTGTGCGGGCAGCGGGCGTGGATCAGCCGCCCGATCGCGGCCAGGTCGGCACCGAGGTCGCGTTCCAGGATGGGTTCGTGGTGCGCGATCCGGTTGCGCAGGTGGCGGATGCGTCCAATGTCTGCGTGGATGGCTTTCCTGATGACACTGGGATGTGCCGAAGGCGCATGACGTAGAACCCCACCAAGTGCGGGTATCCACAGGGTGGAGTCGAAGCGACATGTAAAGAGCTGCTGCCAGAACACCATTGGCAGGTTGGCGACGATCTCAGGTGTATCGGTTGCGCGGCTGGCAAGTTGTTCCAGTGCCGTGCGTGGAGAAGTACTGGATGAAGTTGGCAGTCTGCGTCGGAAGGCATCATTCCACGGCCAACGCGGGCCGTGCTGTCGGGTAAGCACAGCTGCAGCGGCGTTGCGAATGACCACCTCGCACAGATGGACCGGCATCATCAGCGCACCGCACATCCGCATGTTCCAGAGATACAGGGAATCGGCAGTGACGTCAGGGCTGCAGGTCGATGCGATTCTCTCGTAAGTCGACAGGCGCTCCGCTGACAACGCGCGCCGCAGTACATCGTATGGAGCCATCGTCATGTGCGGTGGTGAAGGAGGGCTCAATGTTCGCGAGAGTGGGCGGCGACCACCATCAGGGAACGTAGTTGTCCGCGCGGCTGATTTCCTGCGTTTCGCCTCGGGCGAATACCTGACCTGCCCTGTCGGAATTGGCCTTGACCGGCGATCTGGTCCTTGCCTAATCTGCGTGCCTGCGCCACCGGGACTCGCGGCTGGATTCCAGCTCCCCCTGGGGACAAACGGTAGTACCAAAGGGCCCTGCTAGCGGGGCCCTTTGTCTTTTCCGGGCCCGCCCCGTGCCGGCCACCCATCGCCCGTTCCGGGCAGGGTCACCGCCGTGCCGTTACCATGGCCCCCTGTATTCGGGCGGGTAAGCGCAATGGACAAGGTTTTCATCGAGGGGCTGACGATCGACGCCCTGATCGGTATCTACGATTGGGAGCGACGGATCCGCCAGGACCTGGTGTTCGACCTGGAAATGGGCTTCGACAACCGTCGCCCTGCGGCTACCGATGACATCGCCCACACCCTGAACTACAAGGCGGTGAGCAAGCGCCTGGAGCAGTTCGTGCGCGAATCGGAATTCGGTCTGGTCGAGACCCTGGCCGAGCGTTGCGCGCAGATCGTACTGATCGAATTCGACGTGAAGTGGCTGCGCCTGAAGCTGAGCAAGCCCGGCGCGGTGCGCGGCGCGCGCGCGGTAGGCGTGATCATCGAGCGCACGCGGGACTGACCCTGTAGTGCCGGCCGCTGGCCGGCAACCTCAACAGCAATGAAGGAAGAAGGAGACAACTGATGGTGGACGCGGTGGTGGCGGTACAGTGGCTGGAAAAGCTGCAGAACACACTGGAACCCTATCCCGGCGCCTACCTGGCGTTGATGATCTCGGCGCTGCTGATCGCAGCGGGCCTGGCCAACTGGGTGACCAAGCGCATCCTGGTGCGTGGCCTGCGGCGCCTGCTGCAGCGCCTGCCGGGTGCCGAGTCCGGGCGTGGCAGCCATTTGATGCGGGTCATTTCGCGCCTGTCCAACGTGGTGCCCAGCCAGGTGATCGCCTCGGGCATCACTCTGATCCCAGATCTGCCGCCCGGCCTGGTCAACGTCATCATCAAGCTGTGCATCGTGTGGGCGGTACTGACCGTGTCGATGGCGTTCTCGCATGCGCTGGACGCGGCCAACAGCCTGTACGAGCGCAAGCCCGACGCGCGCAACAAGCCGATCAAGGGCTACCTGCAGGTAGTCAAGATCGTGGTGTTCGTGGCCGCCGGCCTGTCCATCATCGCCACCCTGCTGGGGGTCGCCCTGGGGCCACTGGTCACCGGCCTGGGCGCGGCCACCGCGGTGCTGATGCTGATCTTCCAGGACACCATCCTGTCGCTGGTGGCCAGCGTGCAGATCAGCGGCGATGGCCGCGTGCGCATCGGCGACTGGATCGAGATGCCCAGCCAGAACGCCGATGGTGATGTGATCGACATCGCCCTGCACACCATCACCGTGCAGAACTTCGACAAGACCATCACCACCATCCCGACCAAGAAGCTGGTGACCGAGTCGTTCAAGAACTGGCGCGGCATGCAGGAGGCCGGTGGCCGCCGCATCAAGCGCGCGCTGTACCTGGACCAGCACAGCGTCGGATTCCTGGACGAGGGCGACCTGGCCTTCCTCGGCCAGTTCGCGCTGCTGCGCGACTACCTGCAGGACAAGGAACAGGAACTGGGGCAGTGGAACGGGCGCCTGCGCGAGCAGGGCGTGGCCGAGGTCAACAGCCGCCGCGTGACCAACCTGGGCACCTTCCGCGCCTACGTGGAGCGCTACCTGCGCAGCCACCCGGGCATCCACACCGACATGACCCTGCTGGTGCGGCAGCTGCAGCCGACCACCGAGGGCCTGCCGCTGGAGCTGTACTGCTTCACCCGCAGCACTGCCTGGGGCGAGTACGAGGCGGTGCAGTCGGACATCTTCGACCACCTGTTGGCGATCCTGCCGGCGTTTGGCCTGCGGGTGTTCCAGGCCTCCAGCGACGCCATGTTGATGGCCGGGCAGCGCCAGTTGGCCGGCTCGGAGTAAGCTGCGGTGCCCCCGGCGGGGCCATACGGTCCCCGCTGGTGGCTGAAACTGAATGAAGAAACCTCTCGCCAAACGGCTCGGGATCGCTAGAATGCCGGGCTTGTAAACGTTTTCATCAAGGACTGCCGGTGGCCTCCGATCGCATCGAATCCCTCATTGCCCAGATGACCGTCGAGGAAAAGGTCGGCCAGCTGGGTGTCTTCGCAGACATGGTCCGCCCGTTCGCCCCGGACGTGAACCCGGAAGCCAACGTGCGCAATGCCGACCAGGTGCTGCAGCAGGTGCGCGAGGGCAAGGTCGGGTCCCTGTTCAATGGTGTCGGCGCCGAGCTGGGCCGCCGCATCCAGCAGGTCGCCACCGAGGAGAGCCGCCTGGGCATCCCGGTGATCCTGGCTGCCGACGTCATCCACGGCATGCGCACCGTGTTCCCGATCCCGCTGGGCGAGGCCGCCAGCTTCGAACCGGACCTGGCCGAGCGCACCGCGCGTGCCACTGCCATCGAGGCCACCGCTGCCGGCCTGCACTGGACCTATGCCCCGGCCGTGGACATCGCCCGCGACCAGCGCTGGGGCCGTGGCGCCGAAGGTGCCGGTGAGGACGTGGTGCTGGGCTGTGCGTTCGCCGCCGCCCGCGTGCGCGGCTTCCAGGGCGGCGATCTGCGTGCCGCCGATTCGCTGCTGGCCACGCCGAAGCACTTCGCCGCCTATGGCGCGGTGATGGCCGGCATGGAATACAACATGGTGGACATCTCGCCGCAGACCCTGCGCGACGTGCACCTGCCGCCGTTCAAGGCCGCCTTCGACGCCGGCGCGATCACCGTGATGTCCTCGTTCAACGACATCAACGGCGTGCCGGCCAGCGCCAATGCCGAACTGCTGACCGACATCCTGCGCGGCGAATGGAAGTTCCCGGGCGTGGTGATCTCCGATTACACCGCCGACATGGAACTGGTCGCGCACGGCTATGCCGCCGACGATCGCGATGCCACCGCCAAGGCATTCACCGCCGGCCTGGACCTGAGCATGCAGAGCGGCTTCTACGCCGAGCACCTGCCGGGCCTGGTCGAGAGCGGCGAGGTGCCAATGGCGGTGCTGGATGAGGGCGTGCGCCGCATCCTGTGGCTGAAGGAAACCATCGGCCTGTTCGACGACCCGTACCGTTCGCTGGACCCGGCGCGCGAAGCGGATACCTCGCACCTCGCCGCGCATGACGAACTGTCGCGCGACGCCGCGCGCCGTTCGATCGTGCTGCTGAACAACCGCGACAACGTGCTGCCGCTGCAGAAGACCGGGCAGAAAATCGCGCTGATCGGCCCGTTCGTGCAGGACCGCGAGAACATTGAAGGCTGCTGGACGCTGTTCGGTGACAAGCAGCGCTACGTGGATCTGGAAACCGGCGTCCGTGCCGCCATCGGTGACGAAGCGCTGCTGGAAATCGTGCCGGGCTGCGAACTGGAAACTGCCATTCCGGGCGGCACCGAAGCAGCCGTGGCTGCCGCTCTGCGCGCCGACGTGGTGGTGCTGGCGCTGGGCGAACCGCAGCGCTACAGCGGTGAAGCGCAGTCGCGCGTGGAGATCACCCTGCCGCCGGCCCAGCAGGCGCTGGCCGAGGCCGTGGCGATGACCGGCAAGCCGCTGGTGGTGCTGCTGCGCAATGGCCGCGCGCTGGCGCTGCAGGGCGCGGTGCGCAATGCACAGGCGGTGGCGGTGACCTGGTACCTGGGCACGCAGACCGGCCACGCTGTGGCCGATGTGCTGTTCGGCGACTACAGTCCGTCCGGCCGCCTGCCGGTCAGCTTCCCGCAGGTATCCGGCCAGCAGCCGTACTTCTACAACCACCCGCGCACCGGTCGCCCGGAACTGCCGACCATGTCGGAGTTCAAGGCCCGTTGGCGCGAGATTCCGAACGAACCGCTGTACCCGTTCGGCCATGGTATCGGCTACACCAGCTTCGCCTACGGCGTGCCGCAGCTCAGCGCGGCGCAGTTGGGCTGGGACGACACCCTGACCCTCACCACCACGCTGACCAACAGCGGTGATGTGGCCGGCGAGGAAGTGGTGCAGTTGTACATCCATGACCGCGTGGCCAGCCGCGTGCGTCCTGTGCGTGAGTTGAAGGACTTCCGCAAGGTGGCACTGCAGCCGGGCGAGTCGACCGAGGTGGTGTTCACCCTCACCCGCGAGCAGCTGTCGTTCACCGGCCGCGACGGCGTGCTGCGCGCCGAGCCGGGCGTGTTCGACGTGTGGGTATGCGCCTCGTCGGCGGCGGGTGAAGCGGTGCAGTTCGAGCTGCTGAAGGGCTGATTGCGCCCTCATCCACGCATGGCGTGGATCTACGGCAAGCGGTAGCGCCGGGCCACGCCCGGTGTTGCTGTGCTCACATTGCACGAACACGCCGGGCGTGGCCCGGCGCTACCATCGGGTTCCCTGTTTCGATGGAGCGCGCGCATGCGCCGGATGGCCTGTCTGATTCCCGCCCTGTTGCTGGCCGCCTGTTCGCAGCCGGCGCCGCCGGCCGAGCCTGCGGCGGATGCTCCGCCGCCGATGGAGGCCAGTGCTGCAGCGACGCCTGCGGCACCCCCCGCTGAGCCCACCGCCGCCGCACCGGCCGCGTCCGAAGCGGAAGCGCCCGCCGAAGACGCACGCGCGCGCATCGAGTCGCTGCTTGGCGATGCGGCGCAGTACGAAAAGGTGTTCAACGCGTTCAAGACCGCGGTGGTCGGCGGTGATCGTGCTGCCGTGGTCGAGGAAGTGCACTTCCCGTTGAACATCAGCGGCGGAAAGAAGATCACCGGCCCCGGTGAGTTCCAGCGCAACTACGAGAAGATCATCACCCCGGCGGTGGTCAAGGCGGTGTCCGAACAGGACTTCGGCAAGGTCTTCGTCAACCAGCAGGGCGTGATGATTGGCGATGGACAGGTGTGGTTGAACGGGCAGTGCCTGGACCAGGCCTGCACGAAGACCGAGGTGAAGGTCATCACCATCCAGTAAACGGAAACGGCCCCGCATGCGGGGCCGTTCCGGGAAAAGGTGCCGATCAGGCCTTCGGCGTCAGCTTCAACAGGCGCGCCTTGCTGCCATCTTCCAGCAGCCACAGCGCGCCATCCGGACCCTGTTCCACTTCGCGGATGCGCTCGCCCATGTTGAAGCGTTCGGCCTCGCGCGCGCTGTCGCCGTCGAACGCCACACGCACCAGCGAGGTCGACGACAGCCCACCGATGAAGCCGCTGCCCTTCCACTGCGGGAACAGGCTGCCGCTGTAGATCACGAAGCCGGCCGGCGAGATCACCGGCGTCCAGGTCACCTTCGGGGCGGCGAATTCCGGACGCGTCTCGTGGTCAGGAATCGGTCGGCCGTCGTAATGGTCGCCGTTGGAGACGATCGGGTAACCGTAGTTGGCGCCGCGCACGATCAGGTTCAGTTCGTCGCCGCCGGCCGGGCCCATCTCGTGTGCCCACAGCTTGCCGTTGGCGTCGAAGGCCATGCCGAGGATGTTGCGGTGGCCCAGCGACCACACCTGCGCGGCCACGCCGCCCTGCGAGGCGAACGGGTTGTCGGCCGGCAGGCTGCCGTCATCGTTGAGGCGGATGATCTTGCCGAGGTTGCCGCCCATGTCCTGCGCCGGATCGAACTTCTGCCGCTCGCTGGAGCTGATCCACAGCTTGCCGTCCGGGCCGAAAGCGAGGCGGTGGCCGTAGTGACCCTCACCGCTGACCTTGGGGCTCTGCCGCCAGATCACCTTCAGGTCCTTGAGCTGACCGGCGCCGTTGGCGTCCAGCGCCAACGTGGCACGGGCCACGGCAGCACCGCGGGTGTCCAGCGTGCCTTCCTCGGCGTAGCTGAGGTACACAACGTGATTACGGGCGAAATCGGGATGCAGGATGATGTCGCCGAAACCGCCCTGGCCACCGTAGGCGACCTTCGGAACGCCGGTGATCTCGTGCTTCTGGCCGCTGGCCAGATCCAGGTGCTGCAGCTTGCCGCGCTTCTCGGTGACCAGCAGGCTGCCGTCGGGCAGGAAGGTCATCGCCCACGGCTGGTCAAAACGGCTGACTTCGGTGGCGGTGAACGGGCGCTGGTCGGCGGTGGAGGAGGCTGCGGGCGCGCTGGTCTGGGCGCCGTTGGCGCCAGGGTCGGCGGCATTGCAGGCGGAGGTGGCGAGGATCGGCACCAGGCCGAGGGCGAGCAGCAGGGGCATGCGGGTCATGGGTATCTCCAGGGCGGGGATGCGGATGGCCGGGCTGTCCCTTGTATACCACTGGAGGCGTGATCGTCGTGGCCCGAAGGTCCTGCGCCCCCCTGTGCGACGGCGGCGGGATCGTCTAGGGTGGGCACGCCCGGGCAACGCGTGCCCGACTGCCTGCCAAGGATCTGCAATGAACACTGCCATGCCCCACAAGCCGTCCACCGCCTTCATCGCCGCCTCGTGGGTGGCCCTGTTGCTGGGCGCGGCGGCCTACCTGATCGGCCTGTTCAACGCCGCCACGATGGCGCTCAACGAGAAGGGCTACTACCTGACCCTGCTGCTGTTCGGCCTGTTCGCGGCGGTGTCGCTGCAGAAGAGTGTGCGTGACCGCGTCGAGGGTATTCCGGTGAGTGGTTTGTACTACGCGCTGTGCTGGTTCGCGCTGCTGTCGGCGCTGATGCTGCTGCTGGTTGGGCTGTGGAATGCCACCCTGGCATCGAGCGAGAAGGGCTTCTATGGCATGGCCTACGCGCTGTCGCTGTTCGGTGCGGTGGCGGTGCAGAAGAACACCCGCGACCTGATCGCCGCCGGTGGCGGTGAGAGCAAGCGCAGCGCAGGCGTGCCGCCGCTGCCGGAACAGGAGTGATCGATCCGGTGTAGAGCCGAGCCATGCTCGGCTCAGTCGAGCATGGCTCGACTCTACAGACGTGGTGCGAGAGCCGAGCATGGGCTCGGCTCTACAGGAGCATGGCGCTATCGCTTCAACCGCGGATCCGCCAGCTGTGCATCTTCCCAGCCACGGCGCACAGCACCGCGCGCCTGCGCCCATTCCAGCCGGCTGCGGCCACGTTCATTGGCCCAGCGCGATTCCAGCTCGGCTTCGACCTGTTCGTAGGCGCGGATCATGTCCTGTGCGCGAGCCGCATGTCCGATACGGTAGGCAGGCTCGTAGTCCTCGAAGAACAACTGGTCGTCGTAGTACGGCTCGGCCGTGTAGCGCTCGCGCCAGTAGTTGCTGACCGCATCGCGCGGGGTGCTGTCGTCCGGTACGCGGCCGGGGATCTGGTACTCGGTCATGGAAGGCTCCGTTGTGGACGAAGCCCGATCGTGCCTGCGTGGCGGTTAACGGCCCGGTCCGGCAGCGTGATAACCAGATCAATCCGCCGGGCATGCCGCGGCGTTACCGATCACCCGGCGTCGGCATCCTTGCGCGGCAGCTTGTAGATCACCGCGCCGATGGCAAACGCCACCAGTGCCGCGGCGATGTTCTGCCAGCTGGCACTGGCGAACAGCGCCAGGCACAGCAGCAGCGCCAGCACCGGAATAAGCGGGCCACCCGGCAGCTTCAGCGCACCTGGCCGGTCGGCGTAGCGCTTGGCCAGCACCAGCACCGCAGCGGCCGTTCCGATGTAGGCGAACAAGCGCGTGGTCATCGACAGCAGGGCCAGCTGCACGAACGAACCGGACAGGGCCAGGCCGAGCGCGATCAGGCCCTGGCAGAGGATCGAGGCGGCCGGGGTGTGGAAGCGTGGGTGCACCTGCGCCAGGATCTTCGGCCCGTAGCCATCGCGGGCCAGCGCGAACAGGAAGCGCGGGCCCATCATCATCGTGTTGCTGTTGGTGCCGAGGATGGAGATGGTGGCGCCGACCGTCAGGATCAGCGCAAGCGCTTCGCCACCGAAGCCGGCGGCGGCATCGGCCAGCGGCGTGGCCGAGCTGGACAGGCCGGCCAGCGTGCCCTGCGCCACCACCTGCACCGCGCCGTAGATGACGGTGACGGTGATGATCATGGTGATCAGCGCGAACGGAATGTCGCGGCGCGGATTGCGGTACTCGCCGGCCGCGGCCGGGATGTTCTCGAAGCCCGCGTAGGCGTACAGCAACAGGAGCGCGGCTTCGCCCATGCGCTGCAGGTCATGCGGGTCCGGGCGCTGGCCGGAGAACGCAAGTTGCGGATCGATGTAGAACGCGCCGATGGCCACGAACAGCAGCAGCGGCAGCATCTTGCCGATCACCAGCACCACGCCGGTACGCGCGGCCGAGCGCACGCCGATGATGTTGACGCCGGTGAGGAAGCCCAGCGACACCACGATCACCGCGATGCGGCCCATGCCGGCGCCGGCCCACGGCCAGAAGCGCGCGACCGCATCGGCCAGTGCATTACTCAGTGCGGCCGCCGAACTGATGCGGGTCAACCAGATCATCCAGCCGATCTCGAACCCGGCGAATCGCCCGAACGCCTCGCGTGCATACAGGTAGCTGCCACCGGGTTCATCGAAGTAGCTGGCGGCCTGCGCGTAGCACAGCACCAGCAGCGCGACCACGATGCCGGCGGCGACCACGCCCCACAGGCTGAAGGGACCGAGCAGGGCGACGGTGGCGGCCGGCAGCAGGTAGATGCCGCTGCCGATCACATCGTTGATCGACAGGCCGACGATCTGCCAGCGGCTGACCGCGCGCTGCAGCTGCGGTTCGTCCTGCGCGCTCAACGGGCGTCTCCGCTCAGTGCGGGCAGTTGCCACTGGGCCTGCAGGCGCGTGTACTCGGCACGCGGCAGCAGCACGAAGCGCGGCGCATCCTGCGGCCGCAACCAGTTCAGCAGGGCCTGCATGCGCGCCTGCGGCATGGCGGTGCAGCCGGCGGTGGCCTCACCCGGCTGGCGCCACAGATGGGCGAAGATGCAGCTGCCCTTGCCCGGCTGGTTGTCCGGATTGTGGGCGATCACGAAGCCTTCCTGGTAGCGCACGTCGCCCTTGTTGTGCAGGTCCAGCCGCATGGGCTCGGTGGAGCCCTTGATCGCCGCACTGCCGACTTTCCTTTCATCGACGATGCGGTTGTAGAACGGTGAACCGGGTACGTCCATGCAGTAGCTGCTGTCCAGCATCGGCTGGTAGGGCATTGCGGTACCCGGGCGGGTGACGGCATAGCCGAACGCACTGCCGAGCGCGAACACGCCCGCAGGGCTGCGGCCATCGCCTTCCTGTTTCTGCGGGCCGTCGGCCTGCGCCGGGTGCAGGCCCAGGCCCCAGGCACTGCCAGTGCGGCCGAGCGCCACCGGGAACGCCTGTCCATGCGCGTGCCAGCCCTTGCCATCGCGCACATAGGCCTGCAGCTGGCCCTGGGTGCTGTCCCAGCCATCGCTGGTGACCACGATCAGCTGGCGCGCACCCTCCAGCGGCGCGGCGTGGACGGACACCGCCGCAGCAAGCAGCAGCGCAGCGGTAGCGAGGCGAACCAGCGATTTCATCAACAGGTGCTCCGGTCAGGAATCCAGCAGGTGGTCGATCCGCTCCAGGTTCACCGCCAGCTGCTGCTGGCGATCCGGATTGGTGTGGCAGAGCAGCACGAACAGGAAATCGAGCAGGGCGTGCATGGCGCTACGGTACAGCAGCTGCGCGACCTGCGGCGTGCGATCGTGCGCACACACCACCAGCGCAGCATCAGCATGCGCGCGCAGCGGGTTGGCGGTGTGGCGGGTGATGGAAATCACCTTGCCACCCATGTCCTGGAACTGCCGTGACAGCTGCGAAAGCTGGGGCAGGTTGCCGAACTCGGAGAACATCAGCAGCGCATCGCCCGGGCGCGCGGCCGACAGATTGGCCAGCATCAGGATCGGGTCGGTATGCGGCACTACCAGCAGGCCGAGCAGTGACAGCCGCATGGCGAACTCGCGGGCGAACAGGCCATCGTCACCCAGGCCATGGACGAACAGCTTCGGTGCGCCGTCGAGCAGCTGGACGATGCGCTCGATTTCCTCGCGTGGGTTGGCCTGGCGGGTTTCCTCTTCGGCCTGCGCCTTGCTGCGGCGCAGGGCGTCGTCCAGGCGCAGGTAGTCATCGCCGCTGTCGGGTTCGCTGGGGGCCTGTTGTGGATTGGCACCGGCGCGAGCCACATCCTGGCCGATCGAGTACTTCAGGTCCGGGTAGCCCTTGAAGCCGAGCTTCTGGCTGAACTTCACCACGCTGGACTGGCTGATGCCCAACGCGCTGGCCAGCTGCTGGGACGAGTAGTCGCGCAGCAGGTGGGCGTTGTCGAGGATGAAGTCGGCGATACGGCGCTCGATGGCCGACATCTGCCCGCGCTCGGAACGGATCTTCAGCAGGGGCGGCATGCGGGGTGTCCGGGCATGTGTAGGCGCGTTGCGGTTGGCAGCGTAGAGCGTGCCATGGAATGGGTCGGGCGGGTTCCAGCCGCGAAGAGGTTACGGAGTGCAGTTGTTGCCTTTGACGTTGAGTCCGCCTTCAAGCGAGCCGAGCACCGCAGGTCCGGCGAGGGCGAAGAGGCGCGGGTGCCTGAGCGTAGCGAGTTCCCGCGCCGTCCCTCGACGGGCCGAGGAGCGCAGGGAACCGGTTCGTAGCACCGGCTCGCGGTCGGCGGAGCGTTTCTTTTGGTTACTTTTCTTTTCGCGAAAAGAAAAGCAACGCCCGACCCAACGTCAGTGGCACGCAAGGCCAGCCGCAAGGCAGAGATCAACCCAGCATCTCCAGCCCACGCACTTCGGTGATGCCCAACCCCGGCACATCGCTGATGCTGATCTCCGATTCGTTGAAATGCACGCCGCCGCTGACCGGGTCGAACTGGCCCAGCGACGGGCCGTCCAGGTCGACCTTGGTGATCACATCGCTCTTGGCCACCGCCAGGTGCACGGCGGCGGCAACGCTGATGCTGGATTCGATCATGCAGCCGATCATGCATGGCACGCCGTAGATGCCGGCGATGTCGGCGATGCGGATCGCGTTGGACAGGCCGCCGGTCTTCATCAGCTTGATATTGATGATGTCGGCCGCGCGCTGCTGGATCAGGTCCATCACCTGGCTGGGGCTGAACACGCTTTCGTCGGCCATCACCGGCGTGTTGACGCGGTCGGTGACGTACTTCAGGCCACTGATGTCCGCTGCCTTCACCGGCTGCTCCAGCAGCTCCAGTACCACGCCGGCCTCTTCCAGCGTGCGCATCGCATGCACCGCCTGCTTGGCGGTCCAGCCCTGGTTGGCGTCCAGGCGCAGCAGGGCGCGGCCTTCCACCGCCGCATGGATCGCCTTGACCCGTTCGATGTCCAGGCCGATGTCCTTGCCGACTTTGATTTTCAGCGACTCGAAGCCGCGCTCGATCGCCGACAGCGAATCGGCCACCATCTTGTCGATGTAGTCCACGCTGATGGTGATGTCGGTGGTAATCACCGGGTCGCCGCCACCGAGCATCTGATATAGCGGCGCACCGTGCAGCTGCGCCCACAGGTCGTACAGCGCGATTTCCACCGCGGCCTTGGCGCTGGTGTTGCGCTCCATCGCGGTCTGCACCAGCGTGCACAGATGGTTGAGGTTGACCACGTCCTGGCCGATCAGGCGCGGGGCGATGAAGTGGCGGATCGCTTCGATGATCGAGCCGTGCGTATCGCCGGTGATCACCGCAGTGGCCGGGGCTTCACCGTAACCGGTGTGGCCGGTGTCGGTGCGGATCAGAACCACCACGTCTTCCACGGTTTCCACCGTGCGCAGGGCAGTCTTGAACGGCGTCTTCAGCGGCACGCGCAGCATGCCCAGTTCGATGGCAGTGATCTTCATTCAGGAGTCTTGGCCCGCAGGCGCTGGATGTTGGTGATGCGGTCGATGTAGCGGACGGTATCGCTGGCCATCATCGGCTCCAGCGGCGTGACCGAAACACCATTGAGGTGGGCCTGTACGCGCGTGCCGTCGGTACCGAACCAGCTGCCGCCCGCCGTATCGTGGATCACCCAGGTGCGGCCGTCGACATGGCCGATGGCCATCATCACGTGCCCGGGAATGTAGACGAGGTCGCCCACCTGCAGGTCGGTGACGGCGCGGTCGCGTACCGCTTTGCCGTCCTTGCCGGTGAAGGGCAGGCGATCCAGCGCGGGGCTGACCGCCTGTGCACTGGTATTGCGCGGCAGCAGCACGCCGAAGCTGCGGTAGATCTCGGAAACGAACCCGCTGCAGTCGCGGGTGTCGTAGTCGTGGCCCCATCCGTAGCGTTCGCCCAGGAACTTGAAGGCCTGCTGCAGCAGCAGGCGCGGGGTCAGCGGCAGGTAGTCGGCGGCGGTGTCCTGCGAGCGCGGCAGCAGCGCCGGCACCAGCTTCAGGCGCCCGTTGGCCTCGCGCACCGGCAGCTGCACCACCCACGACGCGTGCGCCTGCTGGCCGTTCACGGGTTCTGAAGCGGGCCAGTCGGCCAGCACCGGCAGGCGCACGCCCATGTCCAGCTGCAGGCGCGAGACGCGCGGTTCCTCCGGGGTGTAGGCGGTCTGCGCGGTGGCGCCGGTGACGATGCGGTACGGGCCCTTCGTGCCATAGCCGAGCACCGTGGCCTTGTCGCCGCTGGCGATGGCATCGGCCTCGATCCATGCGCTGTAGCGCTCGCTGTGCACGAACAGCCAACGGCCATCGGTACTGCGATGGACCACCGCGACCTTGTCGCCGGGGAACAGTGCCGATTCCTGGAAGCGGTCGATGTCGGTGTCACCGGCAGTGCTGAAGACCCGCTCGCGGGTGGGGAAGGTACGCAGTGCCGCGCGCTTCACCACCAGCCCGTAGGCCGGTGCCACCTGGGCAGGAATCGCATCGAGGCCGAGGTTGGCTTCGATCGCGCTGCGCAGTGCGGTCGCGATCGCCTGGCCCTTGTCGTTGTAGAGGGCGCGGGTGGGCCAACTCGACAGCGCGGTGATGCTGGCACGCACCGTCGCTGCATCAAGCTGGGCGGGCAGTGCGGCGATGTCCTGGATGTGGCTGTCCTGTGCCCGCATCCGCGCGTTCTGTGCTTCGATCTGCGCGCGATTCAGGATCGGCGCATCGGCGTTGTCCAGGCGCGCGGCCCAGTATTGCGGGGTCAGGTAGGCCTCGTGCAGGCCGATCACATAGGGCAGCGGTGCGCCGGGATCGGGTGCCACGGGAGGCTGTGCAAAGGCCGGGGCGGCCAGCAGGCACAGGGCCAGGGTCAACCGGCGCGGCCAACGCCGGCGCGGTTCGCGGGAAGCCAGGCTCATGCGGTGCACACCCTCCTCGAATGCCTGTTGGAATATTTATTCCTTTTGGCTTCGAAATCAAGAATAAATTATTGACCAGCATCCCGGCCCGTGTTACACAGCCGTTACCACCCGCGCTGGGGAAGTGTCGCTGTGGAGTCTGCCGTTCGCAAACCGTGTCTGCCTGCCGCCGCCGGTCTCTGTGCCGCGCTGCTGCTGTGGGCGTGGTCGGCGGGAGCGGAGCCGCCGCCCTCAGCCATCCAGTTTGCGCGCGTCGTGCAGATGATCGACGCGGGACGGTTCTTTGAAGCTCACAGCGAACTGAACACCTGGTCGGCTGCCGACGCGGCGGAGCCTGGCGTCAGTTTCGACGACATCGCGTTCCAGGAAGAACGCATGCGCCGCATCCGCCTGGATTTTTCCCTCGACGAAACCGCCGCCAAGTCCGCCGTGCGCCGCTGGATTCCCGACCTCACCGACGAGGAATTCGCGCGCTGGGACCAGCTCGGCCTGATTGAACACCTCGATATCGACGGCACGCGCTGGTACTTCAAGCGCGCACCGTCGAACCTGTTCCTGCTCAGCGATGAGGCACGCGCACGCCGCCGCGCGGATGCACCGGTGCCGGCGCCGGGCCCGAACGAGGTGCTCAATGCACATCACGCGCACGTGCTTGCCGCGGCCCAGCAGAGTGGGCAGGCGTCGGTACTGCCGCAGCGCATTGAATTCACCCAGTCGCTCACGGTGAAGGCCGACGCCGTACCGGCCGGCGAAACCGTGCGCGCCTGGATTCCGTACCCGCGCGAGATTCCGGGCCAGCAGGAGCAGGTGCAGTGGCTGGGCAGCGCGCCCGGTAAGGCACGCATGGCGCCAGCCAGCACCCTGCAGCGCACCGCTTATCTGGAAGCCAAAGCGGTGGCCGGGCAGCCGACCCGCTTCGAGATCCGCTACGCGGTGACGATCTTCGCGCGGCATACCGCGATCGATCCCGCCAAGGTGCAGGCCACACCGAACGATCCCGCATTGAAGCCCTACCTGGCCGAACAGCTGCCGCATGTGCGCTTCACCCCCGCGCTGAAGCTGTTCTCCGACCAGGTGCTGCAGGGCGAGGCGCGCCCGTATGAAGTAGTGCGCAAGCTGTTCTCAGCGGTCGATCGCATTCCATGGGCGGGCGCGCGCGAATACTCCACGCTCAGCAACATCAGCGATTACGCCCTGCGCGCTGGCCATGCTGACTGCGGCCAGCAGACCCTGCTGCTGATCGCATTGCTACGCATGAACGGCATTCCCGCGCGCTGGCAGTCGGGGATGGTGTTCTCCGACGATGGCAGTGGCTACAACAACCTGCATGATTGGGGGCAGGTCTACCTGGCGCCCTACGGCTGGTTGCCGATGGACGTGACCACCGGCGCGCTCGCCAGCGATGTGCCTGCACTGCGCAATTTCTATCTGGGTGGCCTCGACGGCTACCGCATCGCCTTCAACGACGATTTCGGCCAGCCCTTCGTGCCGGCCAAGCAGCATTACCGCTCGGAAACGGTCGACTCGCAGCGCGGCGAGGCCGAGTGGGCAGGCGGCAACCTGTACTTCGACCAATGGAGCTACGACTTCCAGTGGCGGGTACTGCCAGCCGGGCAACGCTAGCGCGACACATCGCAACTCACACCATTCAATTCTTGCAGGAGAGAGCAGGGGATGAAGGCTTACAGCATCAAGCGGGCGGCGTTGTGCGTCGCCCTCGGGGCGTGTCTGGGCGTGATCGCGCCCAGCGCATTCGCACAGGATGGTTCGGTGGTCGGCCGGTTGGTCAGCGATGCCGGCCAGGTGCCGGCCGGTGCCACGGTTACCGTACGCAACCCCGCCACGGGCTTTGTCCGATCGGTGCAGGCCGACGCCAATGGCAGCTACCGCATCCCGTTGCTGCCGGTCGGCACCTACGAGATGGACGTGAGCCTGCCGGGTGGAGCGGCCAGCCGTGTTGGCCAGGTCACCGTCAGCCTTGGCAGTGCGACGACGGTGAACGTGCCGCTGGGTGCGGTCAGCACGCTGGGTACGGTCGAGGTACGTGCACCGCAGGTGGTGTCGATGGTGGATGTCAAGTCCACCGAATCGGCCACGAACATCACCCGCGAAGAGCTTTCGCGTCTGCCGGTGGACCGTGACATCACCGCCGTGGCACTGCTCGCGCCCGGCGCGGTGAAGGGCAAGGGCTCGTTGGGCGGCCAGGGCATTTCCTTCGGAGGTTCGTCGGTGGCCGAGAACACCGTCTACATCAACGGCCTGAACGTTACCGACTTCTACAACCGGGTCGGCTTCTCGTCGGTGCCGTTCTCGTTCTACCAGGAATTCCAGGTCAAGACTGGCGGCTATTCGGTAGAGTTCGGGCGCAGTACCGGCGGTGTCATCAACGCAGTCACCCGGTCGGGCAGCAACGACTTCAAGGCCGGTGCCGAACTGGTGTTCGAACCGCGTGCCTGGCAGTCGCAGGCGCGCGACCGCTACGACGGCAGCGGCAGCCGCTACATCACAGCGAGCCGCGATGACTACAGTCGCAGTGCGCTGAACGTATTCGCGTCCGGTGCGCTGGTGAAGGACCGCTTGTTCTTCTTCGGCATGTATGAAGCTCGCGACTACCGCCCGACATCGACCAACGACGCTGGCACCCGCCTGAGCCAGGGCAAGGCCGATGATCCGTTCTGGGGCGGCAAGATCGACTGGCAGATCACCGACAACCAGATGCTGTCGCTGTTCGGATTCTCGGACAAGAGCAAGACGCTCACCGATGTCTACGATTACGACTACGCCACGGGACAGACTGTGGGTGAGCGCAGCAACCAGATCTACAACACGGTGGGCGGCAAGAACTGGTCCGGCACCTATAGCTGGCAGGTCAACAGCGACCTGACCATGAAGCTGATGTATGGCGAGAACAAGCGCAACCGCATGCAGAGCTCGTTGATGGACGAGAACTGCAACCGTGTGTTCGACAACCGAACGGCCAGCCAGGGCGTGCCACCCTCGCTGCAGGGTGACCGCAGCTGCACCAGCAGCTCGCAGCTGGAATCAGCATTGGATACCCGCAAGGCCGCCCGCGCCGATTTCGAATGGACACTGGGCAATCACCTGCTGCGCTTCGGCATGGACCGCGAGGAAAATACCTCCGACTACAGCCGTGCCTACCCCGGTCCGGGCGGCCTGCGCTACGACATCTATGCGCGTACTCCGGGAAGTTCACTCAACGGCGGCGTGGTGCCGGCCAGTGGCCTGGTGGCGCGTACGCGCCGCTATGAGGTGGAGGGTGCATTTGAGACCATCAACTCGGCCTGGTACCTGGAAGACAACTGGCAGGTGACGCCGAACCTGCTGCTGAACATGGGCGTGCGCCTGGAAGCCTTCGACAACAAGGGCGGCGATGGCAGCAGCTACATCAAGATCGATGACATGGTGGCGCCACGTCTCGGCTTCTCGTGGGACGTGCGTGGCGATGGCACCACCAAGGTGTTTGGCAACCTGGGGCGCTACTTCCTGCCGGTGGCCAACGTCATCAACATCAAGCAGGCCGGTGGCTTCCTCGACGAACGCACCTGGTATGAGTTCCTGGGCTACAGCGGCGCGGCCAACAATGTGCCGGTGCTGGGCGCGCAGATCGGACCGGTGGACAATTCGCAGGGCGATGGCAGCGTGCCGGACCTGCGCGCTGAAGTGAACCGGGACATGGATCCGGTCTACCAGGATGAAGCGATCCTGGGCTTCCAGCAGATGATCAACGAGGCCTGGTCGGTTGGCGCCAGCGTGACTTACCGCCGCCTGCACAACGCCATCGATGACATGAACATCACCGCCACCGGCCAATGCGGTGCCATCGACGGGGTGTGGATCATGGGCAACCCGGGACGCACCAACACTGTCTGGGGCGACACCAACTGTGATGGCACCAATGATGGCTGGATCAACATCGACACATCCAGGGAAGGCTGGGCGCTGTACGACGATGATGGCAACTACGTGGGCCAGCGCGGCTGGGTAAAGCCCAAGCGCGACTACAAGGCGCTGGAACTGCAGGTCGACCGTGCGTGGGATGGCAAGTGGGGCTTCAACGCGTCCTATACCCTGGCCTATGGGCGCGGCAACGCCGAAGGCCCGGTCAACTCCGATACCGACTTCGCCGATGCCGGCCGCACCGAGAACTTCGACAACCCGTGGGTCAACTATCGCGGCTACGGCTACCTGGCCAACGATCGCCGCCATCAGTTCAAGTTCCGCGGCAGCTACGCGTTGACCGAGAACCTGAGCGTGGCCGCCACCCTGGGCATACAGTCGGGCAGCCCGATCACGCGCTTCGGTGCCGGCAATCCTTTCGACGACACCGACTTCCACAGCTACTACGTGTGCGTGTCCAACTGCCAGGCGACGGTACCGTCCGAACGTGTGTTCGTGCATTCGCCGCGCGGCGGCGATGGGCGCACGCCGTGGACCTACGACCTGGACGTGAGTGTTTCGTACAAAGTGCCGATCCCCACCGACCTGCGCCTGAAGTTGGCGGTGTACAACGTTCTGAACCAGCAGCGCGTGGTGACCGTGGACCAGGATTACGAGCCGCAGGACAGCATCGGAACGCCGAACCCGATGTATGGTTATGGCACTGGATTCCAGTCACCGCGCTACGCACAGCTGACGGTGACCTGGAGCTATTGAGGACGCATCCATGCGCCGCCCTGCCGGGCGGCGCGGGTCTGTGATCGCCGGATATGATCCGGCACCGCCTGACGGAGACTGCCTTGCATCGTCTGTTGCTACTGGTCGCTGTACTGGCGAGCCCCGCTGCCCAAGCAGTGGATGGCGCACGACTGGATGCCGCCATCGCCTTTGTGGACCAGCACGAGCACCTGCCGGGGCTGGCGATGGCGGTGGTCGAGGATGGCCAGGTGGTCTATCGCCACACTGAAGGCGCGCGTGGTGACGGTGGCCGCATCGACGAGGACACGCTGTTCAAGATCGCCTCCAACAGCAAGGCGATGACCGCCGCGCTGCTGGCCACGCTGGTGCAGCAGGGCAAGCTGGGTTGGGCTGACCCGGTGCAGCGCCACCTGCCAGCGTTCCGCATGCATGACCCGTGGGTGGGCGAGCATCTGCAGGTACGCGATCTGCTGATCCACAACAGCGGCCTCGGCCTGGGTGCCGGCGACCTGATGCTGTGGCCTGAGCCCAATGCCTTCACCCGCAGCGACGTCATCGCCGGGCTGGCACACCTGAAACCGGTCACCAGTTTCCGCAGCGGCTATGCCTACGACAACCTGATGTACGTCGTTGCCGGTGAGGTGGCTGCGGCCGCCGGTGGCAAGCCCTATGACCAGCTGATGCGCGAGCGGGTGTTTGAGCCGCTGGGGATGACCCGCTGCCAGGTGGGCGCATGGTCGGTGAAGCAGATTGGCAATGTCGCCCAACCGCATGTGCGGCGCGATGGCCGCAACGTGGTGGTCGCTGGTGATGGAGCGCTCAGCCCCGATCTGACGTCGATGGCGGCCGGTGGCATCCGCTGTTCGCTGCGCGACATGACCCGCTGGATGCAGGTGCTGCTGGACCCGGCGCTGGTACCGGCGTGGTTGGGCGCCGAGCAGCGCCGCATGCTGTGGACGCTGCACATGCCAATGCCGCTGGGCGAGCGCCAACGCGACTGGGACAACACCCGTTTCTACGGCTATGGGTTGGGCTGGCGGGTGTCGGACATGGACGGGCACTGGAAAGTCGCCCATACCGGTACCCTGACAGGCATGTATTCCTCGCTGGCGCTGCTGCCGGACCGCAAGGTCGGTGTGGTGATACTGATCAACGGCGAGGCCGAAGACGCGCGTACCGCGCTGATGCAGTCGACGCTGAAACAGTTCACCGCGCCGGAAGACGCGCAGCATGTGGGGTACTACCTAGCGGAACTGGCGGCTGATCGGGCCGTGCGCGCCGCCACGGGGAGTCCTGTGCCCTCCACCAGGGGCGCACAACCGGCCGCCGTCACCGATCTGCAGCGCTGGCAGGGCCGCTACGCCGATCCCTGGCTGGGTCCGGCCTCGCTGTGCGCGGGCAAGGACGGCCTGCGCTTCAGCGTCGACAAGTCGCCAGCGCTGCAGGCGGCCGTGCTGAAGTTGCAGGGGCGCTGGCTGCTGCGCTGGGATACGCTTGGCGACGAAGCGCAGGCGTGGTTGCAGCCAGGCGAGGGCCCGGTACCGACGCTGGACCTGCGCGCCATCGATCCGGACATCGACTTCAGCTATGACTTCCAGGACCTGCATTTCACTCGTACTGGCGACTGCGCTGGCAGCGACCGCCAGCGCCGCTGAGCCACCGCGTGTTTCACCGGCCACCGACGCGGCCAGCGCTGGTTTGGTGGAGATCCGCACGTTGTCGCCAGGCATCGACATGGACATCCGCTACGCCGGCGCCAACAACTTCACCGGCGCGCGCGTGCCCGGCTACGAGGCGTCGTCCTGCTACCTGCTGGCGTCGGTGGCGAAAGCGCTGGCGCAGGTGGAACAGGATCTGCGCGCCGATGGCTTCGGCCTGCGCCTCTACGACTGCTACCGGCCGGTGCGTTCGGTGCAGGCCTTCATGGCCTGGGTGAACGACCCCGGCGAACTCTCGCGCAAGGCGCTGCAGTACCCGGACCTGGACAAGCCGCGCCTGCTGGCCGACGGCTATATCGCCGAGCGCTCCGGCCACAGCCGCGGCGCCACGGTCGATCTGGGCCTGCTGGATTGCCGCAGCAGAGCATGTACGCCGCTGGACATGGGCACCGACTTCGATTTCTTCGGGCCACGCGCGCATACGCAGACGAGCGGGCTGAGTGAGACGCAGCAGGCGAACCGGCGGCAACTGGTGCAGGCAATGGCACGGCGTGGTTTCGTGAACTATCCGCAGGAGTGGTGGCACTACACGTTCCAGCCCGAACCGGATCCCGGCACCGCGTACGACGTCCCAGTGCGGTAGGGGTATCGGCAGGGCTGCGCCCTGCACCTGCAGAGGCAACTGCAACGGCCGAAGCAACAGCTGGCATTCCGTGGGATGGCTGGGTGGGTCCGGTTGCGTGGGACGCTGCAAGTCCCCCTCCGGGGTCCGGCCCAGCCGCTGGCGGCTGTGCGTTCGGGCGCTTGCGAAGCAGTGCTTCGCAAGCAAAGCGCCCTCACCCATGTAAGCTCGGTCGCCGCTTGCTCGTGCGCGCAGTCCTGCACGCACGGCAAGGCCAGGGTTGGGCGTCCTGCCCAACCCGCCCGAGGCATGCCTCGGGCCCATGCGGCTCACGCCCCCGCAACCGGACCCACCCAGCCTTCGACAATTCCCCGCGCGGTCCGTTGTAGAGCCGAGCCCATGCTCGGCTGTTCTTTGTTCAATCGTCGAGATATTCGATTTCGAGAGATTCATCCACGCATGGCGTGGATCTACCGTGGCTGCCGGATTGGGTCCGGGGCAGATCCCTTACACTGGCCGCCTCTTCATCCCTGCCCACCCGATGAACCTTCCCCTGCACTTCGGCCTGCTCGGTACCCTGGAAGCGGGCGCCATCGCCCTGCTGGTCGGGCTGCTGGTGTACTTCCTGTGGTCGCAGCTGTGCCGGCTCCTGCACTGGACAGTCGGCCACGCGATCGGCTGGTCCTGCGTCATCGCCGTGATCATCTCCGCCGGCATCGATGCATGGAAGCTGTTCTACATGGGCATCGTGCGGCTGGAATCCCCACTGTACGCGCGCCTGTTCCTCGCCACCATCCATGATCCGAACGAACTCGGCAGCCGCGTGGTGCTGGAAATCGCCGGCGCGCTCGCCGGTGTTGCCCTCGGCTGGGTGTTGTTCAGTTCGCGGTCATTGGCACAGAACGTCGACTGACGCAGGTTTTTCGTTGGTTGCCGGTTAAATCCGGCAGCGCTGAATGCGCATCTTATGAGCTGCTCACTTGCTGCTAACCACCGCGCTAAAGCATGCGTGGAGGCGAGTGGTTAATCGTGCGTGTTGACGCTGGTCGCGGGGCAAAATCGATTCAGAAACGCGGTGGCAGGGTAGGTGCCGTGCGGAGACAACACGCCGCGCAACACCACCCAATCGGTAGGAGACACCCCTGATGACTATTCGCAACCGCAAGCCCCTGATCGCCCTGATCGTCGCCGCCGGCAGCGTGCTGGCCATTCCGGCGATGGCCCAGTCGGCCAAGCAGCAGGCCGCGCAGGCACAGAACGAAGCCGCGCAGGCGCAGCAGTCGGCGGCACAGGCAGGGCAGGCGGCTGACCAGGCGACCAATGCGGCCGCCGCGGCATCGGCGCAGGCCAATGGCGGTGGCCAGACCTGGGCCAGCATCGATACCGATGGCAACGGCACCATCAGCAAGACCGAGGCACAGGTGAACGCGGGCCTGGCCCAGGTGTTCGACCAGGCCGATACCAACAAGGACGGTGAACTGAGCGCCGATGAGTACAAGGCCTACGTGGCCGCGCAGCAGGCCGGTGCGGGTGCCGGCGCGGCCCAGGGCCGCTGATCCACACCTGATTCGGGAAGGCCGGTGCATGGGGACCCGGGCGGCTGCGGCCGCCCGGGTTTTTCTCGTCATCGCCACCCCTGTATCCTTGGCCGATGAACACCTCCACGCCTGCGCCGTCGCGCGCCATCGGCCTGGTCGGTTTTGACGGTGACGATACGCTGTGGAAGAGCGAGGACTACTACCGCAAGGCCGAGCAGGATTACCTTGACCTGCTGTCGCGCTACGTCGACGTGCATGACACCCAGACCGCGCGCCACCTGCTGGAAGTTCAGCAGCGCCACCTGGGCACCTTCGGCTACGGTGTGAAGAGCATGACCCTGTCGATGATCGAAGCGGCCATCGACATCACCGGCCAGCGCATCGAGGCCAAGGATATCCAGCGCATTCTGGATATCGGCCACGACACCCTGCGCCACCCGGTCGAACTGATCGACGGTGTGCGCGAAGCCGTGGCAGCCATCGCCGAGCACTACCCGGTGGTGCTGATCACCAAGGGTGACCTGTTCCACCAGGAAGCGAAGATCAAGGTCGCCAACCTGGCCGAGCTGTTCCCGCGCATCGAGATCGTCTCGGAGAAAGATCCGGAAACCTATGCCCGCGTGCTGGCCGAATTCGATCTGCCGATGCAGCGCTTCGTGATGGTCGGCAACTCGCTGCGTTCGGACATCGAGCCGGTGGTCACCCTCGGTGGTTGGGGCGTGCATACCCCGTATGCAGTGACCTGGGCACACGAGACCCAGCATGGTGTGGCCGACGACGAACCGCGCATGGTCACCGCCGACACCGCCCACGATTGGCCGGCTGCACTGGCGGCGATCGAGGCCAAGGCCGCTGCGGTGGCCTGACAGGACCCGGCGGCTGCGGCAGAATCGGGGCATGAACGTCCGATTGCGCGCGCTGTTGTTGTCCCTGCTGCTGGTGCCGGCCACCGTGCTGGCCCAGCAGACCGCCGAGCGTTCGGCAGCCTACGAGGTGGAGACCGGTGACAGCTGGGTCGATGCCCAGCTGCAGGACATCAACCACTACGCCGAGCGCTACCCCGACGCCTTCCTCGACGAAGTGTCGCGCTACGCCGACGTGCCGCGTGGCTACATCAGCGCGCTGTTCACCACCCACGGTTGGCAGGCTGGGGATATCTACTTCGCCTGTTTCTGGGCCAAGGCCAGCGGCCAGACCTGCCGTGAGAGCGTGCGCGCCTTCAGCCAGGACCCGGAGGGCGGCTGGGAGGCGGTGGTGAAGCGCATGCCCACCACGCCGGACAACCTGCATTACCGCGCCGTGCGCCATGCCATCGTGGCCAGCTACCAGCACTGGGACCGGCCGATCACCCTGGATGCCACCCTCAGGCGCCAGTTGAAGCGGTAGCGCCGGGCCAAGCCCGGCGAGCGCGCAGCGCGGCCTTGGGATCCGCCGGGCATGGCCCGGCGCTACCGATGTTTCATGTTGCTCTGCATATCGCCGCCGCCACGCACTCCGGCGACAATACGGGTTCGAGCTGTTCCCCGTTCCCGTAATCGAGTGACTGATGAGCGCCTCTTTCGTTTCGCCTGATGTGATCCGCCGCCTGTTCGCACAGGCCATGTCCCGCATGTACCGCACCGAAGTGCCGTTGTACGGCACGCTGGTGGAACTGGTGGAGCGGATCAACGCGCAGGTGCTGGAGCAGGACCCGGCGCTGGCCGCGCAGCTGCAGCGCAACGACGAGCGCGCACGCCTGGATGAAGAGCGCCACGGCGCGATCCGCGTCGGCACCGTGCAGGAACTGGCGACGCTGCGCCGCCTGTTCGCCGTGATGGGCATGTACCCGGTCGGCTACTACGACCTGTCGGTCGCGGGCGTGCCGGTGCATTCCACCGCGTTCCGCCCGCTTACCGGCGCCGCGCTGGCACAGAATCCATTCCGCGTGTTCACCTCGCTGCTGCGCCTGGAGCTGATCGAAGACGAAGCGCTGCGTGCCGAATCGGCGAAGATCCTTGCGCGCCGCCGCATCTTCACCGAGGGCGCGCTGGCACTGATCGACCAGGCCGAGCGTGACGGTGGCCTGGCGCAGGCCGATGCCGAGCGCTTCGTCGAGCAAGCACTGGAAACCTTCCGTTGGCACGGCGATGCCACGGTCGACCTGCCGACCTACCACGCGCTGCACAACGCGCATCGGCTGGTGGCCGACGTGGTCAGTTTCCGCGGCCCGCACATCAATCACCTGACCCCGCGCACGCTGGACATCGACGCTGCGCAGGCGGCGATGATCGAACACGGCATGGCGGCCAAGGCGGTGATCGAAGGCCCGCCGCGCCGCGCCTGCCCGATCCTGCTGCGCCAGACCAGCTTCAAGGCGCTGGAAGAGGCAGTGCATTTCCCGGACGCGGAAGGTGGCGATGCCGGCACGCATACCGCGCGCTTCGGCGAGATCGAACAGCGCGGCCTTGCGCTGACCCCGAAGGGCCGCGCGCTGTACGACCAGCTGCTGTCGCAGGCACGCGATGCCGGTGGCGAAGGCAGCACCGGCGGCGACTACGGCCAGCGCCTGCAGGCGGTGTTCGCCAGCTTCCCGGATGACCATGACACGCTGCGCCAGGAAGGCCTGGGCTATTACCGTTACCAGCTGACCGACGCCGGCCGTGCCGCGCCCGAGCGCGTGGCGGATCTGCCGGCTGAAGTGCTGGTGGCCGCGGGCCTGGCGACGGCCGACCCGATCGTCTACGAGGATTTCCTGCCGGTCAGCGCCGCGGGCATCTTCCAGTCGAACCTGGGCGGCGAAGAACAGCGCGCCTATGCCGCGCACGCCAACCGCGAGGCCTTCGAGCAGGCGCTGGGCGTGGCGGTGAATGACGAGTTCGAGATCTACGAGCGGCTGCAGGCGGAATCGCTGGCGGCGCTGCGCGCCTGATCGGCACCGCTTTGGTGCGCGTGGTGGGTGCGGACCAAGGTCCGCACCCACTGGAAGCTGGTAGCGCCGGGCCATGCCCGGCGAACCGAGAATAATCAGCCCTTCATCGTGCCGGTATCCAGCCAGCGCTGGTGCCACGACAGCGCTTCCGGCAGCAGATGCGGGGTGTGCTTGCCGTAGCTCTCGCGGCTGGCACGGTCGAAGTAATCCTGCAACTGCGGCCGGAAATCCGGGTGCGCGCAGTTGTCGATCAGTACCTGCGCGCGCTTGCGCGGGGTCAGCCCGCGCAGGTCGGCCAAGCCCTGTTCGGTGACGATCACCGACACATCGTGCTCGGTGTGATCGACATGGCTGGCCATCGGCACGATCGCCGAGATGGTGCCGTTCTTGGCGGTGGACGGGCTCAGGAACGCTGACAGGAAACCATTGCGGGCAAAGTCACCCGAACCGCCGATGCCGTTCATGATGCGCGTGCCCATCACGTGCGTCGAATTGACGTTGCCGTAGATGTCCACCTCGATCATGCCGTTCATGCCGATGCAGCCCAGGCGGCGCACCAGTTCCGGATGGTTGGAGATTTCCTGCGTGCGCATGATGATGCGCTCGCGGTAGAAATCGATGTTCTCCTTGAACGTCTCGTTGGCCTGCGGGCTCAGCGCGAAGCCGGTGCACGAGGCATAGCTCAGCACGCCGTCGCGCAGCAGGTCGAGCATGCCGTCCTGGATCACTTCAGTGAACGCGGCCAGGTCGCGGAAACCGCTCTTGGCCAAGCCGGCCAGCACGGCGTTGGGGATGTTGCCCACGCCCGACTGCAGCGGCAGCAGGTTCGGCGGCAGGCGGCCCTTCTTCACTTCGTGCTGCAGGAACTCGATCAGGTGCGAGGCGATCTGTTCACTGGTCGCATCGATCGGGCTGAACGGGCTGTTGCGGTCCGGACCGTTGGTGCGTACCACGGCCACGATCTTGTCCGGGTCGCAGCGCAGCGCGGTGTCGCCGATGCGGTCGTTGGCGTTCACCAGCGGAATCGGCTTGCGGTGCGGCGGCAACGCGGTGCCGTAGTAGATGTCGTGCATGCCGTCGACGCCGGCCGGCTGCCATTCGTTGACCTCGACGATCACCTTCTTCGCCAGGTCCAACCAGGTCTTGTTGTTGCCGACCGAGGTGGAGGGCACCAGCGAGCCATCTTCGCGGATGGCCGAGACTTCGATCACCGCAGTATCGATCTCGCCGTAGAAGCCGAACCACACGTGCTGGGCAACGTGGCTGAGGTGGATGTCGATGTAATCCAGCTTGCCCTCGTTGATGCGGTTGCGCGCATCCGGGTCGCTCTGGAACGGCATGCGCATGGCGATGCCATCAGCCTTGGCCAGCGCGCCATCGAGTTCCGGCGCGGTGGAGGCGCCGGTCATCAGGCTGATCTGGAAGGGCTGGCCCTGGGCATGCACCGCTTCGATGCGGCGGGCCAGTTCCACGGGAACGGCCTTGGGATACCCGGAGCCGGTAAAGCCGCTCATGGCCACGGTTTCACCGGGCTGGATCAGCGCGGCTGCGGCCTCTGCGGAGACCACGCGGTCACGGAGACGCGCGTTGGCGATGCGATCAACAGACATGACGACACGTGTTGCTGGGGGGAATTCCGATTATCGGCCATCCTCATCCGTACGGGGGGTTCTACCTTCGTGGAATGGCTTTTCCCCGGAGGGCTCACCCATACCCGCCGGTTTTGTTTTGCAGTGCAGCGTGCAAAGTGCTTTCGCAGCCCGCACGATGGCCCTGCATCCCGACGTGGGGGAGGGAGCAGAGCCCGCTGGCAGTTCGCTGCAAGCGGGCTTTTTTATTGCCTGTCATCCAGTATGAATACGCGGCACCCCTTCAGGGTCGGATCCTTTTGCCAAGGGCAAAAGGCTCTGATCCCACCCGCGGGATCAAGCGGCGGCATCTCGGGGGCAGAGCCCTTCGCCGTTGGCAAAGGGATCCGACCCCGCGAGAATCAGGGCATGACCCTCGCCCCCGCCGAACTGTCCGCCGCCCTCCAGCCCGTTGTCGACCGCGCCCTGGCGCGCCTGGCCCAGGTCCTGCCCGAGCCCGTTCCTGCCGAACTGCTGCCGCTGCTGACCCGGCTGGCGGTGACCAGTGACTTCGCGCTGGACACCCTCGTGCGGCAACCGGCGCTGCTCGCGCAGCTGGCGGCGCCCGGTTGCCCGCCGATCCCGGCGCCGGTGCTCGATCCGCTACAGCCCAGCGACTGGCCGGCGCAGATACGGCGCTGGCGCACCGCCATGTCCACGCGGCTGATCTGGCGCGACCTGGCCGGCCTCGACGACGTGCCGCAGACCCTCGCCGGCGCCACCGCTTTGGCCGAAGACTGCCTGCGGCTGGCACTGGACGCCCTGCAGCAGGAATTCGCCCAACGCCACGGCGTGGTCCGCGATGGCGAAGGCGCTCCGCAGCAGCTGGTGGTGTTTGGCCTCGGCAAGCTGGGCGGCGGCGAGCTGAACTTCAGTTCCGATATCGACCTGGTCTACGCCTACCCGCACGGCGGCGAATCCGATGGCCCGCGCGCGCTGGCCGCCGAAGAGTATTTCGCCCGCCTCGGCCAGCGCCTGGCCAAGCTGCTGGACGAAACCACGGTCGATGGCTTCAGCCACCGCGTCGACCTGCGCCTGCGCCCGTTCGGCAGCGCCGGCCGCGTCGCGCTGTCGTTCGCAGCGATGGACCAGTATTTCCAGCGCGAAGGCCGCGACTGGGAACGTTATGCCTGGCTGAAGGCGCGCGCGGTGGCCGGCGACATCGCCGCCGGTGAAGCGTGGCTGCAGACCCTGCGCCCGTTCGTGTACCGCCGCTACCTGGATTTCACCGCACTGGACGGCCTGCGCGAGATGAAGGCGGCGATCACCGCCGAAGTCGCGCGCCGTGAACTGCATGAAGACATCAAGCGCGGCGCCGGTGGCATCCGCGAAATCGAGTTCCTGTGCCAAGCGCTGCAGCTGATCCGCGGTGGCCGTGAACCAGCACTGCGCGAGCGCCGCCTGCTGGTGGCGCTGGACGCCTTGGTCGCCGCCGGACAGATCGCGCCTGAGGATGGCAGCGCGCTGCGCGAGGCTTACCTGTTCCTGCGCCGCCTGGAAAACCGCCTGCAGATGTTGCGTGATGCGCAGACGCATGTGCTGCCCAGCGATGCGCTGGACCGCGAGCGCATTGCCGTCGGCCTCGGCTATCCGGACTGGGACGTGCTGTGCGCGGCGCTGGCCGTGCAGCAGGCACGGGTCAGTACCGAATTCGCCGCATTGCTCGCGCCGCGCAAGGGCCAGGCCGCGCCCGATGCACTGGCCAACTACTGGCGCAGCCTGCCCGACGGCAGCAATGCACCGCTGCTGGCCGAAGCCGGTTTCCTCGATGCCAACGGCGCCGACCAGTCGCTGCGCGATTTCGCCCAGGGCACCGGCGTGAAGTCACTGTCCGACGCGGCCCGCGCACGCCTGGACCGTGTGCTGCCGGCGCTGCTGCATGCCGCCACGCGTTCACCGCAGCCGGACGCCGCGCTCAAGCGCGTGCTTGGCCTGCTGCAGGCGGTGCTGCGCCGGACCAGCTATCTCGCGCTGCTGGACGAACAACCGAGTGCATTGGCGCGCCTGGTCGATGTGCTGGCGCGCAGTGCGCTGCTGGCCGAACGCCTGGCGGCGTATCCGCTGCTGTTGGACGAACTGCTGGACGTGCGCGTGTCCGGGCCGATGCCCGATGCCGCCGGCATGCTGGCCGAGTGCCAGCAGGTGCTGGCGGTGGAGGATCCCGAATCTGCGCTGCGCTGGCTCAACGAGACGCGGCTGGCGCTGAGCTTCCGCATGGCGATGGCCACGCTGGACGGGCGCCAGGGGGCGGTGGACAGCACCCGGCAACTGGCCGAGCTGGCGCAGGCGGTGGTGGTCACCGTGCTGGCAATGGCCGAGGCGGACATGCGCGCCGCACACGGAGAGATTCCCGGTGGCCGCTTCGCGATCATCGGCTACGGCAGCCTGGGTGGCCTGGAACTGGGCTTCGGCTCCGATCTGGACCTGGTGTTCCTGCACGACAATCCGGCCGGCGTGGACGCCAGCGACGGCGCGCGTCCGCTGGAGCCGGGGCGTTGGTATGCGCGCCTGGCGCAGAAGGTGATGGCGCTGCTCGGTGCGGTCACTGCTGCGGGCCGTCTGTACGACATCGACGTGCGCCTGCGCCCGGACGGGGGCAAGGGTTCGCTGGTGTCTTCGTTGGCCAGCTACACCGAATACCAGCGCGAACGCGCATGGACCTGGGAACACCAGGCCTTGGTGCGCGCACGCGGCGTGGCCGGTGATGCCAGCCTGCTGGCCGACTTCGAACAGGTGCGTGCGCAGACGCTGGGGCGTGAGCGCGATCCGGCCACGCTGTATGCCGATGTGCTGAAGATGCGTGGACGCATGCGCACCGAGCTGGACCGCAGCGATGCCGCGCGGCTGGACCTGAAGCAGGGTGCCGGTGGCGTAGTGGACCTGGAGTTCCTGCTGCAGACCGGCGTGCTGGCGCGCAGCGCGCAGCATGCGGCGCTGCTGCAACCACGCGATACGCCGTCGTTGATCGACGCGTTGGCGGTTGTCGGTTTCCTGCCGGAAGACACCGCAGAGGCGCTGCATGGCGCACATGCCACGTTGCTGGACGTAGGCCTGGCCTGCACGCTGGATCGACGTCCGCGACTGGCACCGACCACGCCCGCGATTGAAGAGGCGTGTGCCGCGATTACGGCAGCGTGCAGAGCCGCGGCGTTGCCGTTCGGGTGAGTGGGTGCACCCATTAGCGCAATTGCCCGGGGATGATCCGCTGTTGGTAGGTGCCGACCGTTGGTCGGCACAATCTGTCAGCGGTGATGAACTCTGATGGAGCGTGCCGACCAACGGTCGGTACCTACCAGAGCATGTGCGTTCAGCTGGTGGCGCGCAGCGGCGCCATCTTCCACAGCAACGCGCGGAACGGGGCCAGCAGGCAGACGCCGATGGCCAGCTTCACGGCCAGGTCGCCGGCGGCCCAGCTCACCCACGGCAGGGCGGAGCCGGCAAACGCGATCGACCAGAAAATGGTGGTATCCACCGTCGCACTGCAGGTGGTGGCCACCATCGGCGCGCGCCACCAGCTGCCACGGCGCAGGCGGTCGAACACGGTGATGTCCAGCAGCTGCGCCACGATGAAGGCCGAACACGAAGCAATGGCGATGCGCGGCGTGGCAACCCATACCGACAGCAGCACCGCCACCAGGAAGCCGATCCACGCCACGCGGCGGGCGGGGCCCGGGCCGAAACGGCGGTTGATCAGGTTGCTGACCAGAAACGCCACCGGATAACTGAAGGCACCCCAGGTCAGCCAGTCATTGATCGGGTACTGCACCAGTACGTTGGACAGCAGCACCACTGCGCCCATCGCCAGTACCGCCAGCACCAGGGCGCGCGGGGTCAGCGGGGCAAACACAGGGGCAGGACGCACGGACATGGCGAGCCAGGGGACAAAGGGGATCGCCCATTATCCGCCCGGCCCGCGGCAAAGCCAAAACCGGTCGTTCAGCTTTACAGCACCTCGCTCAGCACGTCGCCGGCGGCGTAGGCGGTCGGCACATAGGCCAGCGCCTGGCCCTGCGCGCTCTTCACGGTCCAGCCGGCACCGGCGTCGGTCGGGTCGAAACGCACCTGCTGGCCAACGATGAAGCCGGCGACCGGGTCATCGCCTGCAGCCGCCGGCCATTGCAGCGTTGCGGTCTGGTCGGCCTTGCCGGGTACCTGCAGGTGCACCTGGCGATCACCGGCTGGCGTGGTGGCGACCTGCTTCACCTCCATCGGCGGCAGCGGAACCGCCGGTGTGCGTGCGGCGACCTTGCCGTTGCGCTCGCTGGCCTTGAACGGGGCCTTGGACAGTTCGGCCAATCCCATCGACGTGGCCAACGGAATCGACAGCACGATCAGCGACGTGACCAGCACGCTGGTCTGGCCGCTGTTCAACTGTGGCGCGGCGCCGGCATGGACAGTGGGCACCACCAGCGCCGAAAGCAGCAGGGCAGTGGCGGGAACGCGCAGGCAACGGAACATGGAGACCTCCTGGTCAGGGTGGGGACGGCGGCTCAGCGCCGGGTATCGAAGATGTCGCGCGGGCCGGTGGCCTCGGGCAGGTATTCCAGCGGGCGGCCCTGGTTGTCCTTCAGCTGCCAGCCCTGGTCGTTGCCAGTGGGCTCGAAGTTCACGGTCTGGCCCACGGTGAACTGCACGGCGGGATCGCCGATGCCGCGCGGGTACTGCATCGACGCAGTGTTCTGCGGATCGTTGGCATCACGCAGCAGCACTTCGCGGCGGCCGTCGACGGTGGTGGCGATGGCGCTCACCTGCATCTGCGGCAGCTTGATCTGCTGCGGGCGCGCCAGCGGCTGGCCAGCATCGGCGGCATCCTGGGCTTCCTTCGCCGCCGCCGCACGGGCCGAGTTCACCATCTGCGAGGACATCTCCAGGCTCGGCCCCTGCGGACCCGGGTCATGGATGATCACGATGCGGCGCTCTGCATGAGCGGCTGTGGACCAGGCCAGGCTCGCGACGATCAGCATCGGCATCAGGAAGGCAGGCAGGGTGCGCATGTCGTTCTCCTTGCTGGATTCAGGGCGTGGCGGCGGCAGCACCGGCCACCGGCACATGGGGGATCACCAGTTCCTGCTGCAGTTGGCTGTGCTGGTGCAGGAAGTCGAATACCGATTCCACCGTCACCACCGAATAGTTGCCGGAGATGCGTTCGCCGGCCGGATGGTCGGTGGTGGTGGCGTTGGCCACGAACAGGCGCGCACCCACGCGCTTGCCCAGGCCGATATGCAGCACGCTGGGCTGGTACTTCTGCTGGCGCAGCCACTGCTGGGCCTGTTCGCGCTTGACGATGGCCGGCGCGCCTTCGGCCTGCGCCATTGCCGCGGCCAGCACCTCCAGCACCCACTGGTTGGAGTTCTGGTAGTCGGTGGCGAACGGGTAGGCGACCACGTTGTACCTGGTCTCGTGCAGCGCCTTGGGCTGGATCGAGGGCGACACCAGCATCGCCTTCAACGCGGCACGCAGCGGCGCCGCCGGCACGCCGATGCGCAGGTCGGTATGGCCGCCGCTCTCGCCGACGAAGTTGCCCAGCCCTTCGTGGTACAGCTGCGAGCTGTCGGTCTTGCAGCGGTTGAGCAGGTGCATCGCGCGCCAGCGGCCATCGTCCTCGCGCAAAAGGAAGGCCAGATGGCTGTGTCGCAGGCCGTAGCGGCTCAGATCCTGGCCACCGCGCGCGGCGACCACCACGTCCACATCGGGCAGCGCATCCAGGCGCTCGGCGGTGGTCCAGGCCACGTCCAGCATCGCCGCCTGCGACGCCACGCTCGGGTAGCGCTCGCGGCACTCGGTGCTGTTGGCCCAGGCCGGTGCAGTCGCCAACAGGCTGGCGATCAGCAGGGCGGCGCGGGGCAGGCGGGAGAAACGATCCATGTCGATACCTTCAACGGCGGGCAGGCCCGCGTGCCGATCATACGCCGCTCAGCGCAGCGGGCGGTCCACGCCCTTGTGCTTGAGTTCCCTGTCGCAGGCATCGCTGATCGGCGCGATCGGCAGCGGCGGGCGCTCGCCAGTCTTCGGATCGCGCAAGGCCGGCTGTTCGCGATACGCGTCCAGCTGCTGCTGGCACTGGTAGGAAATCGGGTCCAGTTCGGTGGGCGTGGTGGAGCAGGCAGCGAGCAGGGCCAGGGGCAGCAGGAGCAGGGTGCGCATGAAGACGTTCAGCGTGATGGGGGAAGCTGGACTCTAACGGTGCGCGCGGATCGAAATGTTCAGAAATCGCTGCGCACCCGGCACCACCGTGATGCCGGGCGCCCAGGATTGCCGGCCAGCGGCCGGCACTACCCCAATGCCAGGCGCTGCTTCACTTCTGCCGCCACCCGAGCGGTCTCGCGCAGCGGCTCGATGCGGTCGTACTGCCAGTCCAGCCAGTGCGCCTGCAACCGCCCGCGCTCGCGCAGCTGCTGCTGGAAGCGCGCCAGCCGACCCTGCGCGGTATCGGCCAGCGCCACCATCACCGGCATGCGCGTGGCGCAGGCTTCAGACAGCAGGTTCACCGAATCGGGCGACACCACCACGCCGTTGGCCCAGCCGAGCAGGCCGCCATAGGGATTGGTGCCGTCGCCGCCGTCGCCCCAGATCACGTGCGGCAGGTCCGCGAAGGTCGCGCGCAGGATCTCGGCCAAGGCGGGCGGCGTGCGTCGCGACGTGGTGGCCAGCAGGCTGCCGCCCTCGCTGTGGATCTGGTCGGCCAGCGCGCGGAACACACCGACCATCGACGTTTCATCCCACGGCGCCAGCGGCGTCGGTCCACCCACCAGCAGCGCGGTGCGCGGGCCGGGCAGGGTGCTGAAGCCGGCGAACGCGGCGCGGCCCCAGGCCAGCCAGTCATCGTCCACCGGGTTGAGGCTGCCGAGCAGGGTCAGCACGTTGCTGCCGCGCAGGGCGTCGTGTTCGGGCACCACCACCACATCCCAATGGCGAGCGTTGATGCGCGGGTCGAGGATCTGCACCACCTGGCTGCCACGGGCACGCAGCACGCGCAGGGCACCCGCAGCCTGGCGGCCACAACCGATCGCCAGCGCCGGGGCATCGGCAGCCAGCGTCGCGAAGGCCTCGCCGTAGCCATTCACATCGCCGGGTAGGCGACGCGGCGACAGCCAGCGCCAGGGCGCGCGGGGCTGCAGGACCAGCGGCCGATGGGTGCCCTGGCGCAGCGCCGAGGCCAGCGCAACCGCCTGGCGGACATTGCCTGCGCGGCCGTCCGTGACCGTCCAAGGCGCGCTCGATCGTTTCACCATTGGCATTAATTCGTTTCAGCCCTGCTGGGTGTTGCAACAGTCGCGACACTCTACACTGCGGCTCGTCGATTCGCCCCGCGCCGCCCGCGGGCACTGACTTCCTTTCGCCGCCCTGGAGATCCACCGATGTCCCACGCGCTCGACGCTGCTGCCCTCGATCAGCTGTTCCGTACTGCCCGTACCCAGAACGCCTTCCTCGACAAGCCGGTTCCTGAGAGCCTGTTGAAGGAACTGTACGACCTGGTGAAGTGGGGTCCGACCGCCGCCAACACCACGCCGGCCCGCTTCGTCTTCGTCACCTCGAAGGACGCCAAGGACAAGCTGGCCCCGGCCCTGTCCGAAGGCAACCTGGCCAAGACCATGGCCGCCCCGGTCACCGTCATCATCGGTTTCGACCTGGACTTCCACGAGAAGCTGCCGTACCTGTTCCCGCACACCGATGCCAAGGCCTGGTTCGATGGCCCGCAGGAAGGCCGCCACGAAGCCGCCATCCGCAACGGCAGCCTGCAGGGCGCCTACCTGATCCTGGCCGCACGCGCGCTGGGCCTGGATGCCGGCCCGATGTCGGGCTTCGACCCGGCCAAGGTGGACGAAGCCTTCTTCGCCGGCACCTCCATCAAGTCGAATTTCCTGGTCAACCTGGGTTACGGTGACTCGGCGGGCCTGTTCCCGCGTCTGCCGCGCCTGTCGTTCGACGAAGCGGCGCGCATCGCGTAAGTCGTTGTATCGGTTTCGGGCCCGCCGTCCCGCGGCGGGCTCTTGCTGCACCGTGTACCCACCCTACGATCCGGAGAGTTCCTGAGATGAGCGCCACCCGTAAACTGCTGCTGCCGCTGGCCCTGACCCTGGCCATCGCCGCCTGCTCCAAGCCGGCCGACACCGCTGCCCCGGCCGCCGATGCCGCCCCGGCCACCACCGAGCAGGCCGCCACCCCGGCTGCCGATGCCGCCGCCGCTGCGCCGGCCGCCGAAGCGATCAAGATCGCCTCGGGCACCTACAAGCTGGACCCGACCCACACCGACGTGCTGGCCCAGTGGAGCCACTTCGGCTTCTCCAACCCGAGCGCGCACTTCGGCAACGTCGAAGGCACCCTGGTGTACAACGCCGAAGACGTGACCAAGTCCACCGTGGAAGTGAAGCTGCCGCTGAGCGGCCTGAACAGCTTCACCGCCAAGTTCGACGAGCACCTGAAGAGCGCCGACTTCTTCGACGCCGCCAAGTTCGCCGATGCCACCTTCAAGAGCACCAAGGTGGAAGCGGCCGGCACCAACAAGCTGACCGTCACCGGCGACCTGACCATCAAGGGCATCACCAAGCCGGTCACCCTGGACGTCACCGTCAACGGCGGCGGCGAGCACCCGATGGCCAAGGTTCCGGCGGCCGGCTTCGATGCCACCACCACCCTGAAGCGCAGCGATTTCGGCGTCGGCGCGTATGCCCCGAACGTCAGCGATGAAGTGAAGATCCGCATCACCACCGAAGCCACCGGCGAAAAGCCGGCGGCTTGATGCATCCAACTCACTCGTCGTGAGAAGGCAGAAGGCCCGCTGAAAAGCGGGCCTTCTTTTTGGGTGCTGGGGAACACGCGTTGGTAGATGCCAACTTTGGTTGGCGCACGAGCACTCCGCAGGCCAACCAAGGTTGAGCACTACCGGGTATGCGCGCTCAGCGCAGCGCGCCCAACCATGCCACGCACGTTTCGCTCGGGCTCTGCTTGGCCTTCACCGTCATCCCGCTCACGCGCACGAAGGTCTGCGCTGCCTGCGCCACTACCTGGCGTGCGATCAGCGCCGCCTGCTTAGTCGCGGCCTGCTGCTTGCGCAGCTGCACGATGTGCACCGACGGCCGGCCCACCGGTGCGTACTTCTGGTCGCGGCGCAGCACGTCGGCCACCTGCCCCACTTCGAACTCGGCCTGCAGGTAGCGGTGCTGTGCCTCCACCAGCTCGCGCAGCGGCGTGCGCAGGGCTTTGGTGTCGGCGAAGGCGGCCAGCGCCGCATCGCAGGCGGCGTCATCGGCAAAGCGGGTACGCAGCGCGTCCACGCTGGCCAGGGTCAGTTTGGCCATGTGGGCCTCGTTGCTGCAGGAAAGTAGCGCGATTGTCGCATTGCTTGGCGGCTGATGCGTTGAACCGGGCGGCGGAATACCTGTAGAGCCGAGCCCACGCTCGGCTCATCGCGCGTAGCGCGAGGGTTCGCCGATCGCGGAACGAAGAGCAGCCGAGCATGGGCTCGGCTCTACAATGGCCCGCTGTATCACCCACGGAAGTGCGCGAAGGTCTGCTGTGCGGGATGGTGGAAGACACGCTGGTGGAACGGGCCGGTACCCTCGGCCTGGAACCGGAAGTGGTGCGCGAGGCGCTGACCATGCACGTGGATGAGCTGCTGCACACCCGTGGCGTGCTGCGGCTGGTGAAGGCGCAGATCAACGGCATGATGCCCGGCGTGTACTTCGGGCTGCTGTTGCCGGTGCTGATCATCGCCCTGCTGGTGGCGCTGGAGATATGGGCCGCGAAGCGGTTCGGGTGGACGCGGCAGGGGGCGCCCAGTGCTCCTGTAGAGCCGAGCCCACGCTCGGCTCATCGCGCGTAGCGCGAGGGTGGAGCGAAAAGCAGCCGAGCGTGGGCTCGGCTCTACATGGTCAAGGGCGTGCGGACCAACGGTCCGCACCCACCAAGCAGGGTCCGCACCCACCGGCTGCCCGGTCAATCGCCGTCGGTTTCGTCCGGGTGCGCCTTCCAGTAGCCGGTCGAGCGGATCCAGTCGCGCGGTACGCCCAGGTGGCCTTCGATGAACTTGCGCATCATCCGCGCGCGACGCGATTCGGTGGCGATCCAGTAGTAGACATCGCCCTCCGGTGCCTCGAAGTCGGTCAGCATGTCTTCCAGCAGGGTGCTGGTCGCCGCCGGGAAGCCGTTGCGCTCCAGCCAGTGGATGCGCACGTTCTCGTACTGCGGCAGGTCCTGGCGTTCGGCCTCGTCGCTCACTTCGATGTACGCCTGCACCTCGGCACCTTCCGGCAGCACGTCCAGCCAGCGGGCGATGGCCGGCAGCGCGGTTTCATCGCCGATCAGCACATAGGCGTCGTAGGTGTCGGCCACCACGAACGAACCGCGCGGGCCACCGATTACCAGCACGTCGCCCGGCTGCGCGCGCTCGGCCCACGGCCCGGCAATGCCCTGGTCGTGCAGCACGAAGTCGATGGCCAGCTCGCCGGTTTCGTGGTCCCACCAGCGCGGGGTGTAGTCGCGGGCGGGCGAGGGCTCCTTGCCGTCCGGGTAGCTGCGGCCTTCGGCGGTCAGCACCGGCAGCACCATCTCGCCGGCGGCATTGGGGAAGAACAGCTTGATGTGGTCGTCGGCGCCGGGCGAATCGAAACCGGCCAGCGCGTCGCCGCCCAGCACGATGCGGCGCATGTGTGGGGTGACTTCCTCGGTGCGCAGCACGGTCAGTTCACGGAAGCGCACATCCAGGCGCAGGCGCGTGTTGTTGTGTTCGGTCATGGGGGCTACCTGTAAAGGTGTCGCGCGGGGGCGCGCGGCGTAGGGGAGACCTGGCTGGATTCAGTCTGGCTGGGTCGTTGAAAGCGGTGATGCCTCGCTACCGGCGGTACCGTTGAGCAGGGCAGACGCCCGCGTCAGCAGCGCCGCCACTTCGTCCGCCTCGCCCTCGGCCCAGCGGCCGTGGTGGTGCACCAGTGCCCGCTTGAACTCGCGCAGGGCGCAGGCCAGCGGCGGCGGCAGCGAGGCCTTGGTGATCTCGCGGGCACGGTCGAAGGCGCGTCGCTGCGCCAGCCGCACCTGGGTGCGCTGCACCTTCAGCTCGAACTCGCCGGCGGCGGTGATGCGAAAGATCCGCTTGCCGTCCACTTCCTCGGCCTCGATCCAGCCGGCCTGCTCGAAGCTGGCCAGCAGCGGGTACATGGTGCCGGCGCTGGGCGTGTAGGCCTGCATGAACTGGTTGCTGATCAGCTGCATCAGCTCGTAGCCATGGCGCGGCTGCTCGCCGATCAGGGCCAGCACCAGCAGGCGCAGGTCGCCGCGGCTGAGTACGCGCGGCTGGCCGTTGCGACGGGGCACCGTCGAATCGGTGGAACGGGCTCTGGGAGAGGGGCTTCGGCTCATTTCGATATATCGGTAAACGAGTGTGCAAACGATATATCGATATGTCGAAAGCGACAACACCCGATCCGGCCACATGCAGGTGCAATTTGGGCCACGGCCAGCCCCTCCCACAGCAAAAGGGGCGCCCCTTGCGAGGCGCCCCGGCGATGCTGTGGAAGGGAGCAGGGCCACCGGGCCCATCACTCACGGGCCACCCTGGTCCCACGGCCAGCGGCAATCCAGAGGCAGGTGCGACACGTTGTCGCCGGTTCAGTGCCGAAGCCCGAACGGCGCTCACCGTGGCCCCGGCGCTGCCCTACAACCGTCATCGGCAGCGGTAACACTGCGTCCTGCACATGGGCGCAGCGGCCCGCAAGCGACAGCCCGCGCAGCCGCCAAGGCCCGCCGCAGGGCCGTCAAGGGCGCTTGCAAGCCCCTTGCGGACACTGGCCGGTTGCATCCATACGCCTGCGTAGCCAAGTGACGAAAGCCCTTGGTGCGCTACACTTTGCGGTCTAGAAATCTATACAACAGTCGCGCGCGTGCGTGCGGTTATGGGAGCGCTAATGAACTGGTTGAACGAGGTGCTGAACAACGACCCGAATCCTGTGGAAACCCAGGAGTGGATCGAGTCGTTGAAGGCCGTTATTGATGTCGAGGGCTCCGAGCGCGCGCATCAGCTGCTGGAAGGCATGGTGGAACTGACCCGTCGTTCGGGCGCCTACCTGCCGTTCTCTCCCACCACCGAATACGTCAACACCATCGAGCCGCAGCTCGAGGCCAAGAGCCCGGGCAATGCCGAGCTGGAATGGCGCATCCGTTCGATCATCCGCTGGAACGCGATGGCCACCGTGGTCCGCGCCAACCGCAAGCCGGGTGACCTGGGCGGCCACATCGCCTCGTTCGCCTCCGGCGCCACCCTGTACGACGTGGGCTTCAACCACTTCTGGCGCGCCCCGAGCGAGAACCACCCGGGCGACCTGCTGTTCATCCAGGGCCACAGCGCCCCGGGCATCTACGCGCGTTCCTTCCTGGAAGGCCGCATCAGCGAAGAGCAGCTGGACAAGTTCCGCATGGAAGTGGACGGCGGTGGCCTGTCCTCGTACCCGCACCCGTGGCTGATGCCGGACTACTGGCAGACCCCGACCGTGTCGATGGGCCTGGGCCCGCTGGCCGCCATCTACCAGGCGCAGTTCATGCGCTACCTGGAAAACCGTGGCCTGATCGAGAAGTCCGACCGCAAGGTGTGGTGCTTCATCGGCGACGGCGAGAGCGACGAGCCGGAAACCCTGGGTGCCATCGCCCTGGCCGGCCGTGAGGGCCTGGACAACCTGATCTTCGTGGTGAACTGCAACCTGCAGCGCCTGGACGGCCCGGTGCGCGGCAACGGCAAGATCATCCAGGAACTGGAAGGCGTGTTCCGTGGCGGCGGCTGGAACGTGATCAAGCTGCTGTGGGGCGGTTACTGGGATGCACTGCTGGCCAAGGACACCAATGGCGTCCTGAAGAAGCTGATGATGGAAACCGTCGACGGCGAATACCAGAACTGCAAGGCCTTCGGCGGCGCGTATACCCGCGAGCATTTCTTCGGCAAGTACCCGGAAACCGCTGCGATGGTCGCCGGCCTGAGCGACGACGACATCTGGCGCCTGAACCGTGGTGGCCACGACCCGCACAAGGTGTACGCCGCCTACCACCAGGCCGTGAACACCAAGGGCATGCCGACCGTCATCCTGGCCAAGACCGTGAAGGGCTACGGCATGGGCAGCGCCGGTGAAGCGCTGAACCCGACCCACCAGACCAAGAAGCTGGACGACGAAGCGGTGCGCCACTTCCGCGACCGCTTCAACATTCCGGTGACCGACGCGCAGCTGGCCGACGGCCAGGTGCCGTTCTACCACCCGGGCCCGGATTCGCCGGAAGTGCAGTACCTGCAGGAACGCCGTGCCGCGCTGGGCGGTTACCTGCCGCAGCGCCGCCGCAAGGCCGACAAGACCTTCGTGGCGCCGAAGCTGGAAGCCTACGAGCGCCTGCTGAAGAGCAGCGGCGAGCGCAGCTACTCCACCACCATGGCCTTCGTGCAGAGCCTGAACATCACCCTGCGTGACAAGGAACTGGGTCCGCACATCGTGCCGATCGTGGCCGACGAAGCCCGTACCTTCGGCATGGAAGGCCTGTTCCGCCAGATCGGCATCTACGCGCCGTTCGGCCAGAAGTACAAGCCGGTCGACGCCGACCAGCTGATGTTCTACCGCGAAGACCAGAGCGGGCAGGTGCTGCAGCAGGGCATCAGCGAGCCGGGTGCGATCAGCTCGTGGATGGCCGCCGGTACCAGCTACTCGGTCAGCAACGTGCCGATGCTGCCGTTCTACATCTACTACAGCATGTTCGGCTTCCAGCGCGTGGGCGACATCGCCTGGCAGGCCGCCGACATGCGTACCCGCGGCTTCCTGCTGGGGGGCACCGCCGGCCGCACCACGCTGAACGGTGAAGGCCTGCAGCACGAAGATGGCTTCAGCCATCTGGTGGCCGGTGGCATCCCCAACGTGCGCAGCTACGACCCGACCTTCGGCTTCGAAGTGACGGTGATCCTGCAGCACGGCACCAAGCGCATGATGGAAGACCAGGTGGACGAGTATTACTACGTCACCCTGATGAACGAGAACTACACCCACCCGGAAATGCCGGAAGGCGCGGCCGAAGGCATCGTCAAGGGCATGTACCTGCTGACCGACGCCGGCAAGCCGAAGAAGGGCGAGCTGCGCGTGCAGCTGCTGGGTTCGGGCACCATCCTGCGCGAAGCCATTGCCGCGGCCGAACTGCTGGACAAGGACTTCGGCGTGACCGCCGACATCTGGAGCTGCCCGAGCTTCAACGAACTGCGTCGCGATGGTTTCGACGTGGAACGTGCCAACCGCCTGCATCCGGAAGGTGAGCAGCGCAAGGCCTACGTGACCGAGCTGCTGGAAGGCCGCCAGGGCCCGGCGATTGCCGCCACCGACTATGTGCGTGCGTATGCGGACCAGATTCGTGCGTTCGTGCCGATGAGCTACACGGTGCTGGGTACGGATGGTTTCGGCCGTTCGGATACGCGTGCGAACCTGCGTCGGTTCTTTGAAGTTGACCGGTACTACATCGCCCATGCCGCGATTGCGGCGCTGGCGAAGGAAGGGAAGATGACCGCGAAGGATGTGGCCCGGGCGATCAAGCAGTACAAGATTGATCCGGAGAAGGCTAATCCTGTTGGGGTTTGATTAGGTCTGGATCGATTTGCTGCAAGAGGTAAAGAAAGGCCCGCGTAGCGGGCCTTTTCTTTTTTGCTTGACCCGTCCTGAATTGGGTTGACACCTTTTCCCTCTGGAAAAGGAATGTTCAATGAAATCAACAATCAGGCGCAGTCAGGGGGATTACTCGCTGGCCTTCAAGTTGTCGGTGGTAGATCAGGTCGAACGCGGGGAGCTGACCTACAAAAGGCCCAGGAGCGCTATGGGATTCAAGATCGCAGCACGGTGCTTACCTTGCTTCGCCGACATGGTAGGCAAGACTGGGCGGCTGGAGCATCATTTCCTCCCATGAGCACTGTCCCCAAAGCCGGGGCGGCCAAGCCGCTTACCCCAAAGCAACAGATCAAGGCCCCGCGGTCTAGTTGCGGGGGGCAAACGAGAAGGCGCAGCTCTTTGAGGCCATCGTGGACGTCCTCAAAGAGGATTACGGGGTTAAAAATCGAAAAAAAAGCCTTCCGGCAATTCCTCGCGCAAGGGCGCCTCCAGGGCGTAAGCGTGGCAAGGGCTTGCCGTCATTTTGGCATCAGTCGGCAGGCGTAGTATCAGGCCGGGCAGCGCCATTAGTGGCGAGATGCTGCTGAAGCCACGGCACCGGCGCTGGTGAGCAACTGCCGGGCGGGTCAGTCGCGGTTGGGTACGCGCAAGCTGCACCATCTGATTGAACCGAAGCTACAGGCGGCGGGGATCGCCCTGGGGCGCGATCGTCTATTTGACGTGCTTCGAGAAGCACGGCTGCTGGTGCCGCAACGTCTATGCCGCTTGTTGGATCACCGGAGGTAATTTTAGCTTGGGATCGATGACCATCAACTCCACGCCTACACGCTTAATCTGAGCGGAATAGTTGAGGTTCAGGTTGATGCTGGGAAAACGTCGATATAGTTCTTGAATTTCGGGAGCATTGTCATACGTAACCATCCAGCGCTGCTTAATGCTGGGAATAGCTCTGGCGAGATGGACGTGGTCTTCATGGTTGTAGAAGCTGCAGTACAAATCACGCCCCTTGCTGTAATACGGAGGATCGATATTGACTAGGGCATGCTTCGGTAGGCGGGGCAACGCGCTAAGGATGAAGTCTTCAGCATCCATTTTCGTCAGGGACACCTGGTCACGGTACTTGGCGATGCGCTGAATTTTCCGCAGAATCTCGGCTTTATTGAAGCGACAGTCCATCGGGTAAGCGCTTTCCTGCTTTTTGCCGCCGATGACACCACCCTTGAGGATGCCGGAACGGTTGGTGCGATTCAGAAAGAGCGTAGAGAACCCAAGTTCCAGCTGTCGCGAGCGCCGATTCTGCTGGATGGCCTTTTGCTGATGCCAGACTTCCATCGTGACAGGTGTGGTTTCGATCAACTCGCATAGTTCGTCTGTTTTGCGCAGTACTGATGCCCAAAACGCGTAGATCGACGGATCGATGTCGTTGATGTGGATTTGCGACACATAGCCGTCAAGTAGCAGCTTCCAGGCAATTCCACATCCGCCAGCGAATGGCTCGATATAGGACCCATAGAACAGCTCATTCTCGCGAAGAATTTCTATTACAAAAGGCGCAAGCTGGGTTTTCCCGCCCGGATAGCGTAGGGGGGAGTCAGTGACTGGCATGGTCGCAGACCTTCGTGTGGGACTAAGAATCTAGCCGAAGTGAGCTCACTTGGCCAGCCTGTCAGGCTAAGCCTTTCGCGAGCAGTTCAAGTCCAGGCTCCAAGGTATCCCAGCGTCGATTGATCTCGGCACGAGTAGGGATGGTGCTGCCGTGCACCCAGCTTCCCAGCGAATCAGGCGAGGTGCGCGAATAGCGATCCGAGACCATTCCTTTCAGTGGTTGCAGGGCTGACTTGAGAGCCTTTTGCTCCGCGCTTGAGTGCACTTCCAAGTGCTTGACACAGCGATCAATCACGTTGTGCAAATCTCCCTCCATCCCAAGGCGATGGCGTTTAGCATAGAGCTTAGTCAGTCGTTCAATGAACGCACGCAATAGATAGGCGGCCGCAAAAGAATGCTCGTCGGCGTCAATGCTGCGAAGTTCACGGAACAATCGACTGAGAATGTTGTCAGCGCTGAAGCTATGCCGGAATCCGGAATTTACGATGGATGTACGCTTGTCCGGATTCGAGAGCCGTGGCGCCCTCTTGGTAGCCGATGGTTTGGTGGTCTTAAGAGGTACGGTTTGCGGAAGGCGCGTCTTTGGGGCATGCCCACGGCTGCTCAGATCTTGAGCGTAGGATTTCCAATCTGCTGAGCGGGAGCGAGAGTGCACTTTAGGCTCTTTGCCGGTCATGCTCTTGGGAAGTGAGTCGACTAGAAACACCCTCAAACCAGCGTCGAACTCATCCTGGGGCACATCCAAATCTAGCGCCTTGTTGGAGGCTAGTCCCAAGGTATGGCGAAATATGGGGTTCCCTAAGTAACGCGTCACGGTCGTGATCGGCACTTCTTCGTACTGCTCTTGAGTAATAAGACCAGCCTTCAATGCGTGATCTATAAGCCCGGCCGCTAACTGGTTGACTGTGGCGCCGCCTGCCTTTTCGGCGTGCCGTGCTTTGGCTGCTACACCCCATGGGCGCAGGCCCTTTCCGCCATCCTCGCCGCGGTGGCGCATGCTAATCCAAGGCTCGGCATCCTCTTCGCTGTCAAAGAGCACCACTTCGATGCGACTCGGAATCGGCTGTCCCTTCAGCTTGTAGTCCGAAACCTTCTTCTTGAAGGCATCGGGTGCTTTGTCCGGGTCATGTAGCATCTTTAGGGCGCAGACGCGGCGATTGCCCTCGAGGACGATGTACGCGTCTTTAATCGCTGGATGAGCGATGACGCCGATCCGTTCTAGGGGATTCAATGCACCTGCTTGGGCGATACTCTTGGCTACCTCCCCAGCTTTCTCACGACGCAATAGTTGCGCGATGATCTCTGGTTCGTTGTCCATCGCATCGTGTCGGGCGTTTGTGCGGTCCAGTAGCAACTTGCTCACACCGACGGTGATGGTTTTATGCCCCATATTCGAAACTCCCTTGTACTCGAAATAGTCCACGGCGCTGGAGATGGCTCAATTGACGACTAACCTCAACCTGATCGTCCCTTTAAGCTTGCCAATCTTAGATCTTTGGCCTGGCCCTTTACACTAGGCTGACTTTGCCTGTACTTCCCCGCCGCGTAAAGTGCTCCCCTAGAGCTCTCTGGTAGCCGGGTTTTTGCCGCTTTCCAGATGCTGATTGACCCGGTCCGCTCGCTTCGAGACCTCCTGCATGACGGGCCCAGGTTCTTTGATAGGCCAAGACTGGCCCGAAGATGCTGTTATGGAGGGGCACCTCCAGCATCAAAGGAGAGGCGGGCGTTGCAGCTGGCTCAGCGGGCGTACTGGCCCGTGGGCTGCATTGTGTTTGCCCTAGTTGCATCCTCTTCGCTAGCTCACAGCCGACCAGCGCCGCCGCACTCACACTGTGGTGCGGTGATCGAAAGGGACGCTGCCGTCGGCGGCGCGGCTGGTCGCTGAACAGGCAGGCCGGACGCGATCAAGGTGTACAACGGCAGTGAATTTACCGGCAAGGTGATGGACCGCTGGACTTATGAGAACGGCGTGGAGCTGGATTTCTCCCGGCGTGGTACACCGACGGACAATGCGATGGTGGGGAGCTCCAACGGCAAACTGCGGCAGGAGTGCCTGAACGGCCATTGGTTCTTGTCGCTGGCCGATGCAAGGAGCAAAATCGAAGCGTGGGGGCGCTTCCATATCGAGGAGCGCCCCCACAGTGCATTGGCAAGGAATGCCCGTGCGGAACTCGCCCGAGAACACAGGCCTCAAGCAAATTCTCTGGCGCAAAAAGTGGGCGAAACCTTTACCGGCTGATAGCCCTGCTATTGGGGGTGGCCCTATCAAAAACAACATCTCGGTGGAATTCCAAGAAGCCAAGTTGCTTCGGCGAGAAAACTCCGTGTCGAAGCGATGCATCCAACTTGAGACCGAGCCGATCTTGGACGTCAAACGGTAGGCTGTCCGAAACTAGCAAGCGACCACTCGACGAGAAGCTAATCCATCCCCGATCAAAGAGCAGGTCCGCATGCGGAGCCAGCAGAAGGCCGTTCTCGCCATCAACTCGCTCACTATGAGTGCTAACTGCCCACGGCTTGATATGGCTCGCTCGAAGGAATCTTAGGTCCTCGATTCCGGTCAGCCGGCACCCCTTCTCAACGCCGATCAGGCGCTCTCGGAAAAGGCGTTGCTTCGTCCGCACTTCAGTTTCGCGCCATGCGCTGGTCGCGCTGACGTCATCGGTAGCAGCATCGATCTCAGCTTGGTCCGTATCGCTCGCCGCGAGGCCCAGCGAGGCTTCCAGTGATTTCAAGCGGAACACGATCGCAGACCTAGGCTGCCCTTCTCGATCTGGCGTGCCAGGCCGAACGTAGGAAGACTGGCACATGAACCTACCAAGGTATCGGTAGGGCCGCCCCTTGCCCATCATCTGGAACACTACGAGCGTCTTGCCATCTTTGACGTGCTCGCCGATCGCTCGGTTGCCCGCCACATACTTCATGTCTCCGACTTGACCCTCGCCGAAGTAATGAAAGACTTCGTCGTCGTCCCAGAAGTCATGGTAGCCATGAGAAACGCCGGCCTCGCCAGTGAACGCGATGACTAGCGGATGCTCCTTGGGTGTCGAAATGCCGCCTTGCTGTTGCCCGCCAAATACGCCATGGATCTGCTTTTGACGGTTGTAGAGCGCGCCCACCTCGAATGGGAGTTCCATCCTAGATCCCTGTCCGAGAAGCTAAGTGCCCAGGATTCTAGCTAGAACCAGGTTCCTTGTGTCATTGATTGACGCGTTTGACTGCCGGGGCAGGGTGCAGATGGGAGTCTACTGGGGCGCAGACCTAGGGCAGCTGTTCTCAGGTGCGCTCAAGCTCCTCCTGCGTCTCTCTGGTGAACCCCATCCATCTTTCCAGCGCTGGAGCTCCATTGCATCGCTTGGGACCGTAGACATAGTGACTATCAGAAGACTTGGCCCAGAGTTGTCCACGAACAGAATGGCATCGCCACGTACGCTTATATCGAAGAAGCGTCTACTGGAATCATGCTTTCCGATGGTGACGCCTTGGCAAGCCAATGCTTCAGCGTAGCTCTCGGCGTCGGCCTGAAACAGGGCAAACTCCGAGTCAGTGAGTCTTGGGTAGTTCTCAAGACTCATTGTGGTGGCTGGCGCGTATGTCCCTCCACTGATCAATCCCAATAGCGCTGCCGTCGTCAGGGCAAGCAAAGTCCGGCTCGGCATAGTGAGGTCAGTGTTGGAGGCTAAAGGCTCAGACAGCGGCGAATGCTTCGGACCGCGAATACGGTCCGGGCATTGCATTCGATGTGCGCAGCGAGGCGCGCTCTACTCCCGAACCTGCAACCGCTCAATTGCCTGCGCAGTCAACGCCACACACGCCATCTTCAACCCTTCCATAACCCGATCCCCCAGGTACTCCTCGGGCGCGCCGTTCTGCCGAGTCCGCTCCGCAGCCAGCATCAGTTCCGCCACCACACGCAGCCCCGCCAACGCGCAATCCGCATCCGCCAGCTGAAGACAACGCCCAGGCAGTTGATGCCGTTCCGGCCAAGGCTGGCCGTCCGCAGCCGCACCGGTTCCGATGCGATGCAGCGTGGCGACGAAGGCGTTGGGATCGACGGACGGTTCGCGCTCGGGTTCGGCGTTGTCCGGATCGTACAGCGCGTGCAGGGAACGGAAGTCCGATGTGTTCATGGCAATGCTCCGTACAGGACAGATAGCAGCGCCACCAATAAAGGTGGCGGACGGTGCGGGCTCGAAAACCGGTAAATGCCAGACCGGCGGGTCCGAAGACCCCCACGCACCGCCCGCCATGGAACGCGAACGGATTGCCAGCCGACGCCACATAAAAGGTGACGTCGGCTGGCAAGCGCATACAGCTGGCATAAACACGGGTTTTCGAGTCCCGCGCCACCCTTTTCCGGTGGCACGCCAAGAGATACCCGCGTAGCTGCCAAATGCCAAGAAACTGCAGAACCAGCGATTGCCAGTCCTGACGCTTTCGGCATTGTCGCACACGGTGTTAAGCCGGCAAGCGATTGCGCCGCAACGGTCTTGGAGGGCTTGGCGTTATTGGCCCCAAGTGCAGGAATGCCCGCAGTCAGGGCCATGGAGTAGGGTCAATCGCGACAGATTGGACCGGCGGTTCAGCCGGGCGGCGCGTCGGCCGAAGGCACGAAGCTCAAACGCACCCGAACCCGCGCATGCAGCGCGACGCCGTCAACCACGACCGGATCAAAGCGCCACTGGTCCACAGCGGTAAAGGCCGCACGATCAAGCTCCCGCAGTCCGCTGGACCGCACCACCATCACGTTGGAAACGTGGCCCAGTTCATCCAGCTGAGCAACCAGCAGCACCTGCATGGGAGCCTGCAGGAAGGTATCGGGCGGCGTGGTGGGGGCCGTTGAATACTCAATGGCGGGCGCCTGCTGCAGCTCGAAGGTGGGGTTGTCACCGCGCTCCACGAACACTTCAGTGGAAACCTGCAGGTCCGCCGCCATGGCCATGGCAGGTGTAACGCCCAGCAGCATCAGAACGAGGTTCAGTGCCAGGGCGGTGTTGAAGCGGGGCATACGTGGTTTCCATTCCGGTGCGCTGCAAGCATAGCGGCCATCCCCTGGCATCGCTTGCCTTTAATGTCGGCATGCCGGGCGGCCGCACGGTTCACACAGGCAGGCCCGGCCGTGGCCATAGCGCATCGTCGCGCTCCAGGTCGTAGTCGCTGCCGAACGCCAGCGCCGCCTCGCGTGGTGGAAGGTCTGCGTAGCAGCCCAGCAGGTACTCATCCATGCCGGCATCGCTATGGTCGATGGCGAACAGGTAGAGAAGTTCCCTGTCGAAGGCTTCCAGCCATGCGGGGTCGATCTTGGTCATGGTCATCCTCCCGAAGCAGGGGAGGATGACCTGGGAAGGTCTCAGGGACTGAGATCTCTGGCGCCGAGGGAGGCCGCCTCAACCTGGGGCGCTCAGCCCATGCGCATGGCGTGGCTCTGCTGTTCCTGCGTACGTGCATCCAGCGCCTGCTGCTCATTCTGGCGGGCGAGCTCGCGCTGATCGCCAACCACAGCCAGTTGCTGCAGCGACTCAGCCACCGGCGTTTGTGCAGCCACGGCAGTGGGCATTCCTGCACGCAGGTGCGCAGGGTCAGATAGGTCGCCTTGTACAACAAAGATGGTGTGACCCGCCGCCTGATTGGCTGTGGCGTTGCTCAGCACCACATGGTCCACCTGTTCCAGACCCTGCTCGCGTGCCCTCACTGTCAGGCTGGCGGCGAGGTTCTCACTGGTCGCGTCGAAGGGGCGGCCGTGCTTCTCGTCCAGTGCAGCGACGCCCTGGCGAATCTGCTGATGGAGGGCATAGTCCGGGCTGCCTGGCTCTATCGCCGCGATTCGGCGTCCTTCCGTAAAGAGAGGCTCGGGCTCCTGCGTAGACACCACGCGCGGGCTCTTGGCGATCTCTCTGTAGGGATCTTCAGGATGAAACTGCTTCGCCTTGACCTCGCGTTCCAGGCGAACCTCGCGGGTCTCGTTCAACGCGGAAATCTCGGCGGGATCGGTCTCTTTGGTTGTTCTATCGAGCGGGGGAACGCCCACTGTGCGGTTCCAGCTGCCGTCTTTGGCGTCGTAGCTGTGATAGTCGAACTTGGTACCAATCACGTTCGGATCTACGGCGTCGCGCTGCAGGAGCGCTGCGCCCTCGAACTTGCTCAGCTCAACGAAGTAGAAATGCCCAGCGGGCTGCGGCATATCCAGGTGCACGCTGACGGCCGTCTTGCCAGCACGGAATGCGCCGGCAGCGCTGTTGTCGAGCATGTTCTGCCAGACCTTTTCGGCTGCCTGCTCGCCGCGTTTATGCTCCGTGGACACCAGCAGCAAGCGCGGCGTCCAGCAGTTCACATTGAGGTTGTTAGCTTCGAAGGAAACATCGTGGGACTTGAGCGTGCTCGTATAGGGCAGGTTGAGAGCAAGATCGGGCCTGCCGGCCTCCACCCAACTTCTGCGCTCCGCCAGGTCGTTCCTGATCAGATCCTGGCCGAAGGCTTCTTGCCTGCGCTCGGTGAACGCTACGTTCTTCTCGTTGCCGAACAGCGTGGCCTGTTGCTCGGCAACGGCGGTTGCAAAGCTGTTGGCCACCCGGCCGGGGAGGCTGTCGTTGCGCACAACACCCAACGCAAGCAGGCCGTAGCCATCATTGTCGGGAAGCTGCGCGAGATAGTTCCAATACAGCTCGCGATTTCCCTCCTTCGCGTAGGAGGACAGGACACGAATATCCTTATCGGTAAGTCCGCTCATGATTCATCCTTGAGATGCGGTTTACGGCTGAACGCGATAGCGGCTCAGAAGATCACGCACGCTGGTTTCCAGACGCTGCCAGTCGCTCAGCATTACGCGTACATAGTTCATCTCGATGGCGATGCTGTCGCCCACATCCACGATGGAATGGCGGCACATTGCGATCTGGCCTTCTCCGACGCGTTCAAGTGTCTTTCCCTGAGCTACAAGTCCGTCAGGAATGCGATCTGCCGGGTCGCAGCTGATGAACGTTGTCAGTTGCCCCTCCGCCGAGCGGGCCACATACCAGTCTGGCTCCATCCCCGGGTTGTGCACGTAAGGCCTGCCCAGCGCAGCCTCTGACTCCTTTGCATAGGCTTCCATCAACGATGGGTCGATCGAATAGGGCGTCAGGCCCCATCGCTCGGGTTGTGCAACGCGTAGCGCAAGATTCTCTACCGGGTCTCTTCGCTCCAGCGACCCCGGCGCGCTGGTGGCCTCACTGCTGGACCGACGTGCCAGATAGTTCTGGATGGGAACGCGATCGATGTACCTAAGCTCGACCAGTACCTGCCGCCGGCTGTCCTGCGTGCTGCGCACCGGGCGATTACCAGGAGGCGCTGCATCGAAATCAGGCCAGAACACAGTGAGCATGACGCCCCCATCGGCCAAGGGGCCCGTCTGGTTGTAGTAGAGGTTGGCCGGGAACATGAAGCGGTGCGGGCCAAGCCGAGCTTCCACCGGCTGCATTGTGTAGGTCTGTCCGCCCACCGTACGTGGGCTGGTTGCGGTTTCGGACATGGGGGTTCCGTTCGGGTCCTTTTCCGTGGATGGGGCCTTCGCGCAGGCGGTGGTGCTCAGCACGGCCACCAGGGCGAAGGAGGCAAGCCGGCAAGCCGGTGCTCTGCTCATGGGCGATTCCCTTGCATGATCGAAACGACTATAGAACGGTGGGATGGCAAGCTCCAGTCGCAGCCGGGACCGCGGCCACCGCGGGGTCATTACTGCATGCTGGCTCACATATTCAGCAAGTCGCGATCGGCGTCCTCTATTCCTCCACCTGCCCCCCATACCACCTATGCCATCATCCAGGCAGGACCGCAGCACCCATCAAGGCTGAACAGGCATGGAGCAGGCAACACGCTACACCGCAACCCTTTATCTGGCCGCCCCCGGCACCCCACTGAAGAGCGGAGGTGCCTCGCCGCGCGGCCACATGTACCTGCAGGTGGCGGCGGGCGACGAGGCCCACAGCTATGGCTTCGCACCACCGCGCCACGCGCCGGGCGAAGCCCGCTCCGGCGTGCAGTACGCGCAGGTGCGCCACGATGATGCCGACGAACATCTGGACCCGTACTACAGCCGCACCTTGGAAATCTCTGAGGAGCATTACGGCTGCCTGCGTGATTTCGCCGAGGAGCCGGCCGAGTTCGAATTCGATGTGGATCGCCCGGCCACCATCAACCGCTGCAGCGATTTCGTCTGGGCGGCGCTGCACTACGCCGGCCTGCATCCGCTGCCGGCGCCGCTGGATGGCGGCAGCAACCTGGGCGAGTTCGCGGTGCTGTTCAACCTGCCGGAAATCCAGTGCATTGCCGCGCCGTTCCCGGGCAGCGATCTGAATGCCGAAACCCACCACGCGATGCCCGAGCGCGAGGCCGAGCATCATCGCCAGGGCGACCGTGCCAGCGATGAGCCGCCGCCGACGCCGATTGAAGTGGCCGGCACGCTGCTGGACCCTTCGCATCCGGACCATCGCCTGTTCTCGCAGCTGATCCAGAAAGTGGCCGAGCTGGACGCTGCGCATGGCCGCCCGTTCGATGCGGCCAGCCAGCGCATCAGCGCCAGCCTCCTGGTGCTGGCCAAGCAGAACAATCTCTCGCGCGTGGACCACGTGCTGCTCAGCCAGCCAACGAAGAGCAGCCATGCGGCAGAGAGCATCTTCATCGTGCAGGGCGATCGTAATGACCCGGGGCACCGCCGCGCCAGCATCGCCACCGAAGTGGCGGCCAAGACCGATGTGGCCGATTCGCTGCGGTT